>CALDVP010000179.1 GCA_937924195.1 uncultured Lysobacterales bacterium
GCAGGGCCTCGACTTCGCCGACGCGCTGCACCTCGCACGCAGCGCTCGCGCGTCCGCCTCTAGCACCTTCGATCGGCGGCTCGCGAAGCGCGCGGGCGCACTCGGCCTCTCGCCCCGGATCGAGCTGCTCACCTCACGCAGCGCCGGGAAATGACGCGCCGGTAGCCTGGACTTCCCGGGCCATCTCCGATCGAGCCACCGACCGCGACTGCCGCGTGCGCGCGGCGCGCCCGATGCGCATCACGTCCCCCGCAACCACCGCGCCGCATCGACCGCAAAGTAGGTCAGGATCGCGTCGGCGCCGGCGCGCTTGAACGCGAGCAGCGCCTCGAGCGCGCAAGCGCGCTCGTCCAGCCCGCCGTTCGCAGCGGCGGCCTTCCGCATCGCGTACTCGCCGCTGACCTGGTACGCGACGGTCGGCACGCCGAATTCGTGCTTCACGCGATGCACGATGTCGAGGTAGGGCATGCCCGGCTTCACCATCACCATGTCGGCGCCTTCGTCGAGGTCCAGGGCGACCTCGTGGAGCGCCTCGTCGGTGTTGGCCGGGTCCATCTGGAAGGTGTGCTTGGAGCCCTTGCCGAGCGCGCCGGCGCTGCCGACCGCGTCGCGGAAGGGTCCGTAGTAGCTCGACGCGTACTTGGCGCTGTAGGCGAGGATCCGCGTGTCGACGTGGCCCGCGGCCTCGAGCGCGTCGCGGATCGCCTTGACGCGGCCGTCCATCATGTCGCTCGGGGCGACCACATCGGCGCCGGCCGCGGCGTGCGAGAGCGCCTGCTTGACCAGCACCTCGATCGTGGGGTCGTTGACGACGTGGCCCGTGGCGTCGACGAGGCCGTCGAGGCCGTGCGTGGTGAACGGGTCGAGCGCGACGTCGGTGATCACGCCGAGCGCGGGCAACTCGCGTTTGAGCGCGCGCACCGCGCGCTGGGCGAGGCCCTCGGGGTTCCAGGCCTCGCGCGCGTCCTCGCTCTTGGCCTCGGGCGGCGTCACCGGGAAGATCGCGATGGCCGGGATGCCGAGGTCCTGCGCCTCGCGCGCGGCCGCGACCAGCCGGTCGATCGAGTGCCGCATCACGCCGGGCATCGACGGCACCGGCTCGACCACGTCGTGCCCTTCGCGCACGAACACCGGCCAGATCAGGTCGTCGGTCGTAAGGTGGTGCTCGCGCATCAGCCGGCGCGAGAAGTCGTCGCGACGCATCCGTCGCGGGCGGGTGCGGGGAAAGGCCATGGTCGGGTTCCGGTGTGGCTCGGTATCGCGCAGTGTCGCGAAAGGCGGAGCGAGACGCCATCGATGCCTCGCCATGCCCTCGTCTCGCCCGGCGAGGCTCGCGGGCCCGCTGATACCCTTCACGGATCGATGACGCCCCACGCATTGCGCGACCAACCGATGACCGACGACTCGCTGCTGAAGGCCCAGGCCCTCGAGTACCACCGCCAGCACCCGCCCGGGAAGATCAAGGTCACGCCGACCAAGTCCCTGGTGACGCAGAAGGACCTGGCGCTGGCCTACTCGCCCGGCGTCGCCGCCGCCTGCGAGGCGATCGTCGCCGACCCGACCGAGGCCTCGACCGTCACCGCGCGCGCGAACCTCGTCGCCGTCATCACCAACGGCACCGCGGTGCTGGGACTCGGCGCCATCGGCCCGCTCGCGGCCAAGCCGGTCATGGAAGGCAAGGGCGTGCTGTTTCAGAAGTTCGCCGGCATCGACGTCTTCGACATCGAGATCGACGAGCGCGACCCGGACAAGCTGGTCGACATCATCGCCAGCCTCGAGCCGACCTTCGGCGGCATCAACCTCGAGGACATCAAGGCCCCCGAGTGCTTCGAGGTCGAGCGGAAGCTCCGCGAGCGGGTGAAGATCCCGGTCTTCCACGACGACCAGCACGGCACCGCGATCATCGTCGGCGCGGCGGTGCTGAACGCGCTCGAGGTCGTCGGCAAGCGGATCGACGAGGTGCGCCTGGTCGCCTCGGGCGCCGGCGCCGCCGGCATCGCCTGCCTCGACATGCTGGTCGCGCTCGGCATGAAGCGCGAGCACATCCTGGTCTACGACCGCTGCGGCGTGGTCTACGAGGGCCGGGCCGAGGAAATGGACGAGGCCAAGCGGCGCTATGCACGCAAGACCGAAGCCCGCACGCTCGACGAGCTGGTCGAGGGCGCCGACGTCTTTCTGGGCCTGTCGGCCGGCAATGTCCTGAAGCCGGCGATGGTCAAGAACATGGCCGACCGCCCGGTGATCCTGGCGCTCGCGAACCCAGTGCCGGAGATCGACCCGGTCGAGGCGCGGCTGGCACGGCCCGACGCGGTGATCGCGACCGGGCGCAGCGACTTCCCGAACCAGGTCAACAACGCGCTGTGCTTCCCGTACATCTTCCGCGGCGCGCTCGATGTCGGCGCGACCACGATCAACGAAGCGATGAAGCTCGCCTGCGTGCGCGCGATCGCAGGGCTCGCGCGCAAGGAGGCCTCCGACGTCGTCGCCAGCGCCTACGGCGGCACGCTGCCGGCCTTCGGCCCCGAGTACCTGATCCCCAAGCCCTTCGACCCACGTTTGCTGGTCGAACTCGCCCCGGCCGTGGCCGAGGCAGCGATGGCCTCGGGCGTCGCGACGCGGCCCATCACCGACCTCGCCGCCTACCGCGAGAAGCTCTCGCAGTTCGTGTTCCGTACCGGCCTTGTGATGAAGCCGGTGTTCGACCGCGCCCGCAGCGCGCCGCAGCGCATCGCCTACGCCGAGGGCGAGGAGGAGGTCGTGCTGCGCGCGGTGCAGACGCTGGTCGACGAGGGCCTCGCGCGGCCGATCCTGATCGGCCGCCCGGCGGTGATCGAGCGCCGCATCCAGCGCCTCGGCCTGCGCATCCGCGCCGGCGTCGACTTCGAGGTCACCAACATCGACGACGACCCGCGCTTCCCGGACTACTGGCGCCACTACCACGCGCGCAACGAGCGCCGCGGCGTGACGCCGGCGATGGCCAAGGCGATCGTGCGCTCGCGCGGCACCGTGATCGCCGCGATCATGGTCGACCGCGGCGAGGCCGACGCGATGATCTGCGGTGTGGTCGGCCGCTACCACTCGAAGCTCAAGCACGTGCTGAGCGTGATCGACCTCGAGCCCGGTGTGCACGCGCCGGCGGCCATGACCGCGGTCGCCAACGACAAGGGCGTGTTCTTCTTCCTCGACACCCACGTCCAGGTCGATCCGGACGCCGAAGAGATCGCGCGCGCGACGCTGCAGGCGACGTTGCGCCTGAGGCTCTTCGGCATCAAGCCCAAGGTCGCGCTGCTCTCGCACTCCAATTTCGGCAGCCACGAGAACCGCCACGCGAAGAAGATGGCCGAGGCGCTGCGGATCGTGCGCGAGCGCGTGCCGAGCGTCGAGATCGAGGGTGAGATGCACGCCGATGCGGCGCTCGACCCGTCGATCCGCGAGCGCATCTTCCCGAGCTCGCAGCTCGACGGCCGCGCCAATCTCTTCGTCTGCCCGAACATCGACGCCGCGAACATCGCCTACAACCTCGTTCGCGTGATGACCGAAGGCGTCGCGATCGGGCCGATCCTGATGGGCGTCGCCAAGCCCGCGCACGTGATGACGCCGTCGGCCACGGTTCGGCGCGTCGTCAACATGAGCGCGATCGCCGCGGTCGACGCGCAGATCCGCGCCAACCTCGGCGCACGCACGGCCGAGTAGGCGCCCCGCCAGATGGCCACCCGCCGGCAGCTCCTCGCCGGGTTCGCGGCCGCGCCCCTGGTCGTGCGCGCCGCGCGCTCGGCGGCGGTGGACGTGATCGTGGTCGGCGCCGGCTTCGCCGGGCTCGCCGCCGCGCGCGAGCTGTCGCGGCGCGGCCATCGCACGCTGGTGCTCGAAGCGCGCGACCGCATCGGCGGCCGCGCATGGACGGTCGATCTCGGCGGCGCGCCGGTCGACATGGGCGCGGCGTGGATCCACGGCATCGACGGCAATCCGCTGGCCGCGGTCGCCCGAGAGGCCGGTGTTCGCTGGCAGGCGACCGACTTCGATCGCCAGGCGCTGTTCGAGGGCACCGCGCGGCTCGATGCCACCGAACTGCATGCGGTCGACGCCCTGCGCGCGGGCGCGATGGCCCGTTTCGCCGCGGCGCGCCGGCGACTGACGCCCGACACCGACGCCGGGCTGGTCGCGACCCTGCTCGGCTGGCCGGAGCTGGCTGCCGCGAGCCCCCGCGTACGCCAGGCGCTGCGCTTCCAGCTGCACAGCGACCTCGCGCGCGAGTGGGCCGCCGACCTCGATGAGCTGTCCCTGCGCGCGATCGACGAGGGCGTGGAGGCGCGCGGCGCGCACGTGCTGCCCGACGGCGGTCATCGCCGCCTCGTCGACGCACTTGCGCGTGGCCTCGACATTCGTCGCGCGACGCCGGTGCTCGCGGTGCGTGTCCGCGATGACGCGATCGAGGTGCGGACGACCCGGAGCGCGCTCGCCGCGCGCGGCGTGGTGCTGGCCGTGCCGCTCGGCGTGCTCCAGGCCGGCGACATCGCGCTCGAGCCGACCCCGAGCCGGCGCGCGCGCGAGGCGCTCGCGGCGCTGACGATGGGCCGGATGAACCGGATCGCGCTGCGCTTTCCGAGGCGCTTCTGGCCGGAGGGCGTGGCGCGCTTCGCCGAGATCGGCCGAGGTTTGGATGGACCGCTCGAGTGGTTCGATGTCTCGCCGACCGCAGGTGCCCCAGTGCTCGCCGCGCTGGCCTCCGGTCGCCGCGCCAATCTGATCGAATCCGAGGGCGATGCGGCGATCGCGGAACTCGCGCTCCGGGATTTGCGACGCATGTTCGACCTGGTGCCGGAGCCGACCGCCGTCGCAGTCAGCCGCTGGGGTCGCGACGCCTTCGCGCGCGGCGCCTACAGCCGCCGCCTGCCCGGCGACCATGGCGACGTTCGCGCCGCGCTGTCCGAGCCGATCGCCGACCGCATCGTGCTGGCCGGTGAGCATCTCGATGTCGCCGCCCCGGGAACCACGCACGGTGCCTATCGCTCGGGACTCGCCGCCGCGCGGCGGCTGGCCGCGGCGCTCGACTGAGCACGGCGCCGCAAGACGGCGCCCGAATGACGGACGATGGACGCAATCACCGCCTTCGCCTTCCTCGTCGGTCTCGTCGTGCTCGGCCATGGACTCGGGCGCGCCGGCGTGCTTGCCGAGGCGACGCCCGCGGTGCTGAACCAGATCGTGCTGACGATCTGCCTGCCGGCCTCGATCCTGCTGCACGCGCCGGGCCTGCGCGTCGACGCGGGGGTCGCGGCGATGGCGGCGCTGCCGTGGCTGCTGGGCGTCCTCGCGGCGCTGATCGTGCTCGGAATCGGCCGCGCGCTGGGCTGGCCGCGCGAGACCACCTGGCTGCTGGTGCTCGCCGTGGCGCTTGGCAATACCTCGTTCCTCGGCTATCCGCTGGTCGGCGCACTGCTCGGGGTGGAGGCGCTGCCACACGCGGTGGTCTACGACCAGTTCGGCACCTTCATCATGATGTCCTCGGCCGGCATCGCGATCCTCGCCCGCGTCGGCGTCGGTGGCGATCCGTCGCTGCGCGCCACGCTGCGCCGGATCCTCGCGTTCCCCCCTTTCATCGCGCTGACCGCGGCGCTGACGGTGATGCCGGAACGACCGCCGGCCGAGGTCGAGGCCGTGCTCACGCGGCTTGCCGACGCGCTGCTGCCGCTGGTCGCGCTCGCGATCGGCGTGCAATTGCGGCTGCGCCTGCCGCGCGAGCATCTGGCCCCGCTCGCGGTCGGGCTCGGCGGCAAGCTGGTGCTGCTGCCGGCAGCGGCGTGGCCGCTGGCGTGGCTGCTCGGCCTCGAAGGCACCGCGTTCCAGGTCGCGGTGCTCGAGAGCGCGATGCCGACGATGATCACCGCAATGGCGCTGGCCGCCGCCGCGGGCCTCGCTCCGCGGCTGGCCGCGGCGATGGTCGGCTACGGCATCGTGCTCTCGGCGCTGACGATCCCCGCGTGGGCGTGGGTGCTGATCGAGGGCTGAGCCTCGACCGCCACCGGCCGGGTTCGATGTGCATCGGGGTGTGCGGCAGGACTAGCCGTGACCGTTGGCACAGGCGCAGGGCGGCGCGAGGCGTGACAGTAAGAGCTTTGGACAAGGAGACCTCTGATGGCGACTTCGATGCTCCGACTCGGCGGGCTCATCGCCGTGCTCGCCCTGGCCGGTTGCGCGACCGACACGACGCGCCCGACGATGCAGGCCTCGGCGCCCACTGCGAGCCCCGTGGCCGAGATCCCGTTGATCTCGCGCGAGGCGCTCTTCGGCAATCCGTCCCGCACCGGCGGCCAGATCAGCCCCGATGGCCGATGGCTCGGCTTCATTGCGCCGCGCGACGGCGTGCTGAACGTCTGGATCGCCCCGCGTGAGAACCCGGCGGACGCCCGCCCGGTGACCAACGACCGCAACCGCGGCATCCGCGGCTTCTCCTTCGCATACACCAATGAACACATTCTCTATTCGCAGGACGTCGGCGGGGATGAGAACTTTCAGGTGTTCGCGACCAGCTTCGTCACCGGAACGACCCGCGAACTGAGCCCAAAGGGTGCGCGCGCCTCGATCGCACAGATCAGCCGCCGGTTTCCGAGCGAGGTCGTCATCAGCCACAACCAGCGCGATCCTCGCCTGTTCGACCTCTACCGCGTCAACCTGCGCACTGGCCAGTCAGAGCGCTCTTTCGAGAACGACCGCTTCGTCTCGTTTCTGATCGACGACAACTTCATCCTGCGCTTCGCCGGCATCCAGACCCGCGACGGCGGCAACGAGTGGTTCATCCGCATGGGGACCGGCTGGCAGAGCTGGGCAAAGATCCCACAGGAGGACTCGCTGACCACCGCCCCCGCCGGCTTCACCTTCGACGGCCATGTGCTGTACATGCTCGACTCGCGCGAGCGCAATACCGGCGCGCTGTACGCCATCGATACCCGGACCGGCGAGCGCACCCTGTTGCGAGAGGACGCGCGCGCCGACGTCACCGGCACGTTGTCCGACCCGATGACCGGCGTCGTCCAGGCCACCTCGGCGACCTATCTGCGCTCGGGCTGGCAGGCGCTCGATCCGACGATCCAGAAGGACCTCGATCGCCTGAAGCAGCTGGCGGGAGACGGCGAGTTCGGCATCGCCTCGCGCACGCTCGACGACCGCACCTGGGTCGTCGTGCTCTCGCGCTCGGACGCGCCGACTACCTTCCACCTCTACGACCGCGCCTCGGGCGAGATCACGTTCTGGTTCAACACCCGGCCCGAGCTCGAGGGCCAGCCGCTGGCGAAGATGTGGCCAGTCGAGATTCCGACGCGCGACGGCTTCGTGATGCCGAGCTACTACACGCTGCCGACCGGCTCCGACGCCGACGGCGACGGCAAGCCCGAGCGACCGGTGCCGATGGTGCTACTGGTCCACGGCGGCCCGTGGGCGCGCGACTTCTACGGCCTGAACGCGCAGCACCAGTGGTTCGCCAACCGCGGCTACGCCACGCTGTCGGTCAACTTCCGCGGCTCGACCGGCTTTGGCAAGGCCTTCGTCAATGCCGGCGACCGCGAGTGGGGCCGCAAGATGCACGACGACCTGCTCGACGGCGTCGCCTGGGCCGCCGCGCAGGGCATCGCCGACCGCGAGCGCGTCGCGATCATGGGCGGCAGCTACGGCGGCTACGCCGCGCTCGCCGGCGTCACCTTCACCCCGACCGACTTCGCCTGCGGCGTCAGCATCGTCGGCCCGTCGAACCTCAACACGCTGCTGGCTTCGATCCCGCCATACTGGGAACCGATCAAGCGCCAGTTCTCGACCCGCGTCGGGGACCCCGAGACCGCCGAGGGCCGTGCCCTGCTCGAGGAACGCTCGCCACTCAACTTCATCGACCGCATCCAGCGCCCGCTGCTGATCGGTCAAGGCGCCAACGACCCGCGCGTCAAGCAGGCCGAGTCCGACCAGATCGTCCGCGCGATGCAGGCGAAGTCGATCCCGGTGACCTACGTGCTGTTCCCGGACGAGGGCCACGGCTTCGCGCGCCCGCAGAACCGCCTCGCCTTCAACGCGGTCGCGGAAGCCTTCCTCGGAAACTGCCTCGGCGGCCGCGTCCAGCCGATCGGCGATGATTTCGCCGGCTCCAGCATCACGGTGCCGAACGGCGCCGCGCTGCTCGATGGACTGCCGGCCGCGCTCGCCGCGCACCAGGCCGCGATCAAGCCCTGATCGCAGGCGTCAATACCCGATCGCGGCCCGGCGCGGCCTGACGGCCGGCTGCCGGCGCGATCGGTCGAGCGGCAGAGGCGCCCCGGGGATCGGACGCGAGCGCCGCCCTTGCCGCCGCGCCGCGCTCAGCCACCGCCAGCGAGATAGGCGTCCTTGAGCTTCACGTAGTGCGAGGCGGAGTAGTAGAGCGCCTCGATCTCGCGGTCGCCGAGGACGCGGACCATCCGCGCCGGGTTGCCGAGCCAGAGCTCGCCCTCGCCGACGACCTTGCCGGGCGAGACCACGGCGCCGGCCCCGACGAAGCCGTGCTTGCGGACGACCGCGCCGTCGAGGACCGTGGCGTGCATGCCGATCAGACAGGCATCCTCGATCGTGCAGGCGTGGATCACGGCGGCGTGGCCGATGGTGACGTCGGCGCCGATCACGGTCGGGAAGCCGCCCGGCCGCGTGAACGGGCCTTCGTGGGTGACATGGACGATGGTGCCGTCCTGGACGTTGGTGCGCGCGCCGATGCGGATGTGGTTGACGTCGCCGCGGACCACGGTGCCGGGCCAGATCGAGACGTCGTCGCCGAGCAGCACATCGCCAATCACGGTCGCGGCTGGATCGACATAGGCGCGGGCGCCGAGCACGGGCAGGTGGCCGTTGAACGGGCGAATCGACATCGGTGGGGCTCTCGATGGACGCAGCCGCAAAGGCTAGCAGCGGGGTGCGGGGTGTCGCGCGGGGCGCGGTCGTGCGCATGCTGCTCACCGCCGCCCGGGCCCTGATCAAGAGCCGCGAGACCTACGACGGCGCCCGCCTCCACGCCGCCATGGAGGGTTGACGACGAACAGAGCGTCGACAGCCGAACCGGGGGGCGATCGTGTCAGCGACCGCAGGTCGCGACCCGCGCTGCCTCAGTCCACCGCGCCGGCGTAGCGCCAACCGAGTGTGCGGCCGGCGTGGAAGGGCACGATCTCGCCGGCGTCGAAGGTGTAGCGCTCGGGCACCGGGAGCGGCTCGCGCACCAGGCGCACGCGCGTGGTGTTGATCGGCAGGCCGTAGAAGCGCGGGCCGTGGATCGACGCGAAGCCTTCCAGCCGGTCGAGCGCGCCTTCCTCGTCGAACACCTTGGCGTAGCTCTCGAGCGCGACCGGCGCGTTCCAGATGCCGGCGCAGCCGCAGGCGCTCTCCTTGTCGGTGACGCGGTGCGGCGCGGAGTCGGTGCCCAGGAAGAACTTCGGGTTGCCCGAGGTCGCGGCGCGGCGCAGCGCCAGGCGGTGCTCCTCGCGCTTGGCCACCGGCAGGCAGTAGAAGTGCGGCCGTATGCCGCCTTCGAACATCGCGTTACGGTTGATCTCGAGGTGGTGTGGCGTGATCGTGGCACCGACGTTGGCGCCGGCCTCGGTCACGAACTCGACCGCCTGGCGCGTGGTGATGTGCTCGAAGACCACACGCAGCGCCGGGAAGCGCGCCAGCGTCGGCACCATCACGCGCTCGATGAACACCGCCTCGCGGTCGAAGACGTCGACCGTGTGGTCGACGACCTCGCCGTGGAGGAGGAGCGGCATGCCGATCGCCTGCATCCGCTCGAGCACGCGATCGAGCCGGCGGATGTCGGTGACGCCGGCGGCCGAGTTGGTGGTGGCGTTGGCGGGATAGAGCTTGGCCGCGGTGAAGACGCGCTCGGCGAACCCACGCGCGATCTCGTCGGGATCGATGTCGTCGGTCAGGTAGGCGGTCATCAGCGGTGTGAAGGAGAGCGCCGGATCGACTACGGCGAGGATGCGCTCGCGATAGGCGCACGCCGCGGCGACGGTGGTCACCGGCGGCTTCAGGTTCGGCATCACGATCGCCCGCGCGAAGACGCGCGCGGTGTGGTCGACGACCGCGCGCAGCATGTCGCCGTCGCGCAGGTGCACGTGCCAGTCGTCGGGGCGGACCAGAGTGAGATCGTTTGCGGCGTTCATCGGCGAGCCCAGAATCGCGAACCGCGATTGTCGCGGAGCGCGCGCGCCGTGTGTTGCGCAAGGTCATGGCGTGAGACCCGCGCCCGCTCGCCCGAGGCGCAGGTGGGCGACGCGCCGCCCGCTCGAACGATGCGGTCCTCCGTGGGCAACGCAGCTACCGTGCCGGCTCGGGTTGCGCCTGACCCGCGATCGGCTCCGGTCGAGCCATCGGACCCGTCGATCAACGCATCGACGCCGCCTGCGCAGGACTGGCGCATAATCCTGCGACTGCTTTGCCGGAGCGTCCGATGAACGCCCAGCTCCAGCCCGTCGACACCCCCGCCTTCGACCTTGCCCAAGCGCTCGGGCGGATGCGCGCCGCGCATGCGGCGAGGGTGCCCACCTACGATGAGCGCATGGACGACTTGAAGCGCCTGCGCGAGGCCTTCCAGAGCCGCCTGCCGGCGTTCGTCGCGGCGATGGACGCCGACTTCGGTCGGCGCTCCCGACACGAGTCGATGCTGACCGACGGCATGACCGTGCTGCAGGAGATCGACCACACCCGCGCGAAGCTCCGTCGCTGGATGCGTCCGAAGCGGAGCCTCGCCGACTGGCTGTTCTGGCCGGCGACCACCGAGATTCGCTACCAGCCGCTCGGCGTGGTCGGGATCATCGCGCCGTGGAATTATCCGGTGAACCTCGCGTTGATGCCGCTCGTGGCCGCGCTCGCAGCCGGCAACCACGTGATGCTGAAGCCCTCCGAGCACACGCCGCGCACCAGCGCGCTTTTGAAGGAGTTCCTCGGCTCGCTGTTCCCGGAGACGAAAGTCGCGGTCGTACTCGGCGACGCCGAGGTCGCGGCGGCGTTCTCGGCGCTGCCGTTCGACCACCTGTTCTTCACCGGCTCGACCGAGGTTGGCCGGCACGTGATGGCGGCTGCGGCCAAGAACCTGACTCCGGTGACGCTCGAACTCGGGGGCAAGTCGCCGGCGATCATCGCGCCGGACTACCCGATCGAAACTGCGGTCGCGCGCATCGCGGCCGGCAAGTGGCTCAACGCCGGCCAGACCTGCATCGCGCCCGACTACGTGCTGCTGCCGCCGACGAAGATCGAAGCCTTCGTCGAGTCGATGCGCGCCTACGTGCGCCGCGCCTACGCGGAACCCGCCAACAGCCCCGACTTCACGAGCGTCGCCAGCGAGCGCCAGTTCCAGCGTCTGACTGCGTGGCTGGCCGAGGCGCGCGCGCGCGGCGCGACCGTGATCGAGCTCGGCGACAGCGATCCGACGCGACGGATCCTGGCACCGACGCTGGTCGTCGGCGCGCCGGTCGACGTGCGGTTGATGCAGGAGGAGATCTTTGGGCCGATCCTGCCCTTGGTGCCGGCCGATTCGGTCGATGCCGCGATCGCCTTCGTCAACGCCAGGCCGCGGCCGCTGGCGCTGTACCACTTCGACCACGATCGCAAGCGCACCGCGCGCGTGCTCGAGCGCACGATCGCCGGCGGCGTGACGATCAACGACACCCTCCTGCACATCGCGCAGAGCGAGCTGCCCTTCGGCGGCATCGGGCCCTCGGGCATGGGTGCATACCATGGACTCGCCGGCTTCCTGACATTCACCAAGCAGAAACCCGTGCTGTACCAGGCACGATTCTCGTCGCTGGCGCTGATGCGTCCGCCCTACGGCAAGTTGGCCGACCTGCTGCTGAGGTTCCTCACGCGCTAGCGCGTCCGATTGCACGCCCTCGCGGGCGGCGCCCTCGGTCAGTGCAAGGTGCGCTTGGCTTGCGGCGCCGGCTCGGCCTCCGGGGGCTCGGGGATCGCGGGCAGATCGTCGAGGTCGGGGCCGTCGTCGAGCGGGTCGTCGTCCCAGTATTCGCGCAGCGCCAGCACCGCCGGCGCGATCGCGGCAAGCAGGCGGTCGTACTCCTCGCGCGTCGGCGCCTTGATCTCGGGGTCCTCGTCGTAGGCGATCACGCCGTCGGACGCGGCAAGCCGCATGATGGGCTCGACGATGCGCAGCAGCGCGGGGTCGTCCCGCAGCCGCTTTTCCCAGACGTCGGCGTGCAGGTCGACACCGAGGGCGAAGCCTTCGCACCAGCCGCGCGCGGTCAGCTGCCCGCCTTCGGCCAGCTCGCCCAGGATCGGCTCGTAGTCGCCGGCCTCGATCTCGTCGTGTGTGCCCCGGTAGAGGGCATCGGCGATCGCGGCGACTTCGGGGTCGACCTGGGACGGGCCGGGGCGCCCCAGCGCCAACGCAAGGCAGCGCCCAATCGGCACGTTCTCAGGACCGGCGAGCGCGACCGTGATCAACCCATGCAGGCCATCGAGCATCAGCCCGGTGCGGGCATTCGCGTCGAGCCAGCGGTTCAGCGCGTCGAGGGCGTGCTCGTCCGGGAACGGTCGCTGCGAGTCGGCCATGGCGCATGATGCCACGGTCCGCGCGGCGCGATGCGTGACTTTCGAGACATCGCCATGACCGGCGGGACCGTTATCCTGTTCGTCGGAAAACCCTCCGGAATCCCGCCATGGCCGAGCAAGCCAGCAAGCCCTTCATCCTGTTCCGCCCCTTCATCTGGCTCTGGGGCGGGCTCAACTTCATCCGTCGCCTGGTCTTCGGTCTGGCCGCACTGTTCGTGCTGTTCGCGATGCTGGCCGGGCTCGGCAAGGGCGCCAAGCCGCTCGAGACCAAGACCGCGCTGGTGATCGCACCCGAAGGCGCGATCGTCGAGCAATTCAGCGCGAGCCCGATCGACCGTGCGATCGGCAAAGCCCTCGGCGACGAGGTCAAGGAGACCCAACTCCGCGACATCCTGCGCGCGCTCGAGGCTGCGGCGAAGGATCCGAAGATCGATCGCGTGGTGCTGTTCCCGGACAAGGTCAGCGGCGCCGGGATCTCGACCCTGCGCGAGCTGGGCCAGGCGATGATGCGCTTCCGCGAGAGCGGGAAGGAGATCGTGGCCTTTGGCGACGGTTTCAGCCAGGGCCAGTATTACCTGGCCGCGCACGCGAACCGCATCTATATGCACCCCGACGCCGGCGTGATGCTGCAGGGATTCGGCGGCTACGGGCCTTACCTCAAGGGTGCTTTCGAAAAGCTCGGCGCCGAAGTGCGGCTGTTTCGCGTCGGCGAGTTCAAATCGGCGGGCGAGTTCCTGGTCCGATCGGACATGTCGGATGAGGCACGCGAAGCCCAGCTCTACTGGCTGGGGGATCTCTGGACCCGCTTCGTCGGCGAGATCGCCGCGCAGCGCAACCTGAAGCCGGAAGACCTGATCGCCGGCATCGATGACGCCGTCGCGCTGGTCGAAGGCGTCGGCGGCAACCTCGGCCAGCTCGCCCTCGACCAGGGCCTGGTCGACGCGCTGAAGACGCGCGACCAGCTGCGCGCCGAGCTGATCGAGAAGGGCGCGAAGGACGAGGAGAACCAGACCTTCCGCCAGGTCGATCTCGACACCTACCTCGCCCACATCGACCTGACCTCGCCGCCGAAGCCGGGCCAGCCGCAGGTCGCGATCGTGGTCGCGCAGGGCGAGATCGTCGATGGCGAGCAGCCGCCCGGCACCGTTGGCGGCGACTCGACCGCAAAGCTGCTGCGCGATGCGCGAGAGGACGGCGACGTCAAGGCGATCGTGCTGCGGGTCGACTCGCCCGGCGGCAGCGCGTTCGCCTCCGAGATCATCCGCCGCGAGATCGAGCTGGCCCAGCAGGCCGGCAAGCCGGTGGTCGCATCGATGGGCGACGTCGCCGCCTCGGGCGGCTACTGGATCTCGATGAATGCCGACAAGATCGTCGCCGATCCGTCGACGATCACGGGTTCCATCGGCGTCTTCGGGCTGTGGCTCAACTTCCCGGAAGGTCTGTCGAAGCTCGGCATCAACACCGATGGCGCGGCAACCTCCTGGATGATCGGCGCCTTCGACCCGACGCGGCCCTACGACGAGCGTGCCGGCCGGATGATCCAGCAGGTCATCAACCACATTTACGATGAATTCATCACCAAGGTCGGCGCTGCGCGCGGCAAGGAGCCGTCCGAGATCGACGCCGTCGCGCGCGGTCGCGTGTGGTCCGGGCAGCAGGCGCTCGAGCGCGGCCTCGTCGACGCGACCGGCTCGCTGGGCGACGCGATCGCGGCGGCGGCGGACCTGGCGAAGCTCGCCGAGGGCGGCTACCGCGTCCGCTACGTCGAGAAGGAGCTGAGCCCGTTGCAGAAGATGCTTGCCGATGCGCTCAAGGGTGGCGCTGCCGCCTGGATCGCCGACCTCGGCCTTTCGCTGCCGACGACCTGGCTGCCGGATGCGCACGAGCGCGAGCTCGCGCGCGCCAAGCGGCTTGCCACCGATGTGTTGACCCAGCGTCGCCCGGGGGTGATCGCCCACTGCAACTGCACCGAGGTCGCACCCTGACCGGCGCGTGTGTGCAGGCCTTGGACGGGACGGGCCGCGCGAGCGGCCCGTCTCTTTCGGGGCACCGGAATCGCCCGCGTGGGCTTGTGGCTTCAAGCCTGGTCGGCGCAGGCGGCGGTCGAGACTCGCGTCGCACGCCCGGTGGGGCTGCCGTCGTCTGCCATGTGACCATCCATCCGGCCCGGCGCGCCGAGGCGCGCCCCACCGGGCTTCGGCAAGATCCGATCGGTGCGGCGACGCCGCGCGCGGCGAGCCGCGCGCTACAGGTCCGCGCAAGTCCGTAACGCCGGGCCTGCCCCGCGCAGAATCCCCGCGCGCCTCGTCCCAAGGCTCGACCTGCCGCGCGCCACAGGGCACCGCAAGCCTTTCGCACCGGCCTTGGATGGCACAGGACCGCGTGGGTGGACGCGCCCACGACACGGGAGCCGATCGCGCGCCTTGCATCGAGGGCCCGCGCTTGCGAGGCTCATGGCATGAGCATCGATCCCGACACTTTCCGCCTCGACGCCATCGAGGCTCGCCTGCTGGGCTGTCTAGTCGAGAAGGCCGCATTGACACCGGAGGCCTATCCGCTGACCGTCAACGCCGCGGTCCTTGCTGCCAACCAGAAGACCAGCCGCGAGCCGGTGATGCAGCTCGAGCCCGGCGCCGTCGAACACGCGCTGCGCCGCCTCGAAGACCGCAGGCTCGTGGCCGTGGTCCACGGCGCGCGGGCGCAGCGCTATGAGCACCGGCTCGACACCGCGTGGCAGTTGACGCCGCAGCAGCGAGCGCTGCTGGCGCTCCTGTTCCTGCGCGGGCCGCAGACGGTGCCCGAGCTTCATGCCCGCAGCGAGCGGCTCGCGCGCTTCGAGTCGGCGGCCGAGGTCCGCGACACACTCGTCCGCCTCGCGCAGCGCGAGCCGGCGCTGGTGATCGATCTCGGCCGGCAGCCCGGCCAGCGCGAGGACCGCTGGATGCACCTGTGCGGCGGTCCGGTCGCGATCCACTCGCCGCCCGGCGGCGACGAGCCGGACCAGGCCGGCGCATCCGAGCGACGCAGCGAGGCGGGCCTCGCCGCGCGCGTCGCCGAGCTCGAGGCGAAAGTCGCCGAACTCGAAACCCGCCTGACCGCGCTCGAGTCCTGATGATTCTGCAGGTCGTGCACGCGGCAAGCCGCGCGCTCCCAGCGGCTGCGGCTTCGTGGCGGCGGCCGGCCATATCGCGGCGCAGGTCCACGCGGGCCCTCCGCTACCATTTAGGGTTCGCCCGGCGCGCGCCGGGATTGCCGCCGCCCGCGCCATGGACCTTATCGCCGACCTCGACTACCGCGACCTGATCGCCGACTGCACCGACCTCGACGGCCTGCGCCGGCGACTGGCCGAGGGGCCGATCACGCTCTACTGCGGCTTCGATCCGACCGCGGACAGCCTGCACGTCGGTCACCTGATGGGCCAGCTGATGCTGCGCCGCTTCCAGCTCGCCGGCCACAAGCCGCTGCCGCTCGCCGGCGGCGCCACCGGGATGATCGGCGACCCGTCCGGCAAATCGGCCGAACGCAACCTGCTGACCCGCGAGGAACTCGCGCACAACGTCGCCTGCATCAAGGCCCAGCTCGCGAAGCTGCTCGACTTCGACGGTCCGAACGCGGCCGAACTGGTCGACAACGCGTCCTGGACCGTGCCGCTCAACTACCTCGACTTCCTGCGCGAGATCGGCAAGCACTTCTCGGTCAACATGATGGTCGCGAAGGACAGCGTCCGCGCGCGACTCGAGAGCGAAGCGGGGCTGTCGTACACCGAGTTCAGCTACATGCTGCTGCAGGCGCACGACTTCTACTGGCTCCGCCGCGAGAAGGGCTGCGAACTGCAGATCGGCGGCTCGGACCAGTGGGGCAACATCACTGCCGGCACCGACCTGATCCGCAGGAAGCTGCGCGCGCCCTGCCATGGGCTCACCTTCCCGCTGATCACCAAGGCCGACGGCACCAAGTTCGGCAAGACCGAATCCGGCGCGGTCTGGCTGGACCCCAAGCGCACCAGCCCCTACCGCTTCTTCCAGTTCTTCCTGAACAGCGAGGACCGCATGGTCCCGCCGTACCTGCGCAAGTTCACGCTGCTGCCGCGCGCGGCAATCGAGCCGCTCGAGGCCGCGCACGCCGAGCGGCCCGAGGCGCGGATCGCGCATCGCGCGCTGGCGCGCGAGGTCACGCGCCTCGTGCACGGCGACGCAGCACTCGCCGACGCCGAGCGCGCGAGCGAGATCCTCTTTGGCGGCAGCCTCGAAGGCGTCGAGCAGCACGTGTTCGAGGACGTGGTCGGCGAGGTGCCGACCGCAACGTTGGCCTCTGGCGCGCTCGACGGCGAGGGACTCGCCATCGTCGATGCCCTGGTCGCAAGTGGCCTCTCGCCATCGAAGGGCCAGGCGCGCCGCGACCTCGAAGGCGGCGGCGTCTACGTCAACAACGTCCGCGTCGCCGACGGCAACTTCCGGCTCGATGCGAACGCGACGCTATTCGGCCGATACCTGCTGCTGCGCCGCGGCAAGAAGAGCTACGCCGTGCTGGTGCGAGCGGATTGACCCGCGTCGACACCAGGCCTTACGCACGCCATCACAGCGCCTGACGGCCGCGCCGACGTCGCCGGCGCTGGCCGCCCGGTCGGCGCTCGTTGCCGGGTGTCGCGGGCGCGGAGTTCGTCGTCTCGCGCTCGCCGGCAGCCGAGTGCCCGTGGGCCTTGCCAGCGTGGGTCGATCGACCGTGGGCGCGCGGCGGCCGGGCGCCGCTGTTCACGGGCTGCGCTTGCGAGAACCTCGCTTCCGGCGCCCGGAGTGCGGGCTGGGACCGACCGCGCGCGTCGAGCCGTAGCGGTTTCGTCGGCTCGAAGCCAACCACGACCTCTTGCTCGATCTCGCGGTCGATCACGCGCTGGATATCGCGCAGCTGGTTTGCCTCCTCGGCCGAGACCAGCGAGATCGCGAGGCCCTCGGCTCCGGCGCGACCGGTGCGGCCGATGCGATGCACGTAGTCCTCCGGAACCATCGGCAGCTCGAAGTTGATCACCACCGGGAGCTGGTCGATATCGATGCCGCGGGCGGCGATGTCGGTCGCGATCATCACCGTCGCGCGGCCGGCCTTGAAGTCGCCGAGCGCGCGGGTGCGCGCATTCTGGCTCTTGTTGCCATGAATCACCGCGCAGGGAAGGCCGTGGGCTTCGAGAAAGCGCGCGAGCTTGTCCGAGCCGTGCTTGGTACGCGCGAAGACCAGCGTCTGGCGACGGCTGTCCCGCGCGAGGAGATCCAGCAGCAGTTCGCGCTTGCGCATCGCGTCCACCGGGTGCACGCGATGCGTCACGGTCGCGGCGATGCTGTTGCGCGCGGCGACTTCGACCGAGACCGGCGCGCGCATGAACTCCTGCGCCAGCGTGCGGATCGGATCGGGGAAGGTGGCCGAGAACAGCAGGGTTTGGCGGCCCTCGCGCGGCAGCGCGCCCAGGATCCTCCGCATGTCGCGCAGAAAGCCCATGTCGAGCATGCGGTCGGCCTCGTCGAGGACCAGGATCGCGATGCCGGAGAGATCGACGCTGCGCTGGCCCATGTGGTCGAGCAGCCGGCCCGGACAGGCGACCACGACGTCGACGCCACGGCGCAGCACCTCGACCTGCGGCTGCATGCCGACGCCGCCGAAGATCACCGCGGTGCGCAGGCGAAGCCCGCTACCGTAGGCGCGCAGGCTCTCGTCGACCTGCAAGGCCAGCTCGCGGGTCGGGGTCAGGACCAGGGCGCGCGGTCGGCGGTCGCCCTGGGCGCGCGGCATCGCGGCGAGCCGCTGCAACAGTGGCAGGCCGAAGGCGGCGGTCTTGCCGGTGCCGGTCTGCGCCGCGGCGAGCAGGTCGCGACCCTCGAGCGCCGGAGGGATCGCGTTGGCCTGGATCGGGGTGGGATCGGTATAGCCCTGTTCGGTCAGTGCACGGAGAAGGGCGGGCGCAAGCCCGAGGTCATCGAAGCGCATGGCGTGGTCCTTTGATGGTTGCCGCGCGGGGGCGCGGGTGGAAACCGGGGCGTTCCTTCAACGCCGCACCACGGACTTCCTTGGGTCGTGACGCCGCGGATCAAAAGATTCGCGGCGGGCAAGCGACGGCAACCGATCGGCAGGACCCTCGGCGCGCGTCCAAGGCGGACGGGCCATTCGAGGAACCGGGAGGAAAGTCGGAAAACGACGCAACAGCGGGGGGAGACTAGGGCGTTTGCACGGAGAGCGCCAGCGATGGCGGCCGATGCGTTCAGGAAAAGCCCGTGGCTCGCCCGGCGCACCCGCGACTCCGCGCGGGGCGATCGATCCACGTCCGGACGTCATCGCCTGCGGCAAGCTCACTTGGCGCGGCGACACGGCGCGCGGCAAGCCGCGCGCTACAGCGCATCGCGAGTCTGCTGCGCCGTGCTTGCCCGGCGTGACTCGGCGGGCCGCCCCCTATGGCGCGACGATGCGCGCGACCAGCGCGCGCACGCGCGGGGCGAGGAGCAGCACCAGCACGAAGGCGATCGGCCAGGCGAGGCCGAAGCTCTTGATCCACGCCAGCGGATAGCCCGCGTCGAGGCCGCGGTTGATGGCCGTGATGATGCCGCTCATCAAGAGCGCCATCAGGAAGGACATGATCGCCGCGAAGGCGAGGTTGGCGTGTCGGGCAGGGATCTTCATCGACGGACGGGCCCGGTCGCCTCACGCGACCGGGCGTACGCGATCAACCGCGCTTCATGAAGCCGAAGAACTCGTCGTTGGTCTTGGTGTTCTTCATCTTGTCGAGCATGAACTCCATCGCCGCGAGTTCGTCCATCGGGTGCAGGACCTTGCGCAGGATCCAGACTTTCTGCAGGCGGTCGGGATCGATCAGCAGCTCCTCGCGACGGGTGCCGGAACGGTTGATGTTGATCGCCGGGTAGACGCGCTTCTCGGCGATGCGGCGGTCGAGGTGGACTTCCATGTTGCCGGTGCCCTTGAACTCCTCGTAGATGACCTCGTCCATTTTCGAGCCGGTGTCGACCAGCGCGGTCGCGAGGATGGTCAGCGAGCCGCCCTCTTCGGCTTTGCGCGCGGCGCCGAAGAAGCGCTTGGGTCGCTGCAGCGCGTTGGCGTCGACGCCACCGGTCAGCACCTTGCCCGAGGCCGGGACCACGGTGTTGTAGGCGCGCGCGAGCCGGGTGATCGAGTCGAGCAGGATCACCACGTCCTTCTTGTGCTCGACCAGGCGCTTGGCACGCTCGATCACCATCTCGGCGACCTGCACGTGGCGGACCGCGGGCTCATCGAAGGTCGACGAGATGACCTCGGCGCGCACGGTGCGCTGCATCTCGGTCACTTCCTCGGGCCGCTCGTCGATCAGCAGGATGATCAGATGCACTTCCGGGTGGTTGTGCACGATCGCCTGCGCGACATTCTGAAGCAGCATGGTCTTGCCAGCCTTCGGTGGCGACACGATCAGTCCGCGCTGGCCTTTGCCGATCGGGCTCATCAGGTCGAGGATGCGTCCGGTGATGTACTCTGAGGAGCCGTTGCCGCGCTCGAGATGGAAGGCCTCGCGCGGGAACAGCGGCGTCAGGTTCTCGAACAGGACCTTGTTCTTCGAGGCCTCGAGCGGCTCGCCGTTGATCTCGTTGACCTTGAGCAGCGCGAAGTAGCGCTCGCCGTCCTTGGGCGCCCGCATCTTGCCGGTGACGTAGTCGCCAGTGCGCAGGTTGAAACGTCGGACCTGGGCCGGACTGACGTAGATGTCGTCCGGCCCCGCGAGATAGCTCGACTCGAAGGCTCGCAGGAAGCCAAAGCCATCCTGCAGGATCTCGACCACGCCCTCGGCATCGATGCCTTCCTGGGTCCGGCACAACACCTTGAGCAGGTTGAAGATGATGTCCTGCTTGCGCTGGCGGGCGACGCCCTCGCCAATGCCGCAGGCCTCGGCGAGATCCAGCAGCTGATCGGCGTTCATGCGCTTCAGCTGGGTCAGCGAGGTCGGCGCGTTCGGCGGCAGCGGTGGCAACGGTGCCGGTGGCGGGCGGTCGCCACGCGGACCGCGATCGTCGTCGCCGTTGGGGTCACGCGGCGGTCGATCGCCGCCATGCCGCTGGCCGCGCTCGTCGCGGTCGCGATCCCGGTCGCGGTGACGGTTGCGGCGACCTTGACGACCGTCGCGCTGCTCGCGCAATTCGCCCCCACCCTGATCGACAGGCGTGCCGGCTGCGTGAGCGATGTCGTCTGCAGGCGCAGTTTCGGGCGAAACAGGGACCGCGGGCGCTACGGCCTCAGCCGCACTCGAGGTAGCGGGTGCGGTCGTTTGATCGGCTGCTGTAGGCGTCGACTCGGAAACGGCTTCGGCCGTCGGCGCGGGGTTCTCGTGGCTCATGCGATCGCTTGGACGGCGCCGCGGAACGCGGCGAAAGGGCGCAGGCTGCGCGGTGTGAAGGATGGGGCGGACAGAGCGGAGACGCGAATGGCGCGATGGGCCCGGCGCCATCCGGAGACACACACTAGCACCGTGGCTTGCAGCGCGGCAACGGGTCACGGTCGGCGCGGGCGGCTCGTTCAGCAAGACGAGACCAGGACCGCTCCACTATTGGCCTTTCGGCGCAGGCCGGTTCTGGCGCCCATCCGGGGCCGTCTTCGCCTTCCCGAGCGCGTGCGCGATCGCCTCGCAGACCCTGCATCTCGGCCGGCGGACGCAAGGCCTCGAGCCGAGCGTCCGCCGAGTCATGCCGTCGTCGATCGGGGGGCCGACGACGGCGCAGGGACTCAGACGTAGCGATCGACCAGCTGGGAGAGCTGGGTCTTGTTGGCAAGGCCGATGTGGGTCGCCTCGACCTTGCCACCCTTGAAGAGCATCAGCGTCGGGATCCCGCGGATGCCGTAGGTGCGCGGCGTCTTCTGGTGATGGTCGACATTGACCTTGGCGATCTTGAGGCGACCCTGGTAGGCGGCCGCCAACTCGTCGAGCACGGGGGCGATCGCCTTGCAAGGCCCGCACCATTCGGCCCAGAAATCCACCAGCACCGGCCGCTCGGCGTTCAGGACCTCGGCCTCGAAGTTGTCGTCTCCGACATGGGCAATCAGTTCACTCACTCGGGAGTCCTCGGAAAGCGGCTGGCCCCAACGCCAGCCCAGAATCCACGACTCTACCAGCCTCCGGGTTGACGTCCGCTGAGGGCGAGCCCGGGGACGGCTCCACGACGCATCGCCAACTCCTTGATTTATTTATTTGTTTTATCAGTGCCACGATTTGGTCTGGACGGAACGCCGGAGGTTTCCCGTTGCAGAATCGGGTCGGGCCGCAAGCGTTGCGTCCGGCGCGGCCCGGACGCCGGGCGCTTTCGGTATCCTCCGCCTGCCGGGATCGGTGCCCGCACGGCCGACCGGACCGAGCCCCGGCATGCAAGTTCCCTTCCTCTTCGCCCGCGCGCCCGCTGGCGGTGGCCGGTACACCAGTGCAAGCCCCGCTGGCCGTCGGCATCGACCCATGCCCTTGGTACGAGCACGCACCCCGCCGGCCAGCGCCTTCGCGCATCGCGATCGACAGCCACCGGACCCCGCATCCCTTCCCGAACGAGCCCGATGACCGAAGCACTCGCCCCGACGACCTCCGAACCGACCGACCACCGGCCCCTGACCGACATCGACTTCGACAGCCTCGACCTGCATCCGCTGCTGGCCAGGGGGCTCGCCGAAGCCGGCTTCGTCCGCCTGACCCCGATCCAGGCCCTGACTCTCCCGGTTGCGCTCGCCGGACGCGACGTCGCCGGCCAGGCCCAGACCGGGACCGGCAAGACCTGCGCCTTCCTGGTCGCGGTCATGAATCGGCTGCTCACCCGCCCGGCGCGTGCCGGTCGCCGCGACATCGACCCGCGCGCCGTGATCATCGCCCCGACGCGCGAGCTGGCGATCCAGATCGACAAGGACGCCCGGGCGATCGGCGGCCACACCGGCCTGCGCATCGCGCTGATCTATGGCGGCGTCGACTATGACAAGCAACGCGCCCTGCTCGAGGCCGGCGTCGACATCATCGTCGCGACCCCGGGGCGCCTGATCGACTACGTCCGCCAAGGCACCACCAGCCTGCGTGAGGTCGAGGCGGTGGTGCTCGACGAAGCCGACCGGATGTTCGACCTGGGCTTCATCAAGGACATCCGATTCCTGTTCCGGCGCATGCCGCCGCGTGAGGAGCGCCAGAGCCTCTTGTTCTCGGCGACGCTGAGCCACCGCGTGCTCGAGCTCGCCTACGAGCACATGAACGAGCCGGAAAAGCTCACGGTCGAGACCGAGACCATCACTGCCGCGCGCGTGCGCCAGATCGTCTACTTCCCGGCCACCGACGAGAAGCTGCGCCTGCTGATCGGCCTTCTGACGCGGATGGACGCAACGCGGACCATGGTCTTCGTCAACACCAAGGCCTGGGTCGAACGCGTCGCGCGCGCGCTCGAGAAGGCGGGCTTCCGCGTTGGCGTGCTCTCGGGCGACGTGCCGCAGCCCAAGCGCGAGAAGCTGCTCGGACGCTTCCAGCGCGGCGAGCTCGAGATCCTGGTCGCGACCGATGTCGCAGCGCGCGGGCTCCACATCGCCGGCGTGAGCCACGTCTTCAACTTCGACCTGCCCTTCGACGCCGAGGACTACGTCCACCGGATCGGCCGCACCGCGCGCCTCGGCGCCGAGGGCGACGCGATCAGCTTTGCGTGCGAGCTGTACGCGCCGAGCCTGCCGGACATCGAGGCCTACATCGGGCAGAAGCTGCCGGTTCAGCCGATCACGCCCGACCTGCTGGAGCCGGTCGCGCGCCCGGATCGCCCGGCGCTGCCGGCCGGCGAATCGATCGCGGAGGTCTTCGCCGAGGCCCGCGCGGCCAAGGCCGCCGAAGAGGAAGCGCGCGGCGGCAAGGGGCGTCGGACGCGCAGCGGCTCCGGCGGTAGCGGAAGCGGCGGTCGCGGTGGCGTCAGCGGTGGTGGCGAGCGCGGAATCCGTGGCGAACGCGGGGCACGCGGCGACCGTCCGCCCCGAACCGACCGGCCCGCACACGGCCAACGTGCGTCACGGCCTGACGCGATCACCGAGGCTCCGACGAGTCCGACTGCGGCGGCGGGCACCGCGCCGGCACCGCTGCACTCGCCCGGCGCGTCCACACCGGTCGACGAGACCGAGCGCACCCGCAAGCGCCGCCGCCGGCGGCGCGGCAAGCGCGTCGACCAGGCCGGCGCCACCAGCGTCGCCGCGGCGCCACCGTCGACCACGGCCCCCGAGCCGGCGACCCGGCACGCGCACGCGGAGACCTTCCTCGCGAAGCTCAAGTCGCGGATCAAGACCATCATCAATCGGCTCCCGGGTCGCGGCCGCTCGCGCTGATGCGGCGCGGCCGGGCCCGGCGAGGCTGTAGAAGAACAGCGTGGCGGGCGAGCCCTGGATGGCTCGCGACGCCGATCGGTCGTTGCAATCGACTGATCGGGGGGAAGCGAGTGCCGACCCGCGTCGCAAGCACGACTTGAAATCGGACAGTACGTGGGTTTTTCGACAAGTTTCCCTGCGCGATCGTCACGACCACGCCGGATCATGGGCCGCCCCCAGGCGCCGCGCACCACCGGAGCAATACCCCGATGTCAGGACCTTCGAGCACCGCGAGCACGCCGATCGAATCGAAGCGACAACTGGTCGACTGGCTGGCCGCGGGCGCGCGGGATCCGGTCGACTGGCGCATCGGCACCGAGCACGAGAAGTTCGGCTTCGAGCTCGACACGCTGCGTCCCCCGCCCTACGACGGCCCGCGCGGCATCCGCGCGCTATTGGAGGGTCTGACCCGGTTCGGCTGGGAAGGCGTGTACGAAGGCGAGCACCTGATCGCGCTCGCTCGCGGCGACGCATCGATCTCGCTCGAGCCCGCCGGCCAGCTCGAGCTCTCGGGTGGCCAGCTCGAAACGATCCACCAGACCTGCTGCGAGGTCGACGGCCACCTGCGCGAGGTGCGCACCGTAGCCGACGAACTCGGTCTCGGCTTCCTCGGTATGGGCTTCCAGCCGAAGTGGCGGCGCGAGGACATGCCGTGGATGCCGAAGGGTCGCTACGCGATCATGCGCGCGTACATGCCGACGCGTGGCTCGCTCGGCCTCGACATGATGACCCGCACCTGCACGGTGCAGGTCAATCTCGACGTCAGCTCCGAAGCCGACATGGTCGACAAGTTCCGCGTGGCGCTCGCGCTGCAACCGGTCGCGACCGCGCTGTGGGCCGACTCGCCGTTCACGGACGGGCGACCGAACGGGTTCCTCTCGTACCGTTCGGAGATCTGGCGCGACACCGATCCGGACCGCACCGGGATGCTCGGCTTCGTCTTCGATTCAGGCTTCGGTTATGAGCGCTACGTCGAGTGGATCCTCGACGTGCCGATGTACTTCGTGTATCGCGACGGCCGCTACATCGACGCCAGCGGCCAGAGCTTCCGCGATTTCCTTGGCGGCCGACTGCCGGCGCTGCCCGGCGAGAGGCCGACGCTGCGCGACTTCTCGGACCATCTGACCACCGCCTTTCCCGAGGTCCGCCTGAAGCGCTACCTCGAGATGCGCGGCGCCGACGGCGGGCCGTGGAACCGGCTGTGCGCGCTGCCGGCCTTCTGGGTCGGTCTGCTGTATGACCCGGTGGCCCTCGACGCCGCGAAGGACCTGGTCCGCGACATCCGCGTCGAGGAACTCGAGGTGCTGCGGCGCGAGGTGCCGAGGCTCGCGCTGAAGGCGCCTTTCCGCGATGGCACGTTGCGCGATCTCGCGCTCTCCGCGCTCGCGATCTCGGCCGAGGGCCTGAAGCGACGCGCGCGGCTCAATGTGAACCAGGTCGACGAGCGCATGTTCCTCGAGCCGCTGCTCGAGTTTGCGACCGCCAATCAGACCCCCGCCGAACGCAAGCTCGAACTCTTCCACGGACCGTGGCGGGGCTCGGTCGATCCGGTGTTCCGCGAGTTCGCCTACTGACCGCAAGCCCGCGCCCGGCAAGCCGGCCTCGGATGGTGCGTCGCCTGCTCTGGCAAGACCCGAATCGAGCGGCGACCCTGCGCGCGGCAAGCCGCGCGCTACAGGTCATCGCGGGTTGGTAGCGCCGGGCTCGCCCGGCGCATGACCCGATGGGGCTGCGGAAAGACCCGCGCCCTCAGCGCAGGCCGCGACGCTTCAGCAGCGCGTCGACGGTCGGTTCCTGGCCGCGGAACGCAACGTAGAGCGCCATCGGCTCGTCGGTACCGCCACGGGCGAGGATCGCTCGCCGGTAGCGATCACCGTTTTCGCGCGTCAGGCCACCCATCGCCATCGTGTACGCGAAGGCGTCGGCGGCGAGGATCTCCGCCCACAGGTAGGCGTAGTAGCCGGCCGAATAGCCGCCGGGCCAGACGTGCGCGAAATAGGTCGTGCGATAGCGCGGCGGCACCGCGGCGAGATCCACGCCGTGGCGCGCGAGCGAGGCGCGCTCGAAGCCCTCGACGTCCTCGACCGGCGGCGCGTCCGGCCGGATCTGGTGCCAGTCGAGGTCGAGCAGCGCCGCGGCCATGTACTCGAGCGTGTCGAAGCCCTGGTTGAAGCCACGCGCGGCGATGATCTTGTCGACCAGCGCCTGCGGGATCGGCGCGCCGGTCTCGTGGTGCTTCGCGTAGTTCGCGAGCACGGAGGGCTCGAGCGACCAGTCCTCCTCGTACTGCGACGGGAACTCGACGAAGTCGCGCGGCACGTTGGTTCCGGCCAGCAGCGGATAGCGCGCGTCGGACAGGAGCCCGTGCAGTGCGTGGCCGAATTCGTGGAACATGGTCCGGACGTCGTCGTAGGACAGCAGGGTCGGCTGCCCGGCCGGCGCCTTCGGGATGTTCATGACATTGACGACGACCGGCTGCTTGGCGAGCAGGTGCGACTGGTCGACGAAGGCGTCCATCCACGCGCCACCGCGCTTGGTCGGACGTGCGAAATAGTCGGCGTAGAAGAGACCGATCGGCGCACCGTCGGCATCGAGCACGTCGAAGA
Organism: uncultured Lysobacterales bacterium; assembly: GCA_937924195.1. GTDB lineage: Bacteria > Pseudomonadota > Gammaproteobacteria > Xanthomonadales > Ahniellaceae > UDEA-SF1. The sequence continues at coordinate 26,547 of CALDVP010000179.1, forward strand.
CGCGGACCTCGGGATGGTAGACCGGGAGGTCGGTGCGCTCGACGAGGCGGATGCCGTACAGGCGCTCCATGGTCGCGAACACGCCGTCCTTCAGCACGCGCTCGAACTCGAAGTAGGGCCGGATCGCGGCCTCGTCGAGGTCGTACCGGGCCTGGCGGACCTTCTCGGCGTAGTACTCCCAGTCCCACGGCGCGACGGTGAAGCCGCCGTTGCCGGCATCGATCAGGGCCTGGATATCGGCGGCCTCGGCCTTGGCACGCGCGACCACCGCCGGCACCAGGTCGGCGAGCAGCTTGCCGGCGGCCTCCGGCGTCTTCGCCATCTGGTCGCCGAGCACGTAGGCGGCCCAGTTCGGATAGCCGAGCAGGCTCGCGATCTCGGCGCGGATCGCCGCAAGGCGCGACACGATGGCCCGGTTGTCGGTCTCACCCGAGAGGCCGCGATTGGCCGAAGCCTCCCACACCTGGCGGCGCAGTTCGCGATCCTCGAGGCGCGCGAGCACCGGCTGGCGGGTCGTGTTGGTCAGCGCAAGCAGGAACTTGCCGTCGAAGCCACGCTCGCGCGCGGCGTCGGCCGCCGCGGTGATTGCCGACTCTTCGAGCCCGGCCAGTCGCGCCCGGTCCTCGACCACGACCGCGCCCTCGAGGGTCGCCTTGAGCAGGTTGGCCTGGAAGCGCGTCTGCAGGTCGGCCTGTTCGGCGTTGAGCGCCTTCAGGCGGGCCTTGGCCGTATCGTCGAGCCTGGCGCCGGCACGCACGAACATCAGGTGGTAGCGCTCGAGCAGGCGCTTCGATTCGGGGTCGAGGCCGAGCGTGTCGCGCGCGGCGTGGAGCGCGTCGATGCGGGCGAACAGGCGCGGATCGAGCAGGATCTCGTCGCGGTGCGCCGCGAGCTTCGGCGCGTATTCCTTCTCGATCGCCTGGATCGTGTCGCTGGTATGCGCGCCGGAGAGATGGAAGAAGACCTTCGAGACCCGGGTCAGGGTGTCGCCGGTCTGCTCGAGCGCGACGATGGTGTTCTCGAAGCTCGGCGGCTCCGCGTTGGTCGCAATCGCCTCGACCTCGGCGCGTTGACGCCGCATGCCTTCGTCGAAGCCCGGCGCGAAGTGGGCATCGCGGACGCGGTCGAAGGGCGGGGCCTCGAACGGCAGCGGGCTCGGGTCGAGGAAGGGGTTCGCCGTCTCGGCGGACGGGGCGGAGCTGGCATCGGCCATGGGCGGGTTCGATTCGGGCGGGGTGGAGCGGGAGCAGGCGGCCAGCGCGAGCGCGGTCGCGAGGGCCAGGACGGAAAGGCGCGGCATCGGCATTCCTTCAACGGCGATCTGAATGGACTCCCGATTGTGGCAGCAATCGACCAGCGCCGTAGGCCGACAGCCGCTCGACCGCGGCTTCGAGCAACTGCGGCAGAGAAGACGGTTCGGGATCCCGCGGAACCACGGCGAGCGGCGCATCGAGGTGGCAGGCGATCGTGTCGATCGCCTCGTCGGCTTGCGGCAGCGCGGGATCCACCGTGTTCGCGATCCAGCCGAGCAGTTCGAGGCCGTCGGCGCAGATCGCGCGGGCGCTCAGCAGCGCATGGTTGATGCAACCCAGGCGCACGCCGACCACCAGCAGCACCGGCAGGCCGAGAGCGAGCGGGATATCGCCCTGCATCCGGTGCTCGGACAGCGGGATCGCCCAGCCGCCGGCGCCCTCGACCAGGACCAGCGACGCGCGCGCGGCAAGCTCGCGGTAGGCGCTGCGGATCGGGCCCAGCTCGATGCCGATGCCCTCGTGGGCGGCGGCGAGGTGCGGCGCGATCGGATCCCGCATCACGAAAGGATTCACGGTGGGATACGCGGGCGTTTCTATCGGGCCCGATGCCCGCGGCAGCGGCGTCCGCATCGCCTCGAC
>CALDVP010000180.1 GCA_937924195.1 uncultured Lysobacterales bacterium
GTGCCGGTGGATGCGGGCCGCGCGGCGATCGAGCGCGCCGCGCTCGCGCACGAGGCGGTGGTCCGGCAGCTCGCCGGAGCCGCGCCGCGCAAGGTGATCGTGGTGCCGGGCAAGATCGTCAATGTCGTCGCCTGATCCGGAGCGTTCTGCGATGCGCCTCGCCCGTTTCCTGATCCTGCTCGCGCTCGTCGCGGTGCTATCCGGCTGCGGCTTCGAGCTGCGGCGCGAGGCCGCGCTGTCGCCGGCGCTCGCCCGCGTCCACGTCGAAGCCGCCGACGCTGCCAGTGGGGTGGCGCGCGGCGTGCGCAGGGAGCTGACGCGCCAGGGCGCGACGCTGGCGCCTACGGGCGAGGGCGTGGCGGTGGTCCGCATCGCGGTCGACCAGGTGTCGCAGGAGGCGCTGACCATCTCGCGCGCGGCGCGCGTACAGGAGTTCGTGATCCGGCATCGCGTCGAGTTCGAGGTCGTCGACGCCGGCGGTACGGTGCTGCTGCCGCGGACGACGGTCGAACTGGCGCGCGACTTCGTTTTCGACGAGGCCCAGGCGCTTGGCGCGCAGGCGCAGGGCGATCTCCTGCGCCGCGAGCTGGCGCGCGACGTCGAGCGCGCGGTGCTCGAGCGGCTCGCGCAAGTACGCTGACCCGGCGCCGTGGAACTGCGTCCCGACGCCCTCGCGCGGCACCTCGCGGGCCAGGCACTGAAGCCCGTCTACCTCTTGGCCGGAGACGAGCACCTGCTGCTGATCGAGGCCGCAGATGCCATCCGTCGCCGCGCGCGCGAGCTCGGCTATGGCGAACGCGAAGTCTTCGACGTCGCCGGCGATTTCGACTGGAACGGGCTCGCCCGCGCCGGATCGAACCTGTCGCTGTTTGCGACGCGGCGACTGGTCGAGGTCCGGCTACCGACCGGACGGCCAGACCGCAAGGGATCCGGCGCCGGCAGCGAGGCGCTCGCCGCGTGGGCCAAGGATCCGCCAGTCGACACCGTGCTTTTGATCACCGCGCTGACCTGGAGCCGGCAGCACCATGTGAAGTGGGTCGATGCGGTCGCGGCCGCGGGTGTGCTGGTCGTGTTCTGGCCGATGAAGCCCGAGGAGCTGCCGGGGTGGATCGCGGCGCGCGCCCGATCGGTCGGGTTGCACCTGGCGCAGGACGCAGTGGACCTGCTGGTCGATCGGGTCGAGGGCAACCTGCTCGCTGCGGCGCAGGAGATCGACAAGCTGGTGCTGCTCGCCGGCGGCAAGCCGCTCGAGGCCGCGGGTCTCGAGCAGCTGGTCGCGGACCACGCGCGCTACGACGTGTTCCGGCTGGTCGACGCGGCGCTCGCGGGCGAGGCGGCGCGCGCGGTGCGGATCGCGCGCGGCCTGCGCGGCGAGGGCGAGGAAGTGCCGGCGCTGCTGCCGTGGTTGGTCTCGCAGCTCGCGACGATCGTGAAGCTCGCGCAGGCGGTCGAGGCCGGCCAGCCGATCGACGGAGCGATGCGCGCGGCGGGTGTCTGGCAGACGAAGATGGCATTCTTCCGCCGCGCCGTCGGCCGCATGTCGCGCGCGACCTGGGAGGCGCGGTTCGTCGAAGCGGCCGAGGTCGAGAAGATCGCGAAGGGCAGGGCGCCGGGCGATGCGTGGCGCGCCTTCGAGCGGCTGCTGGCACGGATCGCCGCGCCGCGCGTCGCTGCACCACTGGCAGGCTGACGATGCGCGCGATCCTCGGCGGCACCTTCGATCCGGTGCACCACGGGCATCTGCGCGCGGCGCTCGACGTGGCCGAAGCCTGCGACTGCGACGTCCATCTGGTGCCGGCGGCGAGGCCTCCGCATCGCGAGCCGCCGCGGGTCTCCGGTGCCGACCGGTTGCGTATGCTCGAGCTTGCCGTCGCCGGCCAGCCGCGACTCGCCGTCGACGATCGCGAGTTCCGGCGCGCGGGGCCGTCGTACACGGTCGATACGATGCGCGACCTGCGCCGTGAGTTCGGCTCCGACCAGCCCCTGCTGCTGCTGGTCGGCATGGACGCCTTCGCGGGGCTTTCGACGTGGTCGCGCTGGACCGAGTTGTTCGAGCTGGCGCACGTTGGCGTGATGACGCGGCCGGGCCATGTGCCGGGCTTCGAGGCGGAAGTGGCGGCCGAGTGGTACGCGCGGCGGGTCCACTCGCCGGCGGCGCTGGCGTCGCGCCCCGCCGGTGGCGTGCTGCCGATCGACGTGACGCCGCTACCGATCTCGTCCACCGACCTTCGCGCGCGTCTCGCGGCCGGGCGTGGTATCGAGTTCCTGGTGCCGCCGGCCGTCGTCGCCTACATCCGCGAACGCGGGCTTTACCTTGACGGCTGACCCGTGCGGCGGGCGGCTTGTGGTGCCCCGCGCGCTGCCTATACTGCCGACACCGGCGGCAGCGCCGCCCAACGAGGCGAGGCAACCACTCACTTGGCCAGCACGAAGACGGTGTCGCGTTCCCGCGGCGGCAGGACGGCCGGCGTTCCGGCCCCAACGAGCAAGTCCGACGCCGCCGGTGCCGACGCCGGTGGCCGCGCGGCCGTGAAACGGGCGAAGCCCCCGGTCGCTGCCCCTGGCAAGCCGGTTGCGAAGAAGGCCGCGTCGAGCGCACCCGGCAAGTCGGCGGGCGCGAAGACTGCAAGTCCCGCCCGGAAGTCCCCTGCGACGAGGAGTGCGCCGTCGGCCCGCAAGTCGGCGCCTGCAGGCAAGCGCGTCGCATCCGGTGCCGCGCTTGCGAGACCGGGATCGGCGACCGCCGCCGTGCGCCCGGCCAAGGCTGCGATGCCGCGGACGAAGCCGGATCCGGTGGCGCAGCTGCGCGACCAGGTCATCGAAGGCCTCGAACGGATCAAGGCGCGCGACATTCGCGAAATCGACGTGCGCGGTCGTGCCTCCTTCACCGACTTGCTGGTGATCGCGAGCGGCACCTCGACGACCCACGTCAAGGCGATCGCCGACGAGGTCATCAAGCACGCGAAGCGCGCCGGCACGGTGCCGCTCGGCGTCGAGGGCGCGCGCGAGGCGGAATGGGTACTGGTGGACCTTGGCGACATCGTGGTCCACGTGATGCTGCCGCGCGTCCGCGAGTTCTACGCGCTCGAGCGCCTGTGGAACGTGGGCGCCGAGGAACCTGGCGCGGCGCTGCCGGCCTGAGCCGGCGCCTACCGTTTCGGCGGGATGCGCAGCATGATCGTCGCCGTCGGCGATCGGCCGCCGGCCTGGGTCGAGGCGGCGATCGCCGACTACCTCGCGCGCATCCCTCGGAACCTAGCCCCGAGGCTGGTCGAGATCGCGCCTGGGCGCCAGCGCCGCGCCGGCGACGTGCCCCGCGCGGTGATCGACGAGGGACAGCGCGTGCTCGCAGCGATCCCGGCCGGAGCGCGGCTGGTCCTGCTGGACGAGCGCGGCGAGGTCTGGCGCAGCACCGACCTGGCAAAGCGTCTCGCGGCCTGGTCGCACGACCCGCGCTGGATTGTGTTCGCGATCGGCGGCCCGGACGGCCACGCAGAAGCGGTTCGCGCGCGGGCCGACGCGATCTGGTCGCTGTCGGCGCTGACACTGCCGCACGCGCTGGTCCGCGTCGTCCTCGTCGAGCAGCTGTATCGGGCGTGGTCGATCAACGCCGGGCATCCCTACCACCGCGAATGACCGATGCCGAACTCCTGAAGTCTGGCCGGTAGGCTTGTTGATGCAAATGCGAATCGATATCATCTCATGCCGAGTCCATCGACGTCCCGAGCCGAAGCCGTGAGCCTGATCCGCATCCTCCAGCACATGGCCATTGGCCTCGCCTTTTTCGGGGCCGGCGTGGCCGCCGCCGACCCGCTGGTCGTCTATTCGGCGCAGAAGGAGCCCTTCCTGCGTCCGATGCTCGACGCCTTCACCCGCGACACCGGGATCGAGGTCCGTGTGCTGACCGACCAGGGCCCGGTGTTGGTCGAGCGTCTCGCGGCCGAG
>CALDVP010000181.1 GCA_937924195.1 uncultured Lysobacterales bacterium
TGTACTTGTCGTGGCAGGCCTTGCAGGTGCCGCCGGTCTTGCCGAACTGCGCCTTCGTCGCGTCGACATCGCCACTGGCGGCGACCTGCGCGAGCGCCGCGGCCTCGCGCTGGAAGTCGGCCATCTTGGCGTCGAAGTCGGCGCGGCTGGTCCAGATCGCGGGCAGGGCCTCGGTTTTCGCGCCCTTGTCGGAACCCGGCGGGAAGCCCTCGTCCAGCATCATCGACAGCTGGGCGACGCGCTCGGCGCGGCGGGCGAACTCGGCCTGGTCGAAGTCGCGCTGGCCGCGCACCATCTGGCTCATCGCGGTGAAGTTCCAGCCGACCAGCGAATAGACGTTCTGCCGGTACCTGATCGCGCGATCGGGGGCGGCCGACTGGGCGACGGCGACGCCGGCAACGGCGAGACCGGCGGCGATCAGGGCGAGGCTGGCGAGACGGGTCATGCGGGGCTCCTGAGGGGCGACTGGACGGCGGCGTCACGGTCGGGCGGCGTACCCTTGGGACCTCCCCCCGACCGGAGTCGACGCCGATGGTACGCCTGATCCTTGCCACAGTGGGTGCGATGTTGGCGTCGAGCGCGCACGCCGAGGTCCAGACCCGCACGCTCGACTACGCGATCGATGGCGTCGAGTTCTCCTCGACCCTGGTCTGGGACGATGCCGCGCCCGGGCCGCGGCCCGGGCTCGTGCTGGTGCCGAACTGGATGGGCGCGACCGAGTCCGCGGTCGAGAAGGCCCGCGCCATCGCCGGCAGCCGTTACGTGATCCTGGTCGCCGACGTGTATGGTGCCGATGTGCGTCCGGCCAACGCCGGCGAGGCCGGGCAGGCGGCGCGCGCGATGTACGCCGATCGCCCGGCGCTGCGGGCCCGCGCCGCGAAGGCGCTCGAGGTGCTCGCCGCGCAGCCCGAGGTCGATGCCAAGCGGCTCGGCGCGATCGGCTTCTGCTTCGGTGGCGCGACCGTGCTCGAGATGGCCCGCGCCGGCACCGAAGGCCTCGCCGGCGTGGTCAGCTTGCACGGCAACCTCTCGACCGAGATGCCGGCCGCGGCCGGCGCGGTGAAGGCGCCGATCCTGGTGCTGAATGGTGCCGCCGACCCGCTGGTGCCGGCGGCGCAGATCGCGGGATTTCAGGCCGAGATGGACGCCGCCGGCGCCGATTGGACCTTCGTCAACTATGCCGGCGCCGTGCACTGCTTCGCCGAGCCGGACGCCGCCTCGCCGCCGAACTGCGTCTACGACGCCCGCGCCGCGGCGCGCGCCTTCCGCGCGATGAACGATTTCTTCGAAGAGCAGTTTGCCGCGAAGTGACCCGCTGGGTCGTCGTGCCGAGGTAACCGGGGCGTTTAGTCGGGGAAACTCCGATCAGTTTCGGGCTTCCGCGGGCCTAGTATGGCCGGCCCGCGGCATCGATCGCGTCGGGGATTGATTCCGCGAAGCCGAGTCCGGACCTGCGCCGGACGCGACGTGGGCTGGCAAGTCCAGGATGGACTTGTCCTGCCCTTCGCTAACGATCCCGCTCGACCGCGTAGCGCGCGATCGCCGCCAGCGCCTCGCGTTCGGGCGAGGCCGGCAGGGAGTCGAGCGCCTGCAGCGCAGCGTCCGCGTGCGCCTCGGCGGCCGTCCGTGCGTAATCAATGGCACCGCAGCGGGCGATGATTCGCTGCACCGCGGGCAGCGCCGATAGGTCGCCGTCGACCAGCGCACGGCGCAGCGTCTCGCGCTCGTCGGCATCGACCATCGACAGCGCGCGGATCAGCGGCAAGGTGGCCTTGCCCTCGGCGAGATCATCGCCAAGATTCTTGCCGAGCGCGTCGGCATCGGCCACGTAGTCGAGCCAGTCGTCGGCGATCTGGAAGGCGAAGCCGAGTTCGCGGCCGTAGCGCGCGAGCGCGTCCCCGGTGGCTTGCGATGCATCGGCGAGGATCGCGCCGAGCCGCCCGGCGGCCTCGAACAGTACTGCGGTCTTGCGTTCGATCACGCAGCGGTAGGCCGCCTCGTCGACGTCCGGATTGTGGACGTGCATCAGCTGCATCACTTCGCCTTCGGCGATGCGGTTCGTGGTGTCGGCCATCACCGCCATGACCTCGGCCCGCCCCAGCTCGACCATCAGCTGGAATGCGCGCGAGTAGAGAAAGTCGCCGACCAGCACGCTCGCGGGATTGCCGAAGACCGCGTTCGCGGTGCGCTGCCCGCGACGCAGGTCCGATTCGTCCACGACGTCGTCGTGTAGCAAGGTCGCGGTGTGGATGAACTCGATGATCGCGGCGGCCAGGTGGTGGTCGACGCCGCCATGCCCGGCCGCCCGGGCCGCGAGCAGCACGACCAGCGGTCGAAGGCGCTTGCCGCCGCCAGCGACGATGTGCTCGGCGACCTGGTTCACCAGCAGCACGTCGGAGCGCAGCCGGTCGCGGATCAGCCCGTCGACTGCCTGCCGATCCTCGGCCGCCAGCGCGAGCGCGTCCGCGAGGTCCGCGCGTTGGGCGGTGCTCGGGATCGGACGGAGCTGCGCGGACATCGGGCGGCCAGCTGGCGGAGTCGTGGCGTTGGCTGACGAGTATAGGTGCCGCCGGTGGGCGTTCCGTCGTGACCGGGCGTGCACGGTTGGCTACCGCCGTTGCCGAGACGTCTTCCTACGCGCTTGCGCGGCACTCTCCGGCTTGCCGGGTGACGCCCCTTGCGCTGCAATGGGAACCTTCCCGCACATGAATGGAGGCTCCCGATGGCTCGGGGCGTGAACAAGGTCATCCTGGTCGGCACCCTGGGCGCCGATCCCGAAACCCGCTACACCGCGAATGGCAACGCGATCTGCTCGATCCGGATCGCGACCAACGAGTCGTGGACCGACAAGGCTACCGGCCAGAAACAGGAACGCACCGAGTGGCACCGGGTCAAGTTCTTCGGCCGACTCGCCGAGATCGCCGGCGAGTACCTGAAGAAGGGTCGGCAGGTGTACGTCGAAGGCTCGCTGCGCACCGACAAGTACACCGACAAGGACGGCATCGAGCGCTACACGACCGACATCATCGCCAATGAGATGCAGATGCTCGGTGGACCGGGCGACCGCAGCGGCGGTGGCTCGGGTGGTGGCGGCGACGAGTACGGCGCAGCCCCGCGCATGACCGGCAGCCGCGGCGGGGCTTCCCCGCGAGGCGCACAGCCGGCGCCGGCACCGGCCGGCGGCCGCAAGGACGACGACTTCGACGACGACATCCCATTCTGACGGGCGCAGGGGCACTGGCGGACCCACATGAGCAGGGTTTCGATGTTCGCGCTCGGGCTCGCCGGACTCGCGTTCGTCGCGGCGGCATTGGTGGCGCTCGCCGGCCCCTTCGAACCGGTGCCGATCGAGAAGCAGCTCGCCGAGCGCGCGTCGAGCGTGGTCGATTCGATGCGTGCGATCTGGCGCGGCGAGTCCGCGCCGGAGGCGCCGCAGCGCTGGACCATCGATCGCTGGCTGACCGTCGCATCGGTCGCGCTCGCGGCGTTGGCGCTGGTGCTCGCCGCCTTCGGGTTCGCGCGCGGCGCGCCGGCGCGCGAGACGCTCGCGATCGCGGTGATCGCGGCCGGGGCGATCGGCTTCCGCGCGCCCTGGATCGCGCTGACGGTCGTCGTGGCTTCCGGATGCGCGCTCGCGGTCGAGCGGCGGCTGCGCCGGGAGCCGCCATGACCTTCGGCCCGGCGTCGCCTGGAGGACACTCGTCTATGCTCGAGGGCTTCACCGCCGACGCCGTCCGCCGATGCGCCTCCGCCTTCCGATCGTCCTCGCCGCTGTCGCCGCGCTGAGCGGCGCGCCGTTCGTCCACGCAGACGGGCCGACCCGGCTCCCGAATCCGCCCGGCTTCGAGTACTGGCCGGGCGCCGACCTTGATCCCGCGATCCCCGCGCCGCGCGCGATCCTCGGCCACGAGATCGGCGAGGACATCGTGCTCTCGGCCGACGTGCGGCGCTTTTTCGACGCGCTCGCGGCCGCGGCGCCGGATCGCGTGCGGATCATCGACTACGGGCGGAGCTGGGAAGGGCGGCCGCTCTGGTACGCGGTGATCGGCTCGCCGGCGAACCTCGCCCGGCTCGACGCGATCAACGCGGGGACGCGCGAGCTCGGCGATCCGCGTCGTTCGGACCGCGCCCGCGCCGACGCGCTGATCCGCGAGCTCCCGGCGACGATCTGGCTCGGATATAGCGTGCACGGCAACGAGCCCGGCACCACCGACGCCGCGATGCTGACCGCGCACCACCTGGTCGCGAGCCGTGGGGATGCGCGCGTCGCGACGATGCTGGCCAACGCGCTGGTCGTGATCAATCCGATTCAGAACCCCGACGGGCGCGACCGTTTCATCCACGCCGAGCGCGCAACGCGCGGATCGTTTCCGGATCCCGACCCGATCGCGGCCGGCCGCGACGAGCCATGGCCGGGCGGGCGGATGAACCATTACGTATTCGATCTCAACCGCGACTGGTTCTCCCAGACCCAGCCGGAGACGCGCTTGCAGGCGCCGGAACTGCTGCGCTTCCTGCCGCAAGTGGTGGTCGACGTCCACGAGATGGGCACCGACATGAGCTATTTCTTCGCGCCCGAGGCCGAGCCCGCGAACCCCCACCTGACGCCTGCCCAGCTCGCGACCGCAGGCGCGATCGGGGGGAACAACGCGCGCTGGTTCGACCGCTTCGGGCTCGCCTACTTCACCGGCGAGATCTTCGACGCCTTTTATCCGGGCTACGGCAGCGGCTGGCCGAACTACCACGGCATGACCGCGATGGTCTACGAGCAGGGCAGCTCGCGCGGCCTCGTCGCGGTCCGCCGCGACGGCAGCACGCTCACCTTCCGCGACACCGTGCGGAGCCAGTTCATCGCCGGGCTGTCGGCGATCGAGTACGTCGCGATGCACCGCGAGCGGCTGCTCACCGAGTTCCGCGAGTACCGCGTCTCCGCGATCGAGGCCGGTCGCCGGGCCAAGGTTCGGGCCTGGGTGCTGCCATCGGCGCCGAAGCCTGCGGGCGCGCGCAAGCTCGCCGGCACGCTGGTTGGCAATGGGCTCGAGGTCGGCGAAGCCGAGGCCTCATTCCGGGCCTGTGGCCGCGAGTTCCCGGCCGGCAGCTTCGTGATCGACGCCGCCCAGCCGGGCCACCGGCTGCTGCGTACGCTGATGGATTCCGAGACGCCGATGGCCCCGGCTTTCGTAGAGCGCCAGCGCCAGCGCCTCGCGCGCGGGCTGCCCGACGAGATCTACGACGTGACCGCGTGGAGCCTGCCGCTGATGGCCGGGGTCGAGGCGGTGCCGTGCAACGCGCCGCCGACGGTCGCGCAGCGCGCGGTCGGCGCCGACACGCGCGCGCCGGGACGCATCGAGGGCGCCGGCGAGCCGGTCGCGTGGGTCGTGCCGTGGGGCGAGGCGCCGGCGGTGCGCTTCCTCGCCGCTGCATTGCGCGACGGCCTGCGGGTCGCGACCTCGGACGAGGGCTTTCGCGCCGGTGGCGTCGACTTTCCGGCGGGCTCGCTGGTGCTGCGTCGCGCGGCGAATCCCGCCGATGCGGCGGCGCGGGTCGCCGCGATCGCCGCGTCGAGCGGCGCGCGCGTGGTCGCGGTCGGCTCCGGCCGCGTCGAGTCGGGTCCGGACTTCGGCTCGATGAAGATGCTGCCGGTGCCGGCGCTGCGGATCGGACTCGTCTGGGACCAGCCGACCGAACGCTACTCGGCCGGCTGGGCGCGCTTCGTGATCGAGCGCGAGTTCGAGCAGCCGGTGACGCTGATCCGCGGCGCGCGGGTCGCGAGCGCCGATCTCTCGCGCTTCCACGTGCTGGTGCTGCCGGGCGAGGGCGTGGGCTACGAGAGCTACTTCGGCAAGGCCGGCGTCGAGGCGCTGAAGCGCTACGTCGAGCGCGGCGGCGTGCTGGTCACGCTCGGCACTGCAACGCGCTTCGCGGCGACGCCGTCGGTCGATCTCGTCGCGCTCAGGCGCGAGGACAGCGCAGCCGAGGCGGCGAAGGCCGACCAGGCAGGCAAGGACAAGGACGAGGGCGGCAAGGGCGGGTCCGAAACGCCGCTGCCGACCGTGCGCGGCGTCGAGATCGACGATGCGACGAAATTGACCGCGCTCACCGCGGCACCCGGCATCGCGCCGACCCCGGTCTCGGGCGCGCTGGTTCGGGCCTCGGTCGACCGCGAACACTGGCTCGCGGCCGGCATCGACCCCGAACTCGCGGTGCTGGTGGTCGGCTCGGACATCTACGCGCCGCTACGTCGCGACCAGGGTCAGACCGTCGCCAGCTTCGCCGCGGCCGATCGTCTGGTCGCAGCTGGCGTGGTCTGGGAAGACAGCCGCCGCCAGCTCGCGTTCAAGCCCTTCGTCGTGGTCCAGTCGCGCGGGGCCGGGATGGTGATCGCCTTCACCCAGGATCCGAACGTCCGCGGCTATCTCGACGGTCTCTCGCCGGTCTTCGCGAACGCTCTGTTCCGGGCGCCGGCCAAGGTCGGGATGGTGCGGCCGTACTGAGGCTCATTCGGGCGAAGCGGCGCTTTCGCCCGCCAGGAGATGGGCGGCCCGCGCGTCACGCGCGAGCGACCGGACTTGCGAGGTCGCGTCGGGGCGAGCGCCGGACTCGGCCTGATCTGACTAATCCCGGCTGGAATCGTTCGCGCCTCTCGAAACGAACGTCCGGACGGTGATTTGGGCCGCCCGCCGGTTCCGGGCGATAATCGGGGACCGTCCGGGCTCCGGCGGTCCCCCATCCAAGGAAGCTGGTTCCGCCGTCGTTCGGCGGACGTCCTCCCGCATGAAGACCCTCCTCGTCACCGGCGGCGCCGGATTCATCGGCGGCAACTTCGTCCTCGGCACGATCGCCGCGGGTGGATGCCGCATCGTCAACCTCGACAAGCTGACCTATGCCGGCAACCTCGACACGCTCGCGCCGCTGGCCGGGCATGCCGAGCACGTCTTCGTCCACGGCGACATCGGCGACCGTGCGCTGGTCGAGCGGCTGCTCGCCGAGCACCGACCGGACGCGATCGTGAACTTCGCCGCCGAGAGTCACGTCGACCGTTCGATCGACGGCCCGGCGGCCTTCGTTCAGACGAACGTAGTCGGCACGCTCGCGCTGCTCGAGGCGGCGCTCGCGTACTGGCGCGCGCTCGATGAACCCGCGCGCGCCGCGTTTCGCTTCCTGCACGTATCGACCGACGAGGTCTACGGCTCGCTCGGGCCGACCGGCCGCTTCACCGAGGAAACGCCCTACGCACCGAACTCGCCGTACTCGGCCTCGAAGGCCGCCTCGGACCATCTCGTGCGCGCCTTCCACCACACCTACGGGCTGCCGACGCTGACGACCAACTGCTCGAACAACTACGGTCCCTACCAGTTCCCCGAGAAGCTCGTGCCGCTGATGATCCAGAAGGCGCTGCGTGGCGAGCCGCTGCCGGTCTACGGCGATGGTCGCAACGTGCGCGACTGGCTCTACGTCGAGGATCACTGCGAGGCGATCCGCCGAGTGCTCGCCGCCGGGCGGCCGGGCGAGGTCTATAACATCGGCGGCGACGCCGAGCGCGAGAACATCGAGGTCGTGCGCAGGATCCTCGCGCTGGTCGACGCGCGCCGGCCGCTGCCGGGTGGGGCGAGTCGCGAGGGCCTCATTACCTATGTCAGGGACCGTCCGGGCCACGACCGCCGCTACGCGATCGACGCCTCGAAGATCCAGCGCGAGCTGGGCTGGCGCCCGCGCGAGAGCTTCGAGTCGGGGCTTGCGCGCACGGTCGACTGGTATCTCGCGAACGCACAGTGGGTCGGGCGTGTGACCGACGGCAGCTACCGTGGCGAGCGGCTGGGAGCGGCATGAGCACGACACGCGGCATCATCCTCGCCGGCGGCGCCGGCACCCGGCTACACCCGCTGACCCTTTCGATCAGCAAGCAGCTGCTGCCGGTCTACGACAAACCGATGATCTACTACCCGCTCGGGGTGCTGATGCTGGCCGGCATCCGCGAGATCCTCGTCATCAACACACCGCACGAGCAGCGGCTGTTCCAGGCCCTGCTCGGCGATGGTGCGAAGTGGGGCCTGTCGATCTCCTACGCGGTGCAGCCGGAGCCGAACGGGCTCGCGCACGCGTACACGATCGGCCGCGATTTCGTCGAAAACCGACCGAGCTGCCTGGTCCTTGGCGACAACATCTTCCATGGTCACGGGCTGACCGAGATCCTGCGCCGGGCCGCCAACCGCACCCACGGCGCCACGGTGTTCGGCTACTGGGTGCGTGATCCCGAGCGCTATGGCGTGGCCGAGTTCGACGCCGACGGCCGCGTCGTCGGCCTCGAGGAGAAGCCGGCGAGGCCCAAGTCGAACTACGCCGTGACCGGGCTCTATTTCTATGACGGCCGCGCCTGCGACTACGCAGCGACGCTCAGGCCCTCGGCGCGCGGCGAGCTCGAGATCACCGACCTCAACCGCCGCTACCTCGCAGACGGCTCGCTGCACGTCGAGAAGCTCGGTCGCGGCTTCGCATGGCTCGACACCGGCACCCACGAGTCGATGCTGCAGGCCGGGAACTTCATCCAGACCATCGAGCAGCGCCAGGGTCTGCGGGTCTGCTGCCCGGAGGAGATCGCCTACGTCAACGGTTGGATCAGCCGCGGCGACCTGCTGGAGCTCGCAAAACCGTTGCGCAAGTCCGGCTACGGCGAATACCTCGAACGCGTCGCCGACGCCGAGCCGGTGCGATGAAGGTCACGTCGCTCGCCTTGCCCGAGGTCGCCCTGATCGAGCCCGCGGTGTTCGAGGACGCGCGCGGCTGGTTCTACGAGTCGTGGAACAGCGAGCGCTTCGCCGCCCACGGCCTGCGTTTCGAGGTCGCCCAGTCCAACGTCTCGCGCTCGGCCTTCGGCGTGCTGCGCGGGTTGCATTACCAGTGGCCGAATCCCCAAGGCAAGCTGGTGTCGGTGCTCGACGGCGAGGTCTGGGACGTCGCGGTCGACATCCGGCGCGGTTCGCCGAGTTTCGGCCGCTGGGTCGCGGCGACGCTCTCGGCCGCCAACCGCAAGCACATGTGGATCCCCGAAGGCTTCGCGCACGGCTTCGTCGTGCTGAGCGAGCATGCGACCTTTTCCTACCTGTGCACCGCGCCCTATGACCGGGTCGGCGACGCGGCGATCCGCTGGGACGACCCGAAGCTCGCGATCGACTGGCCCATCAACGATCCCTCGCTCTCGGACAAGGATGCGCGCGCGCCGCTGCTCGCCGAGGTCCCGATGGAGCGGCTGCCGGTGATGCCGTGAGGATTCTGCTGCTCGGCGCGGACGGCCAGATCGGCTTCGAGCTCGACCGCGCGCTAGCGCCGCTCGGGCGCGTGGTGGCGACCACGCGCAGCGGCCGGCTGCCGGGTGGCGCGACCTGCCGCGCGCTGGACCTGGCCGACCTCGTTGCCGTGCGCGCGCTCGTGCTCGACGAGCGTCCCGACTGGATCCTCAATGCCGCGGCCTACACCCGCGTCGACGATGCCGAGCGTGAGGGCGACCTCGCGTTCCGGATCAACGCCGATGCACCCGGCGCGATCGGCGCCGCGGCCGCCGCCGTCGGCGCGCGCGTACTGCATTACTCGACCGACTACGTGTTCGCCGGTCGCGGCGATCGTCCGTGGCGCGAGAACGACCCGACCGATCCGATCAATGCCTACGGCCGCTCCAAGCTCGAGGGCGAGACGCAGCTGCGCGCGGCGACCCCCGCGCATCTGGTGCTGCGCGTGGCGTGGGTCCACGCTGCGCGCGGCCGCAACTTCCTGCGCACGATGCGCAGCCTCGCGGCCGGGCGGGGGGAGCTCCGAGTCGGCGACGACCAGGTCGGCGCGCCGACCCCGGCGCGCTGGATCGCCGAGGCCTCGGCCCACGCGATCGCGCGGCTCGGGCTCGCCGTGCCCGGCGATCCGCGCTTCGGCACCTATCATCTCGCGCCGGCGGGATCGACCACTTGGTACGGGTTTGCCCGCGCGATCGTCGCGCGCGCGGCGGCGGCCGGCCTGATCGTGCGCGCGCCGCGCGTGGTGGCCGTCAGCAGCGACGAGTTCCCGACTCCGGCCCGCCGCCCGGCGTGGTCGGTGCTCGACGCGACCGCGCTGCGCGAGGTCTTCGGCCTCGCGCTGCCCGACTGGTCCTACGGCCTCGATGCGGTACTCGGCGAGATCGCCGCTGCACGCGAGTCCGGGCAAGGAGCGATCCCATGAGCGAGTCCCTGGTTCCCGTGATCCTCTCCGGTGGCAGTGGTACGCGGCTGTGGCCGCTGTCGCGCCGCGGCTTCCCGAAGCCCTTCATGCGCCTGCCCGACGGCGAGACGCTGCTCGGCAAGACCGCACGTCGCGCGTTGGCGGCGTGCCCCGGGGTCTCGCGTCTGTACACCGTCACCGCGCGCGAGCACCAGTTCCTGACCGCCGACGAGTACGCGGCCGTGCTGCCCGATGGCGTGCGCGCGCGCCTGCTGCTGGAGCCGGTCGGCCGCAACACTGCGCCGGCGGTGGTGATGGCGGCGCTCGCGATCGAGGCCGAGTTCGGCGCCGACGCGGTGATGCTGGTGCTGCCGGCCGACCACCTGATCCGCGACCTCGAAGCCTTCGCGGCCGCCGTCGCCGCGGCCGCGACGCTCGCGCGCGCCGGCGAGCTCGTCACCTTTGGCATCGTGCCGACCCGGCCCGAGACCGGCTACGGCTACATCGAGCGCGGCGGGCCGCTCGGCGAGGCCGGCTTCGGCGTGGCGCGCTTCGTCGAGAAGCCCGATCGCGAGACCGCGGAGGCTTACCTCGCCTCCGGCCGCTTCCTGTGGAACTCGGGCATGTTCTGCTTCCGCGCCGGCAGCGTGCTCGATGCCGCCGCGGCCAGCTGCCCGGGCGTACTCTCCGCCTGTCGCGCGGTGTTCGCCGGCGTCGATGCCGGCGCCGAGACGATCGCCTTCGAGCGCGAGGCCTTCGGCGCG
>CALDVP010000182.1 GCA_937924195.1 uncultured Lysobacterales bacterium
ATGCACCCCCCTCCAACGCATCAGAGAGACCGATGAACGCTTACCGACGACCCGCAACTCTGATGTTCCCGGTCGCACTGCTGGCGGCAATCTGCCTGGTTGCCTGCGCAAATCAGACCACCGACCCCGACAACGCGATGGCCGCGCCACCGGCGGTGCGCGACCGGATCCTCGACCTCGACTGCGGCGGCGAGCGCGCAGAGCTGCGCTCCGAGGGTGGCGAGATCACGCTGGTCTTCGATCGCGCTGCAGTCCGCGTGGTCCCGGTTCCGGCCGCCTCGGGAGCCCGTTACGAGGCGCGCGTACTCGACGACACCTGGGTCTGGAACAGGGGCGAGGAGTACACCGTGTCGTTCCGCGGCCGAGAGCTACCGCCGTGCATGGCGAGCGAACGCCGGCCGAAACCCTACGTCGCGATCGTCCACGAGCCGAGTTTCCACCTCTCGATCCTCGGCGGGACGATGACCATCCGCCGGCCCGGGGCGGAGCCGGTCGAGGTCGAGGTCGGCGAGCCGTCGATGCACGAAGGCGACCGGGTCTGGCGCGGTCGCCTCGACGACCGAGGCTTGGTGCTACGGGTCGGCGACGCACGCTGTCGCGACGCGATGACCGGGATGCCGTATCCGGCGACAGCGCTACTGACGATCGGCGGCGAGACCCATCCCGGCTGCGCCGGCGATCCGGTGGATCTGCTCGCGGTCGGCGAGTGGCTGATCGAGTCGATCGGCGGCGAGACCATCCCCGACGAGCCGCCCGCGACGATCGAGTTCCTACCCGAGGGCCGCATCGCCGGCCGCGGCGGCTGCAACCGCTACGGCGGTGACTTCGCGTTCGGTGAAGGGCTCCGCATCGGCCCGAACCTGTACTCGACGAAGATGGCCTGTGCCGAGCCGGCGATGGAGAGCGAGCGCCGCGTGCTCGACGCGCTGCCGACCGCGAGCGCCTTCGACTTCGACGAGTCCGGCCGACTGGTGATCACGATCGCGGACGGCAAGACACTAATCGCGCGGCGGCGCTGACCGAGCGCACCTCCGCGAGGCCCAGCTCTTGCCGCTGGGCCTCGGCCTCTCCCGCCCGGAGTCTCACTCGGCCGGCGGCACCCGGCCCTGTGACCCCGGCCCGATCGTGCGCGCGAAGAAGCGGTCGATGGTCTCGTACACGTGGGTCCGGATCGGGATCCCGACCAGCGCGTGCTTGCCGCCCGGATAGCCCATGAACTCGAACGGGAAGGCGCGCTGTTGCAACAGGGCCATCAGCGCAGTCGAGTGCGTGAACAGCACGTTGTCGTCGGCCATGCCGTGGATCAGCAGCAGCTCGCCCCCGATCCGGTCGGCGAAACGCAGCACGTTGCCTTCGGCGTAGCCCCCGACGTTGCGCCCTGGATGGTCCATGTAGCGCTCGGTGTAGTGCGTGTCGTACAGCGCCCAATCGGTGACCGGGTTGACCGCCGCGCCGGCGTGGACCAGATCCCCGGCCTTTGCGAGCAGCATCAGAGCAAGGTATCCGCCATAGCTCCAGCCAAAGGTGCCGATGCGCTCGCGGTCGATGCCCGGCTGCGCCGCCAGCCACTCGATGCCGACCCGCTGGTCGCGGACCTCGAGCTCGCCCATGCGACGGTACATCGGATCCTCGAAGACCTTGCCGCGACGCGGCGTGCCACGGTTGTCGATCGCGAACACGACGTAGCCCTGGCGCACCCAGTACTGCGTCAGCAGGTCGTTGAGCCCGGTGTTGATGCCGACGGTCCAGTCGCGGCGCACGAACTGCCGTCCCGGGCCGCCGTAGTAGCGCACGATCGCCGGATGGCGCTTCGCGGGGTCGAAGTCCTTCGGCCGGAAGATGCCGTAGTGCAGCACCTGGCCGTCCTCGGCCTCGAGTGCACCGTGCTCGGGCAGCACGTGGCCGGCGAGGTAGGGGAAGTATGGGTGCGCAGCGTCGAGCGCGTTGGCCTCGAGGACCGCGAGCACCTCGCCGCTGGCCGCATGCAGCCGCACGCGCGGCGGCGTTGCCGGGTCCGAGTGGGTCGCGACGAAGACGCGGCCGTCGTTCGAGAACACCGCCTCGTGCCAGCCCTCCTCGCGGGTCACGCGCGTGCCGTCGCCGCGGCCATCCAGCCGGTGCGCGTAGACGTGCTTGCCGAGCGGGTCCGGGCCCGGCGCATGGACGTAGACCACTCCGGCGCGACGGTCGACCGCGAGCACGTTCTCGATCGCCCACGGCGTCCGCGTCAGCTGCCGGATCAACCGGCCGTCCAGCCCGTAGAGGTAGAGCTGGCGGCGGCCGGATCGCTCGCTCGACCACAGAAAGGCCCCGCGGGATTCGAGGAAGCGCAGGTCGTGGTGCAGGTTGACCCAGGTCTCGCTGGTCTCGGTCAGCAGCGCTCGCTGGCGCGAGCTGGCGAGATCGTAGGCAATGAGATCCAGCCGCCGCTGGTCGCGCGACTGGCGCTGGAAGATCAGCGTCCCGGCGTTGGCCCAGTCGACGCGCGGCAGGTAGATGTCGGGATCGCTGCCGAGGTCCACCTTCCGGTGCGGCGCGACCGGCGGCGCGTCCTGCAGACGTACCGTGCGACCGTCGGCGAGCTGGTGGGCGCTGGTCGGCGGCGGGGCGTCGAGATCGACCACCGGCATCACGTGGAGCTCGATCCGGACGTTGTCGCGGCCGGCGTACGGGTAGCGCTGCTCGACCATCTCGACGCGGTCGGCATGGATCTCGAAGCGCCGAGCGACCGGCACCGGGGCCTCGTCGATCCGGGTCCACGCGACGTGCGCGTCGTCGGGTGCCCACCAGTAGCCCGTGTGCCGGTCCATCTCCTCCTGGGCGACGAATTCGGCGGTCGCATAGCTGACCGTGCCCTCGCCCCTCGGCGACAGGCGCAGCGTGCGGCCGCTCGCCAGTTCGATCGCATACAGGGTGCGGTCGCGCACGAAGGAGACGTAGCCGCCGCGCGGCGAGACCTTGGGATCGGTCACGAAACCGTCCTCGGCACGCGTGAGCTGGCGCACGGCCTCCGCGCCCGATTTCGAGAGGTCGTACAGGTACAGCGCGCCGTTCAACGGAAACAGGATCGTGCGCCCATCCGGCGCGAACTGGTAGTCGACGATGCCGCCGAAGTTGGCGATCCGCAGGCGCTCGCGGCGCGCCTTCTCGGCCTCGGAGAGCTCGCCCTCGACCGGCACGAGCAGGCTCGAATCGACCAGCATCCGGGTCTCGCTGGAGGCGATGTGGTACTCCCACAGGTCGAGGCGGTTGGCGTCGTCCGGCCGGCCGCGCAGGAAGGTCACCCGGGCCCCGTCCGGGGCGACCTTGAGCTGCCGCGGCGAGGGGCCGGACAGCGACGGGTCGGCGAAGAGACGGGCGATCGTCAGTTCGGCGGCGGACAGGGTGGGAATCGGCATCACGGCGAGGACGAGGGCAAGGGCGACTGGGCGGATCACGCGGGACTCCGGATGGCACGCGCACGGCAAGGGCCTAAGCTTAGCCCTCCGTAGATTCCTGGCTGGCTCATCCCATGCGTCGCGTCCATCCCGCCGTCTTCGCCCTGTTCGCCGGCCTTGGTCTGGCCGGGTGCGCCGACGAGACACCGCCGCCGTTCGGCGACCGCGTGCTGGTCGAGGGCACGATCACCCTGTCGCCGGAGCCGCTCGAGCTGCCGCTGCCCGAGGGCGGCATCCGCTCGGAAGGCGGCTTCGATGCGCTGTGCCTGACGCTCGCGGAGGGCCACGCGCTCGCGACCGATGCCGGTGCCGCGGGCTGCACGATCGCACGCGCGGACGGGGCGCGCTTCCCGCTCGAAATCCACTTCCAGCTGGCGGAAGGCGGATTCACGCCGCGCACCTGCCATCAGCGCACGATCGTGACCCTCGGCACGCCGCGCGCCAAGGTCTGCTTCCGCAACCCCGGCGTTCCGCCGGACGGCGTCTTCGTCTACACCGGGATTCGCGCCTCGGCCGGCCAGGAACTCGCAGTCGACCGGATCGAGTGGCGCGACGCGCCGGGCGGCGCGGGCCGGCCCAACGTCTGGTGAGGTCGCGCGGCGCGCCTCAGAGGCTCATCAGGCCGGCGATGGCCCCGAACGAGACGGCCGTCGCCACCCGCACCACCCACCCGAACCCGGTCACCGCGTACTCGCTCAGGGTCCGCGCCCAGCAGCCGCCGTAGACGCGCTTTTGCATCAGCAGCAGGTGCAGGGGCATCCACAGCAGCACCAGCCGGCTCGTCCAGTCGAGCGCCACGGACATGGCGCCGCCAGGCGCCAGCTGGCGACTCGCGAGCCCCACCAGCGACAGCAGCACGAGCGCAAGGAACAGGAAGGCGTGGCGGTGCAGCGCGATCACGAGATGCTCGGTGTAGAGCCGGTGCCGCGGCCAGTGCACGAGCTTCAGCCGCGCCGCGAACAGCGGCATCACGACCAGCAGCGCGAGCGGCAGCTTGGCGAAGATCGCCGCGACGATCGGCTCGGGATCGGCGCGCGCCGCCGCGATCGCGCGCTGCCTGCGGCCGAGGCGCACGTTCAGCGCCGCGTCGACGGCGTCCGGCAAGCCGTCGATGCGGTGCAGCAGCACGACAGCGAGGCCCCACAGCGCGAAGAACAGACGGAACGGACTTGCGTCGCGACTAACGCGCCCCGGCGAGGTACTCGACCGTCATCCGCCCGGGTCGGAAGAAAAGCGTCGCGAGCGTGCGCAAGAAGCGGCGGTCGATGTCGAACACGCCGTCGACGAAGTCCGCGCCGAGCTCGCGCAGGTGGTGGACCCAGCCGACCCGCGCCTGGCCGCAGGCGTCGCAGTACTCGACGTAGAGCGTGGCCCCGCAGTTGCGGCAGGCCTCGCCGGTCGGCGTCGACCGCGCGAACAGCGGGGTCGGCGAATCGGGCCCGCCGCCGAGGGCGACTCCGTTCACCGGACCATCTCGATCGCGACCCCGATCTGCGATCCCGCGGCCATCGTCAGCTCTCCGGCAGCCAGGTGGCGACTGCACGACGCTACGATAGCGGGCGCCCGATCCGGGCCAGCCCCACGCTGTCGATGATCCCGAGACCCCGCCGAGACCGCCTCGTCCGCGAGGCGCGCGCGACCGCGCGCCTCGCCTTGCCGCTGGTCGCCGCCCAGGTGCTGGCGATGGGCATGGGCGTCATCGACACACTGCTCGCCGGCAATCTCGGCACCGACGTGCTGGCCGCGGTCACGATCGGCACCCAGATCTGGGTGCTCGCGATGCTGCTGGTCTTCGGCCTGCTGCTGGCACTGACCCCGATTACGGCCCAGCTCGACGGCGCCGGCCGGCGCGCCGAGGTCGGCGCGCTGTTCCGCCAGGGCCTGTGGCTGGCGCTGGCGATCGGGCTCACGCTCGCCGCCCTGCTACCGGCCGCGACGGCGCTCCTCGGCCTCCTCGGCGTCGATCCCGCCATCGTGCCCGAGGCGCGTCGCTTCGTCGCCGCGATCGCGTGGGGCCTGCCGCCGTTCGCGGTCGCGGTCGCGTGCGCGAAGCTTTCGGACGGCCTCTCGTTGACGAAGCCATCGATGTACTTCAACGGCCTTGCACTCGCGATCCTGCTGCCGGTGGCGTGGGTCCTGATGTACGGGAAGTTCGGCCTGCCGCGCCTCGGCGCCGCGGGCGCCGGCTACGCGCACGCGATCGCGCTGTGGCTCCAGGCCATCGCGTTCATGGCCTACGTCGCGCGCCGCGCGCGCTACCGCGAGGCCGGGCCGTTCGTGCGCTTCGAATGGCCGGTACCGCGCGCGCAGGCGATGCTGCTGAAGGTCGGCGCGCCGATGGCGGTCGCGCTGTTCATGGAGGGCTCGCTGTTCGTGGTCGTGGCTCTCCTCGTCGGACGACTCGGCGAGATCCCGACCGGCGCGCACGCGATCGCGCTCAACGTCGCCTCGCTGACCTTCATGCTGCCGCTCGGCGTCGCGCTCGCGACGACGGTGCGGGTCGGCAACGCGGTCGGCCGTCGCGACCCGCCGGGTATCGCCTGGGCCGCGCTCGGCGGGCTCGCGCTGGTGCTCGCAACCCAGGCCTTCTCGGTCACGCTGATGGTCGTGCTGCCCCGGCCGATCGCGGGCCTCTACAGCAACGACCTCGCGGTGATCTCGCTCGCGGTCACGCTGCTTGCGTTCGCCGCGATCTTCCAGTTCTCCGATGGCGTGCAGACCCTGGCCGCCGGCGCGCTGCGCGGGCTCAACGACACCGCGGTCCCGGCGCTCTACACGATAGTCGCCTACTGGGGCGTGGGCCTACCGGTGTCGTGGTGGCTGGGCTTCGAGGCCGGCCTCGGCGCCCCGGGCCTGTGGGTCGGCCTGATCGCCGGGCTCTCGGCCGCCGCGCTGCTGCTCACGCTGCGCTTCGTGCGCCGGACCCGCCACTACCTCGCGAACGGCATCCCCGAGTCGATGATCGCCGCCGCCCCGCCGCCGCTGGTCGAGCGCTGAATGGCGCCGAATCGACCGGTTCCGGCCAGCCCGGCGCGTAGCCGAAGCGTCGGATACCGGGGCTAAGATTCGGAGTTGCTCAGCTTCGGCTGCACCCGGCCTGAGCCAGGCGCCCGCGGCAGGACGGCCGCGGGCGGGGTCGCTCGACGAGCCCAGGGACGGGTGAGCCTTGCGACCGGCGGTGCCGGCCGCGAAAGAACGGGACGACGATGGACCTTGCGCGCACATTCGACGTGATCGTGATCGGCGGCGGGCATGCCGGCACCGAAGCCGCTCTCGCATCTGCGCGCGCCGGGGCCGAGACGCTGCTGCTGACGCACCAGGTCGAGACCATCGGCCAGATGAGCTGCAATCCGTCGATCGGCGGCATCGGCAAG
This sequence comes from uncultured Lysobacterales bacterium, assembly GCA_937924195.1. Lineage (GTDB taxonomy): Bacteria > Pseudomonadota > Gammaproteobacteria > Xanthomonadales > Ahniellaceae > UDEA-SF1. Next base: position 6,812 of record CALDVP010000182.1, read on the forward strand.
GGCCACCTCGTGCGCGAGATCGACGCGCTCGGCGGCGCGATGGCGTGGGCCGCCGACCGCGCCGGCATCCACTGGCGCACGCTGAACGCGAGCAAGGGCCCGGCGGTGCGCGCGACCCGCTGCCAGGCCGATCGCGTGCGCTACAAGGCCGCGATCCGGCACCGCATCGAGACCCAGCCCCACCTGGCCGTCTTCCAGGCCGCGGTCGACGACCTCGTGCTCGACGGCGACCGCGTCGCCGGCGTCGTGACCCAGCTCGGGCTTCGCCTATCGGCACGCGCAGTCGTGCTGACCGCCGGCACCTTCCTCGGTGGTCTGATCCACGTCGGCCCGGCCAAGGCACGCGGCGGCCGCGCCGGGGACCCTGCGGCGCTGACGCTGGCCGAGCGGCTGCGCGAATTGAAGCTCCCGGTCGGCCGGCTCAAGACCGGCACGCCACCGCGGATCGACGGCCGGACCATCGACTACGCCGCGCTCGAGACGCAGCCGGGCGACGACCCACGTCCGGTCTTCTCCTTCCTGGGACGACGCGAGGACCACCCGCCCCAGGTGAACTGCTTCATCGCGCATACCAACGAACGCACCCACGACCTGATCCGTGGTGCGCTGCACCTGAGCCCGATGTATTCGGGGGAGATCGAGGGCGTCGGGCCGCGCTACTGCCCGTCGATCGAGGACAAGGTGGTGCGCTTCTCCGACCGCACCGCGCACCAGGTCTTCGTCGAGCCCGAGGGTCTCGAGACCCACGAGGTCTACCCGAACGGGATCAGCACCTCGCTGCCCTTCGCGGTCCAGGTCGCGCTGGTGCGCTCGATCCGGGGCTTCGAGCGCGCGCACGTGACACGCCCCGGCTACGCGATCGAGTACGACTATTTCGACCCGCGCGCGCTCAGGCCCACGCTCGAGACGCGGGCGATCGGAGGGCTCTATTTCGCCGGCCAGATCAACGGCACGACCGGCTACGAGGAAGCCGCGGCGCAAGGCCTCGTCGCCGGCCTCAACGCGGCACGCGCGGCACTGGGCCTGCCGGGCTGGGCGCCGCGCCGCGACGAGGCCTACCTCGGCGTGCTGATCGACGACCTCGTGACCCGCGGCACGAACGAGCCCTACCGGATGTTCACCTCGCGCGCCGAGTACCGGCTGCACCTGCGCGAGGACAACGCCGACGAGCGACTGACGCCGATCGGCCGCGAGCTCGGCCTCGTCGACGACGCACGCTGGGATGCTTTCTGCCGCAAGCGTGACGCGATCGATGCAGAGACCGCGCGCCTCGCCGCGATCGCGATCTCGCCCGGCAATGCGCTCGGCCGGGCCGTCGCTGCGACGCTCGGCGCACCGCTGACGCGCGAGGCCAGCGCGCACGACCTGCTGCGCCGCCCCGACCTCGACTACGCCACGCTGATGGGGGTACCGGGCATCGGTCCCGGCGTCGCCGACGAGGCCGTGGTCCAGCAGATCGAGGTCCGCGCCCGCTACGCCGGCTACCTCGCGCGCCAGGCCGACGAGGTCGCGCGCCAGCGCCGGCAGGAGGACACGGCGATCCCGGCGGACTTCCGCTACGAGGGCATCCCCGGCCTGTCGCGCGAGATCGCGCAGAAGCTGGCGGCGCAACGCCCGGCGACGATCGGGCAGGCCGGGCGCATCCCAGGCGTCACGCCGGCCGCGATCTCGCTACTGCTGGTGTACCTGAGGCGAGCGGCCTGAGCCCGCGGACGTCGATGGCGGCGAGCCGACCCGACATGCACGACGAGTTCGACCGCCACCACCGCGAGTACCTTGCCCGCAAGCGCCGGATGCGCCGGCTGATGCGGCGCCTGCCGCGCCGTGCCGCGGTGATGCGCGCGAAGCTGCCGGACTGGATCAAGCGCCTGGCCGAGAAGAGCTGGTTCATCTGGTCGTTCCAGCGCGCGCCGGTATTGAGGGCGATCTATTTCGGATCGGTGCTGGCACTGCTGCCGCTGTTCGGCATCCAGTTCCCTCTGTCGGTGCTGCTCTCGCTCGGCGTGCGCGCGAACCTGCCGATCACGCTCGCACTGCAGTTCATCACCAACCCGTTCACGATCGTCCCGGTCTACGGCTTCACCTACCTCGTCGGCTACACGGTGCTCGATGCGCTGGTCGGCAAGGAGTCCGGGTTCGATCCGGATGCGGTCAACGCCGCGGTACAGGCCGGCGACCTCGCTGGCGCCGGCCACGCGGTGCTATCGCTGACCGTCGGCGGCGTGATCGTCGGCCTCGCGGTCGCGCTGGTGATCGACTTCGGCTGGCGTCTGCTGCGCTGGGAAGCCGCGGTGTTCAAGCGCAAATGGGAGTCGCTCCGCGCCGCGCGGACGCGACACCTGGCCGAACGCGAATCGGCATCAACGGCATCGGTCGGGGTGGGTCCCGGCGAGGTTGAGTCGCGGACGGGAATCGACGGCAATCCTGCGGGCAAACGCTAGCTCGCCGGCTCGGCCCGGTTGGGTTCAGTTTGCCGCATCGCGTGCCGATTGCGAGTCCTCGGGGTCGCGCGGGAGGCGCGGCGTGTCGTCCGGCTCGGCCTCCGCGTCCTCACCGCCATTGCCAGACTGGGTCAGCTTGAGGATCGAGTGGCGCAGTTCGCGCGACAGGATCAGCCGCGCGTCCTTGCCCATCTCGGCCAGCGCGTCGCCGTAGTCGAGCTTGCCGGCATCGTCGAGCCAGACGATCCGATGTTCCTTCAACGTCGCGATGAAAGCGCGGAACAGCGAGCGGTCGAAGAACTCGGGCGCCGTGCGTTCGTACAGCAGCGCCAGACGCTGCGCGGTCAGGTGGCAGAGGTTCTCGAGCTCGCCGCTCGCCAGCACGCGCGGTCCGTGCTGGGCGAGCAGCGCGATCGCGATGTAGTAGCGCTCGAAGGCCTGGACGAGCGTCTGCGAGACCACGCGGAGCTGAAACGCTGCGTCGGTCTGCCCGACCCGGCGGCGCAGCATGCGCCCATCGGCGTCGACCTTGAGCAGTCCCAGCTCGACGAACAGATCGATGGTCTCGCGGACCCGCGCCGAGAAGCCGGCTGCGTCCCACGGCAGGAACAGCTCGCGCTTGAGGAAGGGATAGACGAATTCGCCGAGCCGCTCGACCGTGCTGCGTCGCAGGCGGCGGTTATTGAGGAAGCAGCATGCGACCCACGCTGAAGTCGCGATCAGGTGCAGCATGTTGTTGCGGAAGTACGAGAGCAGCACCGCCTCGCGGCGGCGCGCGCGGACCACGTCGCCGAGCGGATGGCGGACGCGCTCGACGAGCCCGAGCCGCTCGACGTAGGCGACGATCGCGTCCGGCTCGAGGTCGGTGACCGTGACGCGCCCGGAATACGGCAGCCGCGTGATCAGCGTCCGCACCAGCGCGAGCGAGGCGCGCAGGTCCGGCTCGGCCATCGCGTGGCGTGGTGTCGACAGGAGCGCCATGGCGGTGAGGTTCACCGGGTTGACGTGCGCGGCTTCGTTGATACGGACGAGGATGCGGTCGGCGAGCGTCGAGACCGCGCCCGCGAACCACGCCGGACGCTCGTCGCCGGTCGACTGCGACTCGCGCCAGCCCGGGGCCGCGGCGTCGAGGTGCGCCGCGAGGAAGATCGGCTCGCCGAAGGAAAGCGCGACCCGTCCATAGCGCTCACGCAGCAGGCCGAAAGCCTTGAACAGACCCAGTAGCGATTCCTTTTCCTTGGGCTTGCCCGACAGCTCGCTGATGTAGCTGCCGCCCTCGAGCAGCTTCTCGTAGCCGATGTAGACCGGCTGGAACACGACCGGCCGGCGCGACTCGCGCAGGTAGCTCTTCAGCGTGATCGCGAGCATGCCGCCGCGCGGCTCGAGCAACCGTCCGGTGCGCGAGCGCCCGCCCTCGATGAAGTACTCCATCGCGACACCGCGGGCGAACAGCTGGGCGACGTACTCGCCGAACACCGCCGAGTAGAGCGGGTTGGCCTTGAAGCTGCGGCGCAGAAAGAAGGCGCCGCCACGGCGCAGCAGCGGACCGACGATCGGCAGGTTCAGGTTCACGCCGGCGGCGATGTGCGGCGGCACGAGACCGTTGACGTAGAGCTGGTAGGAGAGCAGCAGGTAGTCGATATGGCTGCGGTGGCAGGGGACGTAGATGACCTCGTGCCCCGGCGCGACCTGCTTTACCGTGTCGAAGTGGTGCATCGATACGCCGCCGTAGAGCTGGTTCCATAGCGGCCGCAGCAGAAAGGACAACGAGCGCACGACCGGATGCGAATAGTCGGCCGCGATCTCCCACGCGTACTTGCGCGCGCGGCCGAAGGCCTGGTCGAAAGGAATCCCTTCCTTGACCGCGAGCTGTTCGATCGCCTCGCGGACCCCGGCCGCGTTGAGCACGTCGTCGATCAGCGTGCGCCGGTGCGAGAGGTCGGGGCCGATGACGGCGGTGCGCACGCGCCGGAAGTGCGCGCGCAGCACGCGCTGGGCCTTGCGCACGGTGCGCTCGGGCGAAAGCCCTTCGGCGACCACCTCGCGCAGGCTCACCGGCCGACTGAAGTGCACGATCGTGTCGCGCCCGTTCAACAGGATCGACAGCAGGCGCCGGAAGCGCCCGACCATGACCCAGTTTTCCGAGAACAGGACCCGGAACCACCCTTCCGTCCGGTTCGGCGCACGGCCGACGAAGATCGACACCGGGACCAGCTGGACGTCGAGCTCGGGATTCGCCGCGACCGCGGCGAGCAGCTTCGAGAAGCTCCGCGACTGCGCCAGCACCCGGCGCCTGCTGGAGAACAGGCCCGCCCGGCGCGACAGCGCGAGCACGGCGCGCGGCCGGTCGAGCCAGCCGCCGGCCATCGGCAAGAGCGGCGAGGGCAGGCCCACCTCGCGGCAGGCCTCTTCGAGAATCGCGACGTGGCTGATGCCGTCCTGCTCGAGCATGTAGCAGACCGGACGATCGGCTGCGACGACGTCCACCGGCCGCTCGGGATCGGTCTTGATGCGGATCCACGGCCGCAACAGGTGGCCGAGCGCGCGCCACCACCACGGGGCGACAGCGCTGATCACGCGCGGCAGGCTGGTTGGAACGGTCCCCATCGGGATTAAGGTATCGGCCAGGAGGTTCAGGAATTGCTAACAGCAGACCGGCTGGACCCGCCGGGAACGCTCCGACGCGTGTCGGGCAGGCTCCCGGTCTCGGTCGACTCAGCCGCTGGCCGATGCACCATCGATCGCCTCGAGCGCGTCCTTCGCGTACCAGCGACCCTCGCGCGCGACGAGGTCGACGTCGAAGGACATCGGGTTCCCGAGCAGCTCGTAGCGCACCTTGACGCGCGCCCGGTCGCCCTCCTGTGACACGAGTTCGGTCCGGACCGAGTCGAGCGCCGCGTCGATCCGGAAACCGTAGCTCTCGAGCACGCGCTTGACGGCGCGGAACGCGATCGAGGCGCGGTCGAGCGAGGCGTCCCAGTCGAGGGCATTCAGCGCATCGAGGCTCGCGACGTCGGCTTCGCGCGCCGCGGCGGCGAGGTGGCCGATCGCCTCGCGCAACCGATCGCGATCGCTGAAGCGGGTGCGCGTGACCCAGCCGGACACGGCATCGAGCGAGGCCATGGCCTGCTCCTTCGCCAGCGGCGTCAGCTCCTCGCTCTGCTGGATCGCGACCATCGCAAGCCCCTTCAGCATCGCGACGTTGCGCATGAGCTGCGGCTCGATCTCGCGTTCGAACTGCACGAGCTCGGGCTCGATCGCAGCCATGACCTGGTCCTCGGCGTCCGGCGCGGTCAGCACCGCCATCCAGGTCGCGAAGCGCTCGCGCTCGGCGTCGTCGACGGGCTCGGCGGCGCGGGTGGCGTGTTCGGCGCGCAGTCGCTCGATCTCGGCCGGCGGCAACTGGCTTTCGAAGAAGGCGCGGAGGTCACCGGCTCGCAGCGCCGCGATGCCTGCCTCCACGACGGCGGTCGGCGCCCCCACGTCGCTGGTTGCGGGGGTCTCCTCGCGCTTGCAGCCGACGATGGCAATCGCGAGCACGAGCATCAACGCCGGCAGGTGTACGGGACGAGTCGACATGGAGTCCTCCGAAACAGCCGTGGGGCCCGCGACTGTCGCGGCACCGAGCCCGCCCCGCAAGTACGAACCGGTGGGTCGTTCAGATGCTGGCTTCCGGTGGCTGCGTCTGGAATGGGAGGCGCCCAGCGCCACGGGGCGCGCTCCGTCGTCGCGCCGGTGCGCCTACCAAAAAAAAACCCGGTCGCTTGGCGTCCGGGTCACGAACCGGCCGAGGCCGGAGGGGGAATCGCTGGTTGTGGATGGGCGCGGATCTTGGTAATCGCCGTCTCATCCCTGTGCGGCGCGATCATCGTAACTTAGGTCGTAAATCTGATGCAACACTGCATCTAATCGTCATAAATGCTTGTTTTTATTGATTCGGGGCTTCGGCCGCCCCAACGCCCGGTCGCAGTCCTCCACCAGGGCCCGGATTGCCGCGCGGATGTCGGCCTGGGTGCCGCCGTTCGCGAGCACCGCGCGCGAGACGTTCGGCAGCACGCGATCGCCGGCGCCGGCGAGTCGCGTCGCGACGTCGGCAAAGCGTGCGCCTTGGGCCCCGACGCCCGGCGAGAGCACGTACGAGCGCGGGAGGCGATCGACGGTCTCCGGCGCGTCGCGGCAGGTCGCGCCGACGACGGCGCCCAGTGGCCCGGGACCTTCGGACGCGACACGGGCGTTCCACGTCGTGATCGCATCTGCCATCGAATCGGCCACACGCCGACCGTCGGACCCGCGCGCGACCTGCAGCGCCTCGCCTTCCGGGTTCGACGAGCGCACGACCACGAACACCCCGGCCTCGGCACGGAGCGCGCGGTCGATGAGTCCGCCCAGCGCGTCGAGCCCGAGATAGGCGTGGACGGTCAGCGCGTCGGCGCGCAGCGCGGACCGGCCGAACCAGGCCTCGCCGTAGGCGTCGGCGGTCGAATCGATGTCACCGCGCTTGGCATCGGCCAGGACCAGGATCTCTCGCGCACGCGCGGTGGCTGTCAGCTCCTCGAGCGCCTTGAAGCCTTCGGCACCGAAGCGCTCGAAGAACGCGACCTGCGGCTTGACGATCGCGAGGTCGAAGTTGGCCGCCGCCAGGATGCGCTCGCCGAGC
>CALDVP010000183.1 GCA_937924195.1 uncultured Lysobacterales bacterium
TGGTACCGACGGCGAGGCGCAGCGGGGGCAGGGCCTCGGAGGTGCGCGGGCGATGGAACAAGGCGGCGAGGCGCAGCAGTACCGCGAGCTTCCACGCCGGCTCGGCGAGACGCGCGGGCAGGTTGGCGAGCAGATCGACCGGCACCGCGCGGCGCTGGGCGCGAACGATGAAAGCCAACGCCTGCTGCTCCTCGGTCGTGAAGCCGAAGAGGTCGCTGTGCGCAACGAGATAAGCGCCGTGGTGGTGGTGCAGCGAGTGCGCGATCGAGAGCCCGACCTCGTGCACCCGGGCGCACCACTTGAGCCAGTCGCGGTGTTCGAGGTCGAGTCCCCACTCGTCCTCGATCTGGTCGAACAACGCGAGCGCGGTGCGCTCGACGCGGTTCGCCTGCGCGGCGTCGGTGCCATGCCGTGCCGCGAGGCCATTGATGCTCGATTCGCGCGGGTCGCGGTGCTCGGCGCGTCCGACCAGGTCGTAGAGCAGACCTTCGCGCATCGCGGTGTCACAGACCCGCATCGCGGTGATGCCGAGTGCTTCGAAGGCGCTCTCCATGACGACCGCGCCACCGGCGATGACGGCGCGACGTTCTTCGGACAGTCCCGGCAGGCGGATCCGCTCGATCTCGCCGGCCTCGATCAGGTGCTCGCGGATCGCGGCAAGACTCGCGGGCGTGATCACGCTGTCGCGAGAGCCCATCTCGGCGCTCACCTGACCAAGCGCTCGCGCCGTGCCGGAGGAGCCGATCGCCTCGCGCCAGCCGAGGCGCTGGTAGTGCGTCGCGAACTGTTGCAGCTCGACCTCGATCTCGGTGCGCGCGCGCTGCCAGCGCTTGCGCGTGATTTTGCCGTCCTCGAAGAAGCGCACGGTCGAGGCGACGCAGCCCATCTGCAGGCTCTCGGTCTCGATGGCCTCGAAACCTTGCCCGATGATGAACTCGGTACTGCCGCCGCCGATGTCGATCACCAGCCGCCGCGAGCGCGACTTCGGCAATCCATGCGCCACGCCGAGATAGATCAGGCGGGCCTCCTCGCGGCCGGTGACGACCTCGATCGGGTGTCCGAGCGCGGTCTCGGCGATCAGCAGGAAGCTACGCGGATTGCGCAGGCGGCGGACGCTGTTGGTTGCGACCGCGCGCACGCGCTCGCTCGGAATGCGGTCCAGACGCTGGCCGAAGCGCACGAGGCACTTCAGCGCACGGCGTTGGCGCTCGGGCTCGAGCGTGCCGTCCGGCCGCAGGCCGAGCGCCATACGCACGGTCTCGCGGACGCGATCGATCACGCGGATCTCGCCGTGCTCGATCCGCGCGACCACGAGGTGGAAGCTGTTGCTGCCGAGGTCGACCGCGGCCAGCGTGTCGCCTTCCCGGAGCGGACTCAGTGGCATAGCTTCGCGAGGAGGCTTTGCTGGGCCGAATGCGGCATCGCGTCGCCCGGCTCGACTCTGGTGTAGCTGCCGTCGCTTTGCAGCACCCAGGCGTTCTGGTTGTCGTCGAGATAGTTCGCGAGTTCCTCGTCGTAGACACGCGCGGCCAGATCGGGATCGAGGATCGGGAAGCAGGCCTCGATCCGGCGCAGCAGGTTGCGCTCGAGCCAGTCGGCGCTGGCGCAGTAGGTCTCGCACTGGCCGTCGTTGAGGAACCAGTACACCCGGCTGTGCTCGAGGAAGCGTCCGACCACGCTGCGGACGCGGATGCGGTCGGAGACGCCCGGAACGCCGGGGCGCAGGGCGCAGCTGCCGCGCACGATCAGGTCGACCTCGACACCGGCGCGCGAGGCTTCGTAGAGCAGCTCGATCACGGCCTGCTCGTTCATCGCGTTGATCTTGGCGACGACGCGCGCCGGCCTGCCGGCCTTGGCGTGCGCGATCTCGCGCTCGATCTTTTGCATGATCCCGCGGTGCAGGGTGAACGGCGAATGCAGGATGCGCTTCAGCTTGACCACCTGGCCGAGACCTGACAGCTGCTGGAACAGCTTGTGCACGTCCTCTCCGAAGTCCGGATCGGCGGTCATCAGGCCCACATCGGTGTAGCCCTTGGCGGTGCCGGCGTGATAGTTGCCGGTGCCGAGGTGGACATAGCGACGCAGCCTGCCACCCTCGCGCCGGACGACCAGCAGCATCTTGGCGTGGGTCTTGTAGCCGACCACGCCGTACACGACCTGCACGCCAGCCGCCTGCAGGCGGTTCGCAAGCTCGATGTTGTTGTCCTCGTCGAAGCGCGCCCGCAGTTCGATCACGCAAGTCACGTCCTTGCCGGCGCGGGCCGCGTCCTCGAGGTAGCCGACCAGCAAGGAGTTGCGGCCCGTGCGGTACAGCGTCTGCTTGATCGCCAGTACATCGGGATCCTGGCTCGCCTGCTTGACCAGATCCAGCACCGGTACGAACGAATCGAAGGGGTGGTGCAGCAGCACGTCACCATCGCGGATCGCGTCGAAGATCGTGGGCGCGCTGGCGAGGCGGGGCTGGATCCGCGGAGTGAAAGGCGGGAACTTGAGGTCGGGTCGGTCGACCAGGTCGTAGACCGCGATCACGCGGTTCAGGTTGACCGGGCCATGGCAGCGATAGACGTCGGCCTCGCCGACGTCAAAGTTCTCCATCAGGTAGTCGAGCACCCCGCGCGGGCAGGTGTCGGCGACCTCGAGCCGGACCGCGCGCGCGAAGCCGCGGGTGGCCAACTCGTCCTTGAGCGCGTGGGCGAGATTCTCGACTTCGTCCTCGTCGACGAACAGCTCGCTGTTGCGGGTCACGCGGAACTGGTAGGAGCCCTTGACCTGCATGCCCGGGAACAGCTCGTCGACGAACTCGTGCAGGATCGCGGACAGGAACACGAACTCCTGTGAGCTGGCGTCTCCGTCGAGGTCGGGCGGCAGCTCGATGATCCGGGGCAACGAGCGCGGCGCGCGCACGATCGCCATCCCGCCCTCACGGCCGAAAGCATCCTTGCCCTTCAGTACCACCGCAATGTTCAGCGTCTTGTTGAGGATGCGCGGGAAAGGGTGCGCCGGATCGAGCCCGAGGGGCGAGAGCACCGGCAGGATCTCGTCGCGAAAATAGGCTTGCAGCCACTTGCGCTGGCGCGCGTTCCACTCGTCCCGCATCAGGAGGTTGATCCCGGCCTTGCGCAGCGCTGGCCGCAAGGTTCGGTTCCACAGCTGGTACTGCGCCGTCACCAACTCGGACGTGCGCTCGCGGATGCGCTTGAGTGCCTCGCCGGCGGCGAGGCCGTCGGGGCCGGGCGAGCCGCCGAACTTGAGGCCGGCGACGCGGATCTCGAAGAACTCATCGAGGTTCGAGCAGGCAATCGCGAGGAAGCGGAGCCGCTCGAGCAGCGGCAGCGAGGCGTCCTTGGCCTGCGCCAGCACGCGGAAGTTGAACTCGAGCTGGGACAGCTCGCGGTTGATGTACAGCTTCGGGTCCTTGAGCTTGGTCATGACGTGACAGTAGCGGTAACGAGCCCCGGCTCGACCGCGGCCGCGTGCGCGCGCTCCGGCCCGAAAACGCAGGCGAAGGTGCTGCCGCGACCGACCTCGCTCTCGATCTCGAGTCGCGCGCCGTGCAGCGCCAGCACGTGCTTGACGATCGAGAGGCCGAGTCCGGTCCCGCCCAGCGCGCGCGAGCGGCTGGTCGAGACGCGGTAGAAGCGTTCGGTGATTCGCGGGATGTGTTCGGCCGGGATGCCGTAGCCGGTGTCGCTGACGGCGAGCCGCGCGCCGCCATTCGGCAGCTGCTGCCAGGCGATCGTGATCCGTCCGCCCGGCGGGGTATAGCGGACCGCATTCGAGACCAGGTTCGAGAAGGCGCTGTGCAGGTACTGCGGCGCGCCGACGAGGTCTAGCGGCGCGATCTCGCCGAGTTCGACGACGTGCCTGCCGCGCGAGAGGCCCTCGGCCTCGCGCGCCAGCGCCGCGACCATGGGGGCCATCGACACGAGCTCGTCGGGCGGCGCCTGCGGAGCCTCGAGGCGGGACAGGGTCAGGAGATCCTCGACGATCTGTGCCATCCGGCGCGACTGGGTGCGGAGGTCGTCGAGCATCGGCGCGAAGCCGGGTGCCTCGTCGGGCTCGATCATGTCGAGGTAGCCATGCAGGACCGTCAGCGGCGTCCGCAGTTCGTGCGAGACGTTGGCGACGAAGTCACGTCGGACCTGCTCGAGCCGGGCCAGCACGCTGATGTCGCGGACGATCAGCAGCCGCTGGTCGCCGCCATAGGGCATCATCCGAAGCGCGAGCCGGACCCCTTCGTCCTCGGGCGAAGGCACGTCGAACAGCGGTTCCCGCTCCGGCTGGTCGGCAAGCCAGGCCCGCATCTGCGGATGCGGCAGGAAATCGTCGACGAGGTGACCACGATCACGAGCGAGCTTCAGCCGGAGCAGGCGCCCGGCCGCGCGGTTCAGCCAGACGATCCGGCGCTGGGCGTCGAGGACGATCACCGCGTCCGGTAGCGCATCGGCGGCCTCGCGGAAGGCCCGCAACAGGCGCACCAGCCGACGCTGGCGCGTGCGCGCGGCGCGCAAGCGGAAGTGGATGAACTCGGCGACATCGCCCCAGGCGCCGATCAGGTCGGGCGGCGCCACGCGCTGGCGTGATTCGAGCCACACCCGCAGCCGGTACAAGTTGAAGAGCGAGAACAGCGCATAGCCGAAGAGCGCGACGACCAGCGCCAGCTCGATATGCCCGGTGGCGACGCCGATCGCTGCCGCCAGCGCCAGCAGCAGGGCGAAGCGGGCGAGCGAGGCTTGCCAGGCGGGGCGGGACAACAGGTCGAGGCGCATCGTCGTCGGCATCCGGACGTCGGCGACCCGAAGGCTACGACATCGCGCGGGCGGCCATTGCCGGTGCGGCGGAGGCAGCGCCGGCGGGGCCTGGCTCAGATGGTGGTCGAGAAGCGGTAGCCCGAACCGCGCACGGTCTGGACCAGCGCGTCGAGGCCGAAGGGCTCGAGGGTCTTGCGCAGACGCCGGATGTGCACGTCGACGGTACGTTCCTCGACGTAGACGTTGCCGCCCCAGACGTGGTCGAGCAGTTGGGCGCGCGAATAGACACGCTCGGGATGGGTCATGAAGAAGTGCAGCAGGCGGTACTCGGTCGGGCCGATTGCGACCGGCTTGTCGCCGGCGAAGACCCGATGCGCCGGACCGTCGATGCGCAGGTCGCCGATCTCGACCGTGCCCTCCTCGGTCTCGCCGTGGCTGCGGCGCATCACCGCCTTCACGCGTGCGACCAGCTCGCGGGTCGAGAACGGCTTGACCACGTAGTCGTCGATCCCGGCGTCGAGGCCCGACACGCGGTCGTCCTCCTCGCCGCGAGCGGTCAGCATGATGATCGGGACGTCGCGGGTCAGCTCGTCGCGCCGAAGGCGCCGGGCGAACTCGAGGCCCGACATGCCAGGCAGCATCCAGTCGAGCAGCACGAGGTCCGGAATCCGCTCGGCGATCGCTTCCTGCGCGCCGCGGGTGTCGCTGGCGTGGATCGACTCGATGCCGGCGCGCGTCAGCGCGAACGCGACCATGTCGCGAATGGCGGGTTCGTCTTCGACGATCAGGACCTGCTTTTGCACGGGCTCGGCGCTCGCAATCGCTGCCGCCGGGATTTGACTACCGATTTATTGCCGTCCGGTGACAGGGGCTGCGGCCGGCGGCGTGTTGGCGATGCTGGCGCGGCGGCGCTGCTCGAGCGCGATCGGCGTCACCTCGGCGATGCGCGCCTCGATCCGGGCGCGCTGGTAGTAGTCGACGTCCGGGCGCCGCAGCAGGGCATTGAGCTGGCCGAGGGCATCGTCGAAGCGCCCGTCGATCATGGCGACCTCGGCGTGCGCCTCGCCGGCCCGGACCAGGTCACCCGAGAGCTCGCTCGCGCGAGCGAAGGTCAGCTGCAGCAGCGCATTGCGCGGTGCGGCCGCCAGCAGCGGGCGCAGCACTTCGACCGCCTCCCGCGCGGGCTCGGGCCGGCCCGAGGCGACCAGCAGCTCGCCATAGGCGATGCCGATCGCGCGATTGCCGACGTGCTTCCGGTTCAAGCGTTCGAGGCGCGCCAGGGCGTCCCGCGTCCGGCCGGACTGGGCCTCGGCCTCGGCCAGCGCGAGGGCATGGATGACGGAGTCCGGCTCGGCCTCCAAGAGGCCCGCGAGCACGTCGACCGCCTCGCCCGCCTTTCCGGCGCGCGTCAGCGCGAGGCCCAGGCCATAGCGGACGTGGGCCGGGACCTCGCCGTCACTCGCCTCGACCGCGCGACGGTAGAAGGCCACGAGCTGGGTCGGCTCGGCGCCACCGAGCACGCGCGCCCGCTCGCGCATCAGCAGAAAGCGTTCGGGCTCCACGACATCCGGAGGCGCGTGGCGCGAGACCCGCTCGGCGCGGTTCTTGGCCTCGCTGATGCGGGTGGTCGTCACCGGATGGGTGCGCAGGAACTCGGGCACGGCCTGGCCATCGCTGCGCAGCGCCCGCTGCATCCGCCAGAAGAACGTCCCCATCGCCTGCGGGTCGTAGCCGGCGCGCGCGAGGGTCTGGATACCGATGCGGTCGGCCTCGTATTCATTGTGGCGCGTGAAGTTGATCGCCTGCTGCTGCATCAGCGCGGTGCCACCCACCATCGCCGCCTGCGCCGCGTCCGCGGACCCGGCGCTCTGGGCGGCGATCACGGCGCCGAGGGTGCCGAGCAGGATCGGCAGCGAGACGGTCTGCATCCGCTCGACCGAGCGCACGATGTGGCGCTGGGTCACGTGCGCGATCTCGTGCGCGATCACCGCAGCAACCTCGTCCTCGCTCTCGGCCGTGACCACGAGTCCGGCGTTCAGCCCGACGAAGCCGCCAGGCGCCGCGAAGGCGTTGATCTGGGGCGAGCGCACCAGGAAGAAGAGGTAGTCGAGATCGGGCCGGTCCGACTGCGCGGCGAGGCGGAACCCGACCGTGTCGATCCAATCGGCCAGCTGGGGGTCGTCGAGGACCAGGTTGCCGCGTCGTAGCGACTGGTACATGTCGGCGCCGATCATCCGCTCCTGCTCCGGGGTGATGATCGAGTTGGCCGAACTGCCGATGTCGGGCAGTTCGATTTCGCGCTGGCCGACCGCTGGCTGCGTGCCCGCGAACAGCACGAAGGCGGCAGTGGCGAGGGCGGGAGCGAAGCGGGCAATGGCCATGGCGGGAGGGTAAACCCGCGTCGCCCCGGGGCCAAATCCGAGAGGGATCACGCGTTCAGCCGCGGGCAGACGGCATCCGTTCGGAATCTGGCGCGGGCATGACGAACCCTTCACGAATCGATCCGACCCAGGGCCGGGCATCGTGGGCATACTCGAGCTCCCACCCCGCTGCTCGAGGTCATCGATGCTGCTTCGTCGCGCCTTGTATCTCGCCCTCTTCGGACTGCCCGCCGTCGCGCTCGCCGACACGCACATGGTCCGCGTCTTCGACGTCGATCGCGCCACGCTGGCCCGCGCCGGGATTTCCGCGCAGGTGGAGGACTATGGCAGTTATCTGTGGCTCGAACTGCCGGCCGAGGGGCTGTCACGGCTCACCGCACGAGGCCTGGCCTTCGAGGTCGACGGGGACGCGCGGCACATCCATCTCGGCGATCGTCGATTCGACCCACTTGGACCGTCACTCGCGCTGGGCGCGCCGGATGCGCCGCGCGACCCGGCTGGGCGCGCCCTCCGTCTCGTGCAGTTCACCGGGCCGATGCGTGCGGAGTGGTCGCGCGAGCTGGCGGCGCGTGGCATCGAGGCCCTCCAGTATGTACCGAGCAACGCGGTGCTCGTCTGGACGGACGATGCGGCGATCGATGGAGCCCGATCGATGCCCTTCGTGCGCTGGGTCGGTGATTACGCCGAGGATTTCCGGCTCGATGTGGCGGCCGGGTCCGCGACCGGCACGGTGTCGGACCTCGAGGTCTTCTTCTACGAGAACGGCGACGCCGCGCGCGTCGCGGACGCGATGCGCGCCCTCGGCGCGCGCGTCGACCTGCTCGCGCCGGCGCAGCCGGATCGTCGCTTCTGGACCGCGCGCCTGACGGTGCCGGCAGGCGCGATTCGTCTGATCGCCGGCCTGCCCGAGGTCGTGCATGTCAGCCGGCTGCCGGAGCCCACACACGACGACGAACTGCCGAACCAGATCACCGCGACGAACTTCGACGGCACAGGCCAACCAGTCACCGGCTACCTCGACTGGCTGGCGGCGATCGGCTCGAACGCAGGGCAGGGCATTGGCTGGGCGGTGGTCGACTCGGGGTCCGATATCGATCACCCGGATCTCGGGCCGGCGTGGATCGGCGGCGCCAACGCGCCCGGCTGCAACACCGGCGTGCCGGGCGACGACACCGGCGGCCATGGCACCCACGTCGCCGGCACGATCCTCGGACGCGGCATCGGCGACCGCTCGGGGCCGGCGCAGGAGCGCGACGCGCAGGGCTTCGCCTACGGGCAGGGCGTGGCGCCGCTGGCAGGGCTGTATTCGGTCCGGCGGATCGCCACCGGCTGCTCGGGGTTGTCCGACCAGGACAGTTCGCGGATCCCGCTGCAGAACGGGGTCCACGGCTCGAACAACAGCTGGAACAACTCGAACTCGCAGCCGCGGATCACCTACGGCGCCAGCGAGCGCACGCATGACGTGATGGTCCGCGACGGCAACTTCAACACGCCGGAAACCGAGCCCTTCGTGCTGGTCTTCTCGGCGGGCAACGCAGGCTCGGGTGTGAGCACGATCACCGGCCCCAAGGCGGCCAAGAACATGATCGTGGTCGGCAGCACCGCGAACGCGCGGGGCGGAGCCAATTTCAACCTGATGTCGACGTTCTCGAGCCGCGGTCCGCTGGCTGATGGGCGCCTGGCGCCGACGTTGGTCGCGGTCGGCGGCAGCACCGCCTCGACCCGCCGCGCAGAAGGTGGGTCCTGTTCGACGGCGATCGGGGGCACCAACAACCTCTATTCGACCTGCTCGGGCACCAGCATGTCGACGCCGATGGTGTCTGGCGGCGCGATCCTCCTCACCGAGTGGTGGCAGGCGCGCAACGGGGGCCAGCGACCGAGTCCGGCGATGGTCAAGGCCCTGCTCGTCAACAGCGCGCGCGACCTGCCGGGTGCGAGCCCAGGCGCCAACCAGAACGACGGCTCGCGGCCGATCCCGAACAACGACGAGGGCTGGGGGATCATGAACCTGAAAGCCGCGATCGCGCCCGAGGTGCGGGGCGTCTATCGCGACCAGGACCGCGTGCTGGCCACGGTCGGCGAAGTCGTCGAGTACACCGTGGCCGCGGCCAATCCAGCCGAGCCGCTCCGGATCGCGCTGGTCTGGACCGACGCGCCGGCGGCGGCCTCGGTCGGCTCGGGCCCGGCGCTGGTGAACGACCTCGACCTCGAGGTCGTCGCAGGCGCGAACACCTGGCGCGGCAACGTCTTCGCCAACGGCTTCTCGACCACCGGCGGCAGCTTCGACAACCGCAACAACGTCGAGCAGGTGCACGTGCAGAACCCGGGCGCCGGGACCTTCACGATCCGCGTCCGCGCCACGGCGCTGAATGGCGATGCCCTGTCCGGAAACGGAACGCCGGGGACGCCGCGCCAGGACTTCGCGCTGGTCTGCACGAATTGCGTCGAGCCCGGCTTCACACTGACCAGCGCCGCGCCGGTGCAGGGCCTTTGCACCGGTGGTGGGCCGGCCGCGAGCTTTCCGCTCGCGGTAGGCAGCCTCGCCGGCTTTACGACGCCGGCGACCCTGAGCCTTTCCG
>CALDVP010000184.1 GCA_937924195.1 uncultured Lysobacterales bacterium
CACCTGCGTCTGTCACGTCGGCCGCGGGTGCTGGTCTGTGGCGACACGCTGGATCGGCGCAAGCCACATCCGGACCCGGTCCTGCACGCCTGCCGCGTGCTCGGCGTCGTGCCCGGGCGGACGGTGTTGGTCGGCGACGACGCACGCGACGTCGAATCGGCGCTGGCCGCCGGCGCGATCCCGGTCGTCGCCGACTGGGGCTACAGTGACGCCGGCACCTCGGCCTGGGGCGCGCCGCACCGTGTGGTCGACGCGGATGCACTGGTCGACCTGCTCGGCCTGCGGTTCATCCCGTGACGGCGACGCGGGACCAGGCCGGCGCGGCCGGCGGTTTCGAGGTCTGGCGCGCGGAATGGCTTGCCGCCCGGCCGGAATGGCGACTGCTCGAGGTGTTCCACCCGGTCGCCTGCATGCCCGCCGTCTGCGCGCTCGAGATGCTGGCGCAGGAGTGGATCGACGCCGCGATTGCGATCCGCGAGCCGGAGGTCGCGCGGCGCAAGCTCACGTGGTGGCTCGACGAGGTCGCCGAGCTCGGCGCCGGTCGGGCGCGGCATCCGCTGACCTGCGCGCTCGCGGCGGACCCTCGCGCCGGCGAACTGGCGTCGCCACTCGTGCGCGCGATCGGAGGCGCGTTGGCGCTGCTCGAAGCAGAGTCCATCGCGTCGACGGCGGGTCTCGTCGACGCGGCGGTGCCCCTGGCGTCGGCCCTCGGCGAGGCCGGCGTCGCGCTCGGCGCATGGGGCGCGGTCGATGGCCGGAATGGCTCTGCTCTGGCGGGAGCGCTCCTCGCCGACCTGGTGCGCGACTGGCCGCGCTTCTCGCGGCCCGAGCGGGGTCTCGTACCGCTCGCACTGCTCGCGCGGCACGACGTCGATCGCGCTGCCGCGCAGTCCGGTCGCGAAGCCGCGGCCTGCGATGCGCTGTTGGCCGACCTTGCGCGCGAGCTTGGCGTGCTGATCGGCTCGCCACATCGCGGCGATCTGCTGGCCGGACGGCTGGCATTGGCGCGCGCCTGGCTCGATGCGGTCACGCGCGACCCGCGTGCTGCGCGCGAAGGACGACTCGCGGCGCCGCGTTTCCGGATGTTGTGGTCGCTGTGGCGCGCGGGCCGATCGCCTGGAGGGGCAGGGCGGTGATGGGCGACGGCGCCTCGGCGCGCGGCCTGCCGGACGTCGCTCACGAGCGACCGGCCGCGGGTGGCTTGCTCGACTGGGTCGGCATGTGTGGCATCGCCCTGCCGCTCGCGGTGGACGGCGGCACGGTCGCTCCGGCACGCGTCGATGTCGAGGTCGATCTCGCCGATCCGGCTAGCCGCGGGATCCACATGTCGCGTCTGTTCCGTTTGCTGGACCGCGAGCTCGCGGGCCGCGCACTGGCCCCGCCCGCGCTGACCGCGCTGCTGGGCGATGCGGTCGAGGGCCAGGCGGGGCTGTCGACGCGCGCGCGGGTCTCGATTTCGCTCGAGCACCTCGCGACGCGGCCGGCATTGGTCAGCGCCGAGGCCGGTTGGCGCGCCTATCCGCTGCGGATCGCCGCGGAGCGCACGCTCGGCGGAGTGCGGATCACGATGTCGATCGACGTTCTCTATTCGAGCACCTGCCCGGCCTCGACGGCGCTGGCACGCCAGGCCATCGCGGCCGACCTCGCCGCACGCATCGCGTCCGGTGCCGATGCCGACGCACTGGTCGCGTGGATCGAAGACGGCGGTCTTGCCGCGACGCCGCACGCGCAGCGCAGCACCGCGCGGCTGTCGGTCGAACTTCCCGCGGCCGCCGACCGCTTCGAGCCCGATGGGCTGGTGGTGCTGGCCGAGAGCGCGCTGGCGACGCCGGTCCAGACCCTGGTCCGGCGCGTCGACGAGCAGGCCTTCGCGCGCCTCAATGCAGCCAACCTGATGTTCTGCGAAGACGCCGCACGGCGCCTCGCGGGCGCGCTCGCCGCGGACGGTCGCTGGCCCGCGTGGCATGTCCGCGTCGAGCACCACGAGAGCCTGCACGCCCACGACGCCGTGGCCGAGGCGAGCCACCGCTGGCGGCGCTGAGAGACTCGCGTCAGCGTCGTAGCGCCGGCAGCAGTGGCCACGGATCGAGCGCCACGTCGAACCAGTTGAGTCCCCAGTGCAGGTGCGGACCGGTGGTGCGGCCGGTCGCGCCGACCTGTCCGATCGGATCGCCGGCGGCAACGCGATCGCCGACCGCAACGTCGATCCGGTGCAAGTGGATGAAGGTGCTCGAGATACCGTGGCCATGGTCGAGCACGACCACGCCGCCATTCAGGTACTGGTCCGGCTGCACGAACGTCACGATGCCCGGCGCCGGCGCGACGATCGGCGTTCCGGTCGGGGCCGCAATGTCGAGGCCCATGTGCGGGGCTCGTGGGATTCCGTTGAAGACGCGCTGACTGCCGTAGACACCGCTCACCCGGCCCCGGACGGGCCAGATGAAAGCCTCGGCGAAATCGGCGCGGTCGTCGTCCCGCGCGCGCACGGCGGCGATCGCGGCGCGCTCGCGCGCGATCCGCGCGGCGATCTCGGGCGGCGGCTCGACCATGGCGGGCGGCACGCCGTCGATGCGTTGGACCGCGAAGCGACGGGTCGCGATCGGTCGCGACTCGACCGTGCGGCGTCCGGCGGCGTCGGTGAGCTCGAGCTCGATCTTGCCGGTCGCATCGCGGCCGATGCCGAAGGCGAAGTGGCCATCGGCCGAGACGCGAGCCTCGCGTCCGCCGACGCGGATCCGGCACGCCGGGTCGGCGCGGCCGAGGATGAGGCGGCCCTGTTCGACCGGGACGGAGAGAGCAAGGCGGCAGCGTTCGGCGACCGTCGATGATGCGAAGGCCGGCGCGGTCGTCGCGAGGAGCGTCGCGGCGGCTGCGAGCAGCAAATGACGGACCGGCGCGCTTGGACAGCTGTCAAAGATCGGCATCGTCGCCCATCGACGTCTTCGAATGGCGGGCCCAGAAGCGGCGCGGGAAGACCTCGGGCACCGGGTCGATGCCACCCTCGCACAGCGGTTGGCAGCGCAGCAGACGGAAAGTGCCGAGGAGGCCACCGCGCACTACGCCGTGACGCTCGATTGCCTCGCGCATGTAGACCGAGCAGGTCGGGTGAAAGCGGCAGTGCTGTCCCAGTAGCGGGCTGATCCACCGCTTGTAGCCGCGCAGAAGTGCGCCGGCGATCCGCTGACCTGGATTCGGCGGAGCCGGCAAGCGCCTTGCAGTCGGATATTCGGACGCAGGCGCGCCCGATCCTGCCGCGTGGTCGGTGCACGACGACGCGCCGGGCGCGGCAGGACCTACGCCGGGCGCGGCGCTCGGATGATCGGATGTGATTTCCGGTTGCTGCATGTCGAGGCGTAGGCTATAACACGCGGCCGCCCAGGTCCGGTGCGTCGTTCGATACCCGGCCGGGGCATCGGTGGTCCGGGTCCGGTCCAGATCGGCCCCGGCTCGGTTGCGGTCCGCGGTCCTCCGGGGCCGTGGGTCCCTCCGTCCCGGGGTCACACCTCCCGGCCAGCGGCGGTCGTCCTCTTCGGAAGGAGGACTTCCGCGATCGCCCCAAGCGGCTCTGCGAGGAGCTGCCGCGCACGAGAGCACGACATGGCGAAGAAAGCCGCAGTAACGACGAAGAAGGCTCCGGCGAAGCCGGCCGTGAAGGCGAAGGCAGCGCCGTCCAAGGCGGCCGTCAAGACCAAGGCGCCGCCGGCCAAGGGCAAGGCGGGTGGCACGCTGAAGAAGATCCTGGCCACCGTGGTGAAACGCGTGGGCGGCTCTCCGAAGCCGACGGCCAAGCCTGCGGCCAAGTCGGCCGCAAAAAAGCCCGCGGCGAAGCCTGCCATCAAGAGGCCGGCCGCGAAGTCGGCGACCACGGTGGCGACGAAGAAGCCCATGTCCAAGCCCGCGCCGGCCGTGAAGGCGACCAAGCCGGCCGCCACCACCGCTGTCGGCAAGGCCGAGGCCAAAGCGACAACGCCTGCCAAGCGTGCGAAGCCAGTCGTCGCGCCGGGCAAGGCCGCGCCCGCACCGACGCCGGCTCCAGCCGAGAAGGCTCCGACGCCGAAGGTGGAGTCCGCGAAGGCCGGCAAGGTGACCAAGGCAGCGGTTTCCGTCGCGTCTGCGGAACCCGCGCCCGCGTCCGCGCGGAAGCCGAAGATCGGCAAGGTGGCAGTGGCGGTGCCGGCAGCTCCAGACAAAAAGAATGGAAGCCCCGTGGCCCCGCTCGGGCCGATCAAGGTCAAGGAAGGCGAAGTAGTGAGACCGACATTGCCGCCGGGCTATAGGCCCAGCGCAAAAGAGCCCTACATGAACCCGCTCCAGCTCGAGTACTTCCGCCAAAAGCTGATCAAGTGGCGCGAGGATCTCGTCGAGGAGTCGAAGCAGACGATCGACAACCTGCGCGAGGAGGTTCGCGATGTCGGCGACGACGCCGAGAGGGCCACACGCGAGACCGAGAACTCGCTCGAACTGCGCACCCGCGATCGCTATCGCAAGCTGCTGGCAAAGATCGACAAGGCGTTGAAGCGCATCGACGAGGGCGAGTACGGCTATTGCGAGGAGACTGGCGAGGAGATCGGGCTCGAACGCCTCGAAGCGCGTCCGATCGCGACGCTGTGCCTCGATGCCCAGGAGCGCTGGGAGATCCGCCAGCGCCAGATGGGCGACTGAGCATGCCAGCGGGCCGGTGGTGAGCCGGCCCGCCACCAGCCTCGTGGGCGCTCATCGCCGCCCGGCGGTTTTCCTGATGGGCCCCACGGCATCGGGCAAGACCGGGTTTGCGTTCGAGCTGGCGCGGCGCTTCCCGTTGGGACTCGTCAGCGTCGATTCGGCGCAGGTCTATCGCGGACTCGACATCGGCTCGGCCAAGCCGAATCGCGAGACGCTCGCCCGCTTCCCGCACGCGCTGATCGACCTCCGCGATCCGGAGGAAACCTACTCCGCCGCGGAGTTCCGCGACGACGCGCTCGCGGCCATGGCGGCCATCAGTGCTGGCGGACGTGTGCCGCTTCTGGTGGGCGGTACGATGCTTTACTTCCACGCGCTGGCCCATGGACTGAGCGTACTGCCCGAGGCCGCGCCGGCCGTTCGTGAACGACTAGTCGACGAGGCGAAAGCGGTCGGATGGGCGACACTGCATGCGCGGCTCGCGACCCTCGATCCCGCGGCGGCGGCGAGAATCCATCCGAACGATCCGCAACGGATCATTCGCGCGCTCGAAGTGATCGAGCTGACCGGGCGGCCGCTCTCGGCACAGCAGATCGGAGTTGCCGGACGCCTGCCGTGGCGAGTGCTCAAGCTCGCCCTCGTGCCGAGATCGCGCGCCGTCCTGCACCGCAGGATCGGCGAGCGTTTCCTCGGCATGGTCGAGGCCGGGTTCATCGACGAGGTGCGGCGCCTGCACGATCGACCGGGACTGACGGCCGCGCATCCGTCGATGCGCGCGGTCGGCTATCGGCAGGCTTGGGCGATGCTCGACGGAAAGCTCGCGGCGGGCGAATTCGTCAAGCGCGGCATCGAGGCCACGCGTCAGCTCGCGAAAAGGCAGCTGACGTGGCTGCGCAAGGAGCATGACGCGATCGTGATCGACCCGGACGAGCCGGGCGCCGGGCTCCGGCTTCAAGCCCTCGTCACGCGCTTCCTCGCATCCTCTCCCCGGTGATGGATGTCTGCGCCGACCGGTGTCGCGGGGCGAAGCGGCTCGCCCCGAGCGGTTGACGGGATCGCCGCAGATGCTCCAATCTCGCCGCGTCCGTCGCGTTTCCTGCCCGTGACTCTCGGGCCGCCCGGACGATGTAGCCGATGCACCGGACGACGAGGAGAACAACATGTCCAAAGGCCAGTCGCTGCAAGATCCGTTCCTCAACGCGCTGCGGCGCGAGCGCGTCCCGGTCGCGATCTATCTCGTCAACGGCATCAAGCTGCAGGGAACGATCGAATCTTTCGACCAGTTCGTCGTGCTCCTCCGCAACACTGTGAGCCAGATGGTCTACAAGCACGCGATCTCGACCATCGTTCCGTCGCGCAACGTCCGCCTCGGCGACCACGGGCATGGCCACGGTCACCCGGCGGAGGCAGAACCGGCGGGCGACGATACCGCCTCCGCCGCGCGCTGAAACTCCGCGGGAGCGATCCTCTGTTCGAGATCGAACGCGCGCGCCGCGGCGAGCAGGCGCTGCTCCTGCAGCCGGTGCTCCAGCGCGCCGACAACGACGAGTCGCGGGTCGAGTTCGAGGAACTTGCCCGTTCGGCCGGTGCGGAGGTGTTGGGGACGGTCACGGCCCGGGTCGATACCCCGAATCCGCGTTATTTCGTTGGCACCGGCAAGGCCGATGAACTCAAGCACGAGCGCGAACGTCTCGGCGCCGACCTGCTACTGGTCAATCACGCGCTCTCTCCAGTGCAGGAGCGCAACCTCGAGAAGCACCTCGGCTGCCGCGTGGTCGATCGCACCGGGCTGATCCTCGACATCTTCGCTCAGCGCGCGCGCTCGCACGAGGGCAAGCTGCAGGTCGAACTGGCCCAGCTCAAGCATCTGGCGACGCGACTGGTGCGCGGCTGGACCCACCTCGAGCGTCAGCGCGGCGGTGCGATCGGACTGCGCGGCCCGGGTGAGACCCAGCTCGAGATCGACCGGCGACTCGTCGCGCACCGAATGAAGGTGCTGGAAGACCGGCTCGCGAAGGTCGAGGTCCAGCGCGAGCAAGCAAGGCGCGCGCGCAAGCGCGGTGCGGTGCCGGTGGTCGCCGTAGTCGGCTATACCAATGCCGGGAAGTCGACGCTGTTCAATGCCCTGACATGCGCCCAGGTGTATGCCGCCGATCAGCTGTTCGCGACGCTCGATCCGACCGTTCGCCGGTTGGAGGGGCTGACATCCGGCCCGGCCGTGCTCGCGGACACGGTGGGGTTCGTCCGCGATCTGCCGCACGATCTCGTCGCCGCGTTCCGTTCGACGCTGTCCGAGGCGCGCGACGCCGACCTGCTGCTGCACGTGATCGACGCCCAGGATCCGCACCGCGACGAGCGGATCGCGCAGGTCAACGTCGTGCTGGCCGAGATCGGTGCCGACGCGATCCCGCAGATCGAGGTCTGGAACAAGATCGACCTGCTCCCGGACGCCGAGCCTCGGATCGAGCGTATCGACGGCGGTCGCCGCGTGCGCGTGCACGCGAGCGCCCGCGAGGGTCGCGGCCTCGACCTCGTCCGCCGGGCCGTCAGCGAAGTCCTGTCCGGCTCGCGGGTTTCCGGGCGGGTGCACCTGCCGCATGCGGCAGGCCGGCTGCGCGCCCGCCTATTCGAACTCGGCGTCGTTGCTGGCGAGACCGTCGACGAGGAGGGCTGGACGCTGGATGTCGACGCGCCCTCGCAGTTGCTGGCGCCCTTGCTCGGCAGCAGCGACCCCGACGCCTCCCGGTTGCGCGAGGCCCTGTCGCTGAACGACCGTGGCGTGTGAAGGCCGCGCTGACCACGGAAGCCGGGATCATCGAATACACTCGCAGGCTCGGTCGGCGACGCGCCGCCGGCGAGCGTCCCGCTCATTGCGAGACGCGGATTGGCTCACCATCGAATTGACGATCGCCGCGCCGGTGCGCGGCCGGAGTGCGAGATGGCCTGGAACGAACCCGGCGGCAACCAGCGAGATCCCTGGCAGGGTGGTGGACCGCGCCGCGGTCAGAATCAGGGGCCCGACCTCGACGCCGCGTTGAAGAAGCTCGGTGACCGCATGGGCAAGGTCTTCGGTGGACCGGGCGGGAGCGGGGTCTGGGTGCTGGTGATCGGCATCCTCGCCGCATGGTTCGCGCTCGATTCGTGGCGCACGATCGACGAGGCCGAGCGTGGTGTCGTGCTGCGCTTCGGCAAGTACGACCGGACCATGGGCCCGGGCCTGAATCTGAAGTGGCCGGGTCCGATCGAACAGGTCTTCGTAGTCGAAGCCACGCGCGTGCGATCGACCTCGGACCAAGTGCGGATGCTGACCCGCGACGAGAACATCATCACCGTCGACTTCAATGTCCAATACATCGTCGCCGACCCGCGCGCCTTCCTGTTCACCTTGCGCGATCCGGACCGCACCATCCGCGAGGCTGCCGAGAGTGCGGTGCGTCAGGTGATCGGGTCGAGTGCGATGAACGATATCCTCGCCGGCCGCATCACCGAGCTGTCGACGAATGCGCGGACCGTTCTCCAGCAGCTGCTCGATGACTACAGCCGCGAGCGCCAGAAGCCGGGCGAAGGCGAGGTGCTGCGTTCTTTCTTCCAGGTCAACGAGGTCAACTTCCAGAACGTGCGTCCGCCGCCGGAGGTGAAGGAAGCCTTCGACGACGCGATCGCCGCGCGCGAGGACAAGCAGCGCGTCGAGGACGAGGCCCGCGCCTACGCCAGCAAGGTCGTCCCCGAGGCTCGCGGTGAGGCGGCACGCATCCGCGCGGAGGCGGAAGGCGCCAAGGAAGCGGCAGTCGCGCTCGCGACGGGCGCCGCGACCCGCTTCACACTGCTGGCGGAACAGTATCGGAAGGCGCCGGAGGTCACGCGCCGCCGTTTGATGCTCGAGACGATGCAGGAAGTGCTCACCGGCACGCCGAAGATCGTCGTCGACGACTCGCGCGAGAACGTGCTCTACCTGCCGCTCGATCGGCTCGGCAGCGGCCAGCCGCTGATCCCGCCGCTCGCGCCGCCGTCCTCGGCCGGCTCGGCCTCGCCGAGCGCGACCGTGCCCGCCATCGAAACCATCCGCGGTCGCGATACCGGCCGCCCGGTCCGCGAGGGACGCTGACATGAAATCGGGATTCCTCTTCGGATTGCTGGCCGCCGCATTGGTCCTCTTCAACTCGCTGTTCATCGTCAACGAGCAGGAACACGCAATCCTGTTCCAGTTCGGCGCGGTCCAGCGTGCAGACTTCGAGCCAGGCCTGCACCTCAAGGCGCCGTTCGTGCAGAACGTGCGCAAGTTCGACAACCGCCTGCTGTCGGTCGAGAGCGAGCCCGAGCGCTACCTGACGTCCGAGCGCAAGGACGTGCTGGTCGACTTCTACGTCAAGTGGCGGATCGAGGACGTCTCGGCCTTCTACCAGGCGACCACTGGCGATGAGCAGCAGGCGATCCAGCGCCTGATTGCGATCGTTCGCGAACCGCTGCGTCAGGCATTCAATGAGCGCACGTTGCAGGCCCTCGTCGCCGATCGCGGGACGGTCATCACGCAGGTCGTGCGCAATGCCGACGAGGCGGCGCGCTCGCTCGGCATCGATGTGGTCGACGTCCGCATCATTCGCATCGACTTGCCCGAGGAAGTCAGCGAGTCGGTGTTCCGCCGCATGCGCGCCGAGCGCCAGCAGGTCGCCAACGACCTGCGCGCGACCGGCCAGGAAGCGGCCGAGACGATTCGTTCGGACGCCGACCGCCAGGTCGCCGTGATCCTGGCCGAGGCCCGCGGTGATGCGTCGAGGATCCGCGGCGAGGGCGAGGCCCAGGCCGC
Organism: uncultured Lysobacterales bacterium; assembly: GCA_937924195.1. Lineage (GTDB taxonomy): Bacteria > Pseudomonadota > Gammaproteobacteria > Xanthomonadales > Ahniellaceae > UDEA-SF1. The sequence goes on from CALDVP010000184.1 coordinate 9,464, forward strand.
CGAGATCTTCAACCGGGCCTACGCCGGGGAGCCTGCGTTCTTCGACTTCACGCGCAGCCTCGAGGCCTACCGTGAGTCATTCAAGAACAAGGACAGCGTGCTCGTGATGGATCGGAACTCGGAGTTCTTCCGGCACTTCGGCAGCGATCGCCCGCGCTGATCTCGGACCTGTGCGCCCCGACGAACGCGGCAGCTATCGCCGATGCCGAACGAGATCTGGGTGGCGCTGTGCCTGGTCCTCGTCTTCGAGGGCCTGTTCTTGTTCGCGGCGCCCGAGGCGTGGCAGCGGATGGCGCGCGAGCTGACCGAGATGCCGCCGCGCCAGCTGCGCGCCGGCGGCGCCATCGCTGCAGTGATCGGCCTGCTGCTGCTGCAACTGTTCCTCTAGCGCGAGCGAATCGGCGCTACCCTTCGCGCCGCGCTGCATGCGTTACCTGAGTCGGCAATGACGTCTGGGCTGGGCTCGAGAGCCTCGCCAGGGGTGAACCGGGCCTCATGGCGGCACTGCCGCGGCCCGGCGAGCACCCGGCCTCGGAGGGCCGGGCCGGAGAGTGACGCCATGGAAGGTGACTTGCGCAGCCATCAACGGAGAGTGCGACGTGGGCAAGTCGGTGGTGATCCTCGGGGCGCAATGGGGCGATGAGGGCAAGGGCAAGATCGTCGATCTCCTGACCGAGCAGGTCGGCGCGGTCGTGCGCTTCCAGGGCGGCCATAACGCCGGCCACACGCTGGTGATCGGCGGCGAGAAGACCGTGCTGCACCTGATCCCCTCGGGCATCCTGCGCGAGAACGTGCTGTGCCTGATCGGCAACGGCGTGGTGCTGTCGCCGCAGGCACTCAGGAATGAGATCGCCGGGCTCGAGTCCAAGGGCCTCGACGTCCGATCGCGGCTCAAGATCAGTCCGGCGACGCCGCTGATCATGCCCTATCACATCGTGCTCGACCAGGCGCGCGAGAAGGCCTCGGGCGCGAAGGCGATCGGCACCACCGGTCGCGGGATCGGCCCCGCCTACGAGGACAAGGTCGCGCGGCGCGGCGTGCGTGTGGCCGACCTCGCCTACCCGGACCAGCTCGCCGAGAAACTGGCCGCGGCGCTCGATTACCACAACTTCGTGCTGACGAAATACCTCGGCGTGGAGGCCGTCGACGGCCGGCAGGTGCTTGACGAGGCCCTGGCCTTCGGCGCCTACGTCGAACCGATGAAGACCGACGTCGCGGGGCTGCTGCACGACCTTCGCCGTCAGGGCCAGCGCATCCTGTTCGAGGGCGCGCAGGGCTCACTGCTCGACATCGATCACGGCACGTACCCCTATGTGACCAGTTCCAACACGACGGTAGGCGGCGCCTGCGCCGGGACCGGCGTTGGCGCCTCTGAGATCGACTACGTCCTTGGGATCACCAAGGCCTACGCGACCCGTGTCGGCGGCGGGCCGTTCCCGACTGAACTTCACGACGATCTCGGCAACGAGATCCGCAGGCGCGGCGACGAGTTCGGCGCCACCACCGGCCGGCCGCGCCGCTGTGGCTGGATCGATCTCGTGGCCCTGAAGCGCGCGGTGATGATCAATGGCATCACCGGCCTGTGCGTGACCAAGCTCGATGTCTTCGATGGCATCGGCAACATCAAGCTGTGCATCGCTTACCGCTATCGCGGCAAGGAGACGCAGTATCCGCCGCTCGATGCGGCTGGCTGGGATGAATGCCAGCCGGTTTACCTCGAGTTTCCCGGCTGGACCGAGCCGACCCGCGGCATCCGCGAGTTCTCGCAGTTGCCGGCGGCGGCGCGCGCCTACCTGCGCTCGCTCGAGGAACTCGTCGGTTGCCCGCTGGCGATGGTCTCGACCGGCCCAGACCGCGACGAGAACATCATCCTGCGCGATCCCTTCGCCTGAGTTGCGCGGCGTCGCTCGCCTGCGCCGGCGAGCAGCCGCACCCCAACACCGCGCAGGTGGCCGGCGCGACGTTGTGGACGCAGAACGCGGATTTCGATGGCCGCGCGGGTGTGCACTACTGCGTGAAGCACACGCCATGAACCTGCTCGTCGAACTCAAGCGCCGCAGCGTAATCCGCATGGCCGGGCTGTACCTGGTCGGCGCGTGGCTGATCGTGCGGGTCGTCGGCACGGTCTCGCCGATGCTCGGAGCACCCGAGAGGGTGGGGCGCACGGTGCTGGCGCTGCTGGCAATCGGTTTCGTCGCGGCCCGCGTGTTCGCGTGCCAGACGCAGGCAGGCACCGCATGATCCCCCGCCGTCTCGCGCAGAACCTGAAGGAGCAGAACTGGACCGCGATCGGCATCGACTTCGTGATCGTGGGGCTCGGCGTGTTCGTCGGCATCGATGCGCTGACGGCGACCCGGTTGCGGACCGTGGTGCCGATGCGGCAGAACATCGTCGATGTCGCGGTCGACCGCGGCTACTCGCTGATGGGCAAGGCGGACGAGCAGGCTCTGGTCGAGCGGATCGGGAGCGATCCGACGCTGGCCGTGGCGCTTGCGACGAGCCGCGAGGTCGCCGCCATTTACCTGGTCATGATCAGCGCATTCGATCGCAAGGCGCACGGGCTCGTCCAGTTCCTCGAACGCAGTCACCCGTGATCGCCTGTGGTGTCGATGAAGCACGCTGAACGAGTCACGCGGCCCGCGCGCCTTGCCCTGCGATCGCGCGACTGACAACACTGCTATCGCTCATAGCTTCAGGGCTTGACCATGCCGGGCCGCCTGCGTGTCCGCAATGTCGATGACGAGCTGATCCGGCGTCTGAAGCACCGTGTCGCCCGTCATGGCGGCTCGGCCGAGGCGGAACACCGCGAAATCCTGCGCCAGGCGCTCGCGCCGGAGGCCGAGCGGGACCTGGTCGGTCTGTTCTCGAAGGTTCGGGCGCTGAGTACCGGCCGTCCACAGACTCCGTCCGAGCTGCTCCAGCGCGAAGGATGCGACGAGCGTCGAACGCTGTCGTCATCGACGCCAACGTCGCGATCAAGTGGGTCGCGCCTGAGCCGGAGAGCGCCAGTGCCCGCGCGCTGCTCGATGGCCGCAAGCTGCTCGCACCCGACCTGCTCGTTGGCGATTGCAGCAACATCCTCCGGAAGAAGGCCAGCCGCGGCGAAATGGACCACGAAACCTCCTTCGTGGCGGCCCGGGCGCTCGAGCGCGTCGAGATTGAACTCGTGCCGATGCGTCGGTACCCCGCTGAGCCTCGGCCTGGCGCTGGCGCTCGGTCACCCCGCTTCTGACTGCCACTATCTGGTGCTGGCGCGTGACAGTCCGTTCGTGTCGGCAGACCTGCGTCTGGTCGAGAGGGTCCGCGGACATCCGGATCCGCGCATCCGCGCTGCCGTTCAGGCGCTCGGCAGGTCATAGGCGGACGCGCGGTTGCCGAGGAGCCTTCCGGCGAGCGCGAGCAGCCGCCGCCGCTTTGGTCCGATGGGCCGCTCTACAGCGCGGATCGATTGCTGGTCGAGCGATTCCCGAACCGCGCACGACCGCTGGGCGAGTGCTGGGCGAGTGGAAACGAAAAAGCCCGCCTTACGGCGGGCTTCGTCATCGGACTGGTGCCCAGGAGAGGACTCGAACCTCCACGGGTCGCCCCGCTAGTACCTGAAACTAGTGCGTCTACCAATTCCGCCACCTGGGCAGGCGTGCGACGCCGAGCCTGCGTCGCTTGCGAAAGAGCTCAAAACTGTACGCGTGGCGTGTATTCCTGTCAATGCCGTTCTGGTCCCGAGCGCAGCCGCGTTTGCGCAGTCCCGCTAGCATGCGGGAGGCGTCGCCCATCAGGCGACATTGGGATCGACGATGAGGAAGGACGGCCGTAAGGGCCAGGGTGGCAAGGGAGCCGGCGAGCCGGTCGGAAATCGGCACGGCGCGCGCGGATCGAAAGCGCCGACAGGAGCCAAGGCCGGCGCTGGCAAGGCTGATGCCGCATCCGCCGGAAAGGTGCGTTCGCATTCGAAGCCGCCGCCGTGGCTGCCAAAGGTCATGACTGCCGGATCACCGGCGCCGAGACGCCGTGCGAAGCCGTCCGCGCCTGCGCATCCTGGTGGCATTGCGCCGCACGGGCAGGGCGGCGGGACCGGTGCGACCTTGCGGGACCCTTACGCCGAGCGCGAGGCGGCTCGCTACGCCGAGCCCATCCCGAGCCGCGAGGCGATTCTCGCACTGCTCGGGGACGAGGCCGAACCGATGACCGCCGAGCGCATCGCCGCGGCGCTGGGCTTGAGGCGTCCCAGTGAGGTCGATGCGCTGGCCAAGCGCCTGGCCGCGATGGTCCGCGACGGCCAGGTGCTGGTGAACCGCCGCGGTGGCTACGGCGTCGCGCGCAAGCTCGACCTGATCGCCGGGACCGTGCTCGCGAACCGTGACGGCTTCGGCTTCCTGCGTCGCGACGACGGGGGCGACGACCTGTTCCTTGCGCCGGCGACGATGCGCCAGGTGCTGCACGGTGATCGCGTGCTCGCGAGCATCATCGGGCTCGACCGCCGCGGCCGCCCGGAAGGCCAGATCGTCGAGGTGCTCGAGCGTCGCGCGCCGCGGCTGGTCGGTCGCTACGAGGAACAGGCCGGCGTCGGGCTCGTGGTCCCCGACGACCAGCGCATCCACCGCGACATCCTGGTCGCGCACGGCCAGCACGCTGGCGCGCGCCACGGCCAGGTGGTCGTGGTCGAGATCACCGAGCCGCCGCTGCGCGACCGGCCGCCGCTGGGGCGCGTCGTCGCGGTGCTCGGCGAGAAGCTCTCGGCGTCGCTGACGGTGCGCGTCGCGATCGAGAACCACGGCCTGCCGCACGAGTGGCCGAACGCGGTCCTTGCCGAGGCCGATGCGGTCTCGCCGGTCGTCGGCGAGACCGACATCGCGGGGCGCGTGGACCTGCGCGCGCTGCCGCTGGTCACGATCGACGGCGAGGACGCCCGCGATTTCGACGACGCGATCTACGCCGAGGCCGATGGCCGCGGCTTCCGGCTGGTGGTCGCGATCGCCGACGTCTCGCACTACGTGCGTCCGGGAACCGCCCTGGACGACGAGGCCTACCAACGCGGCACCAGCGTCTACTTCCCGGACTTCGTCGTTCCGATGCTGCCGGAGACGCTGTCGAACGGGATCTGCTCGCTGAACCCCGGCGTCGATCGCCTCGCGATGGTCTGCGACATGCGCATCGACGCCGACGGCGTGGTCACGAAGTCGCGCTTCTACGAGGCCGTGATCCGCTCGCACGCACGGCTGACGTACACCCAGGTCTGGCAGGCGATCGGAGAGGGCGACGCCGGCGCGCGTGCGGCGATCGGCGCCGCGCTGATGCCGCGGCTCGAGGCCCTCCACCGGCTCTATCAGGCGCTGGCGCGGCAGCGCGCGCGGCGCGGCGCGATCGAGTTCGAGTCGACCGAGTACACGTTCCGGCTCGCGCCGAATGGCGAGGTGCTGTCGATGGGGGCCTGCGAGCGCAACGACGCACACAAGCTGATCGAGGAGTGCATGATCGCGGCCAACGTCGAGGCCGCGCGCTTCGTGCTCAGGCAACGGCTGCCGGCGCCGCTGCGCGTGCACGCGCGTCCGCCGGAGGACAAGTACGCGGATCTGCGCGAGTTCCTGAAGGAGTTCAAGCTGCGGATGCCGGCCTGGACGGAGGTGACGCCGAAGGACTTCCGGCAGCTGCTCGAGCGCGTGCGTGAGCGGCCCGACGCGGCCTTGCTCGAGTCGGTGCTGCTGCGTTCGCAGAGCCTTGCGGTCTACCTCGCCGAGCAGCCAGGCCACTTCGGGCTCGCGCTCTCCGAGTACGCGCACTTCACCTCGCCGATCCGGCGCTATCCGGACCTCCTGCTGCACCGTGCGATCCGGCACGCCATCAAGGGCGGTCGCCCGGGCAACTTCGAGTACGGCTTCGAGGCGATGGCGGCGCTGTGCGCGCACGCGTCGAAGTGCGAGCGCCGCGCCGACGAGGCCGAACGCGACGTCGACGAACGCTACCGATGCGCGTGGATGGAGAAGCACGTCGGCGCGAGCTTCGACGGCACGATCGCCGGCGTGACCTCGTTCGGGCTGTTCGTCGAGATGGAACCGGCGCGCGTCAGCGGCCTCGTCCACGTGACCCAGTTGCCGAACGACTACTACCATTTCGACGCGACCCGGAAGCTGATGACCGGCGAGCGCCGCGGCATGACCTTCCGGCTCGGCGACCGGGTCCGCGTGCAGGTGCTGCGCGCGAGCCTCGAGGACCGCAAGATCGACCTGCGCCTGGTGGAGCCGGGCGGCGAGACCGGCGGCGCGGACGCTCGCGGCAAGGCCGGGCGCGCCTCGCGGCCGGCCGAGGCACCGTCGCGCGCGCAGCCGCGCGGGAGGCGTCGATGAGCCATGCGGACTTCCTCGTCGGGCTGCACTCGGTCGAGGGCGCGATCAAGCACGACGCCGGCAACATCGTCGAACTGCTGGTCGAGCAGGGCCACGACAACCGGCGGCTGAAGGCGCTGGTCGATCTCG
>CALDVP010000185.1 GCA_937924195.1 uncultured Lysobacterales bacterium
CTGATGGTGCCGATCAGCCAGCGCTCGGACGCGGTGATCGAGCCGATGCTGACCGACCAGTGGTTCGTGGACCTCACGCGCGACACGCTGCCGGATGGCCGCCCGGGCGGCCGCCGCGCGATCACGCAGCCGGCGCTCGAGGCGGTGACCGGCGGAGCGATCCGCTTCGTGCCCGACAATTGGACCACCACCTACGTGCAATGGCTCGAGAACATCCAGGACTGGTGCATCAGCCGCCAGCTGTGGTGGGGCCACCGCATCCCGGCCTGGCACGACGAGGCCGGCCACATCTACGTCGGCGAAGATGTGGCCGACGCGCTCGACTGGACCCGTGAGCAGGGCGGCCCCGAGCCGGTTGGCGCGCTGACGCAGGACCCGGACGTGCTCGACACCTGGTTCTCTTCCGCGCTGTGGCCGTTCTCGACGCTCGGCTGGCCGGGCGACACGCCGGTGCGTGCCGCCGAATGGGAGGAGTTCCAGCGCTTCCTGCCGTCGTCGGTGCTGGTGACCGGCTTCGACATCATCTTCTTCTGGGTCGCGCGGATGGTGATGGCGACCGTGTACTTCGCCGGCCGCCGCGAGGACGGCGGCTACGAGCCCGCGCGCCAGCCACTGTCGGCCCGCATCCCGTTCCGCGAGGTCTACATCAATGCCATCGTGCGCGATGCCGAAGGGCAGAAGATGTCGAAGTCCAAGGGCAACACGATCGACCCGCTGGACCTGATCGATGGCATCGAGTTGGAGGCGCTGGTCGGCAAGTCGACGAAGTCGCTGCTGATCCCGCAGGTCCGCGACAAGGTCGAGAAGCGCATCCGCAAGGAGTACCCGGAAGGCATTCGCGCGGTCGGCGCCGACGCCCTGCGCTTCACCTTCGCCGCGCTCGCGACCCATGGCCGGACGATCAACTTCGACCTCAAGCGCTGCGAGGGCTACAAGGCCTTCTGCAACAAGCTCTGGAACGCGGCGCGCTTCGTGCTGATGAACACGGAGGCCTTTACCGCGACGGCCGGTGCGCAGCTGCCCGCGCGGTCCGAGGCCGAGCGCTGGATCCTGACGCGCCTTGCGGAGACGCTGGCCGAGGTCGAGGCGGGACTCGCCGCCTACCGCTTCGATCTGGTCGCGCAGGCACTCTACGAGTTCACGTGGAACGACTACTGCGACTGGTTCGTCGAGCTGGCCAAACCGGCGCTCGCCGAGAGCGCCGATCCGGCCGACGCTGCGTCGATGCGGATGACCCTGCTGCACGTGCTCGAGCACCTGCTGCGCGCCCTGCACCCGATCATTCCGTTCATCAGCGAGGCCATCTGGCAGGAGGTCGCCCCGAAGCTCGGCCGCGGTGGCGAGACGGTCAGTCGCGCGCGCTACCCGCGCTCCGCCGAGGTCCCGCGCGATCCCGCCGCGGCCGCCGAGATCGGCTGGCTCAAGGACGCGGTCTCCGGCCTCCGTCGGATCCGCAGCGAGATGAACATCGCTCCATCGAAAGCGATCCCGCTCCTGGTCGCGGGCGGCGACGCCGAGGATCGCCGCCGTGTCGGCCATTTCGAGGCGGCATTGCGTTTCCTCGCGCGGCTCGAGTCGATCGAGCGCCTCCAGGCGTCTGCTGACGAGCCGGCCGCCGCGGTTGCGGTGCTCGGCGACATGCGCCTGCTGATCCCGCTCGCCGGACTGATCGATCTCGACGCCGAGCGCGCGCGGCTGGCGCGCGAGATCGGCCGCATCGAGGGCGAGATCCGCAAGTGCCAGGGCAAGCTCGGCACCGAGACCTTCGTCCGCAATGCGCCGCCGGCCGTGGTCGAGCAGGAGCGCACGCGGCTGGCCGACTTCACGACCAGCCTGATCGCACTGAAGGCCCAGGCGGCGAAGCTCGGTGGCGGCTGAGCGCATCTGCCGCGCGATGCCCCGGTGTCATCGCCGATGACTCACGCCCGCGCGCTCGCGTATGTGCATGCGAGCGTGGTGCTTTGGGGCTTCACCGCAATCCTCGGCAAGCTGATTTCGTTGCCGGCGGCGGCACTGGTGTGGTGGCGGATGCTGCTGGTCGCGGGCGCCCTCGCGCTGCTGCCGCGGGTCTGGCGCGGGCTGCGCGCGCTGCCGCCGCGCCTCGTGCTGACGCTGGCCGCGATCGGTGTCGTCGTCGCGCTGCACTGGCTGACCTTCTATGCCTCGATCAAGCTCGCGAACGCCTCGGTCGCCGCGACCTGCATGGCGCTCGGCGCGGTGTTCGCGGCGCTGATCGAGCCGTTCTGGATCGGGCGGAGGTTCCGCTGGCATGACCTCGTCACCGGGATCGCCGCGGTGCCGGGGGTGATGCTGGTGGTGGGTTCGCTGTCGGCGGAGATGCGAGTGGGATTCGCGCTCGGCGTGGTCTCGGCCGGTCTGACCGCGGTATTCACGGTACTCAACAAGCGCTTCGCGACCGGCGCCGACGCGCTGTCGGTGACGGCAATCGAGATGACCTCCGGCTGGTTGGTCCTGTGGGTGCTGATGCCGCTGCTGGCGTGGCTGCCGGGTAGCGACTTCACGCTGTCGCTGCCCAGCGCCCGCGACGCGATCCTGCTGATCGTGCTCGCGGTGTGCTGCACGATCGTGCCGTTCGCGCTGTCGCTGCTGGCATTGCGACGGGTCAGCGCGTTCTCGCTGCAGCTCGCGGTCAATCTCGAGCCGGTCTATGCGATCGGTCTTGCGATACTGCTGCTCGGCGAGCACCGCGAGCTGACACCCGCCTTTTATCTCGGCGTGGCGATCGTGCTCGGTGCGGTCTTTCTCGAGCCGATCTCCGCGCGTCGTCCCAAGGAGGGCTGACACGATGCACCGACCGGTGGCCCGCTGGCTTGGACGCGCCGCGCTGGTCGCGCTTGCGAGTCTGACGACCCTGCTCGCCATGCGCGCCTGGGAGGTCAGTCGTGCGCCGCCACTGCTGCCGTGGCACGTCGTGGTGCCGCAGGATCTCGATGCGGCAGCCATAGACCGGCTCGACTGGGCTGGCTGGACCGCGCACGAAGCGGCCCTGCTCGACACGGTAGATGCGATGAGCGGCGCAGATCTACCGACGCGACATGCGGTCGCGTCGAACCGCTACTGGTCGGGCAGTCCGATGCATCGTTCGCGGCGCAGCGCCGACTGGAACCGCTCGTACCTACTCGAGCCCGACGGTCCGCCACGCGGTGTCGCGGTGCTGATCCACGGGCTCACCGACAGTCCCTACAGCCTGCGCCATGTCGCCCGACACTACCGGTCGCGCGGCTTCGTCGCGCTCGGCGTCCGATTGCCGGGTCACGGCACGGTACCGGCGGGCCTGACCGCGGCCGGTCGTGAAGACTGGCAAGCCGCGACCCGACTGGCGATGCGCGAGGCACGACGTCGGGTTCCGGAAGGCCCGCTGCACCTCGTGGGCTATTCGACGGGGGCAGCACTGGTGCTTTCGCAGACGCTGGACGCGCTCGACGGTCGAGACTCGATATGCGCGGATCGAATCGTGATGCTCTCGCCGATGATCGGGGTCTCGGCGATGGCGCGCTTCGCCGGGATGCTCGGTTGGCCGGCGGTATTCCCGGCCTTCGCCCGCGCGGCTTGGATCGACGTGCTGCCCGAGTACAACCCTTACAAGTACAACTCTTTTCCAGTTCGGGCTGCGCGCGAGTCCTCACTGCTCGCACGTGAGGTCCAGACTCGGCTCGGACGACGCGCCAGCGAGGGGGCGCTCGCCCGGCTGCCGCCGATCCTCGCCTTCCAGTCCACCGTCGATGCGACCGTCAGCACGCCGGCGGTCGTCGACGCGCTGTTCAGCCGCCTGCCCGCGGCCGGGCATGAGTTGGTGCTTTTCGACGTCGATCGCAGCACCGACCTCGGGCCGCTGATGCGGACCGGAACCGCCACGCCGGAAGCCCTGCTGCCGCCTGCACCGCGCGCCTACCGGAGCTGCACGTACTCGAACGTCGGCCGGACCGACCGACAGATCGTCGAGCACTGCAAGCCCGCCGGCGCCACGACCGGGTCCCAGCGCGAGACGGGCATGCTCTTCCCGGCCGGCGTCTACTCGCTGTCGCACGTCGCGTTGCCGTTTCCAGTCGACGACGGGCTCTATGGCCTCGATCCGGATCCGGCCGATATACCGGGAGTGCACCTCGGTTCGTTGCCGGCGCGCGGCGAACGCGGTGTGCTGGTGGTCTCGGCGGCGGACCTGACGCGGATCACGTCCAATCCGTTCTTCGGGGAGATCCTGCGGCGGCTCGATGCGCTGATCGGCGCGGAGCCATTGGATTCGCGTCAATCGCCCGGTGGCAGCAGCTCGAGCGCCATCACCAGTGCGTCCTCGCGGCCGACGCGCGCCGGGTAGTAGTTCGGGCGCCGCCCGATCTCGTTGAAGCCGGCGTCGTGATACAGCGCGATCGCCGCCACGTTGCTCGGACGGACCTCGAGGAAGATGCGCTCGGCGCGGTGCCAGCGGGCGAGGTCGAGCATCCGCGCCAGCAGCCGCCGTCCGTGTCCCTCGCCCTGTCGGATCGGATCGATGCAGAGGTTCAGCAGGTGCGCCTCGCCGGCGGCAATGCTGAGCATGCCGTAGCCATAGATCGCGCCCGGCCGCGCCAGCACCCAGCCGTGGTAGCCGGCGCGCAGACAGTCCCGGAAGATGCCGAGCGTCCACGGGAAGGCATAGGCGGCGGCCTCGATCCGGGCGACCTCGGTGAGGTCGGCCTCGGTCATCGGCCGCAGCGTCGGCAGTAGTTCCCGGGGCGCTGCGACCATCGCTCAGCTCCGGCGCAGCATCGGACGCAGCGAATGCCAGAGCGCGCGCTTGGCGGCCGGATCGCGCGCGAGCTCGGCGAGTTCGGGTGCGCTGGCGGCCGCCGTGGCATCGTCGATGCCGATGGCCAGCAGCACATCGACCTTGCCTGCAACCGGCGTACCGGCGATACGGACGCGACTCGGATCGACCCCGATCACCGCGAGGATCGCGCGCAGCAGCGGATGGGTGGTGGCGTCCACGCTGTTCACCAGCACGATCGAGGTTCCGGTGCCCGTCGCCCCGTAGGGAGTGACGCTTGCCGCGTAGCGTCCACGACGCGCAACACGCGCGATACCGAGCGTCTCCAACAGCCGTCGACGCGCGAGCTCCCGGGGGGGCGCTTTCGCAGGATTCATCCGGTCGCGTCCCCGCGCCGTCGGCGCAACCAGCCGAGCAGCGCGATCGCCGGGCCGCTGGCGAGGTAGGTGGCACCGACTACGGCCAGCACCAGCGGCGGGTTGATCGCGAGCAGCACGAAAACGCCGATGATCGCCGGCACCAGCAGAAACGGCATTCGCTCGCCGGCCGGCACCTGCTTGAAGCTGAAGTAGCGGATGCGGCTGACCATCAGCAGCGCGACCGTGGCGGTCAGCCCGAGTGCGATCCAGGCCACGTCGGCGCCGGCGAAGCCTTCCTGGTTCATCAGCCAGACGAAGGCCATCAGCGATCCCGCCGCGGCCGGGCTG
>CALDVP010000186.1 GCA_937924195.1 uncultured Lysobacterales bacterium
TGACTGATCCTGGACTGATCGACGGTGGTCTCGAGCGTGGCGGATTGCGCGGCAGCGCGAGCACCGTGATCTCCTCGCGGTCGTGGTAGAGCTGGCGCGCGCGCAGTTCGAAGCGCGCGTTGGCCGCATGCACGGACAGTCGCCCCGTGGCCGCGGTAATCGAGGGCGGCAATGCGGCCCTGATCGCGTCGGCCAGCGTCGCGAGGCAGGTCACCGTTTCGGCCCAGCGTTTCTTCATGGGCAGCTTCAGGTTGAAGAGCGCGGCGCGCGCATCGCCGCACGCGAGCCAGTCGGCGATGAGTCGCGCGACGCGCGAGGGCTGCTCGACCATGTCGCAGACCAGCCAGTCCACCGGGCGCGGCGGCCGCCAGCGGAAGCCGTCGGCGCGGATGTGCTGGATGCGGCCCGTGGCGAGTGCGGACTGGGCGAGCGGCCCGTTGTCGATCGCGGCGACCCGAAGACCGCGACGCGCCAGTTGCCATGACCAGCCACCGGGTGCGGCGCCGAGGTCCACCGCGCTCATGCCGGCAGCCAGGGCGTGCGCGCGCTCGGCGGGCGAGAGCAGGGTCAGCCAGGCCTCCTCGATCTTCAGCGCCGAGCGACTCGGGGCCTCACGCGGGAGTTTCAAGCGCGGCACGCCGCCGCGGCCGGTCGGCAGGTCCTCGACGCGCGCGATCTCGAGCGCAAGGTCGGTGCCGCTCGCGGCCAGCACGCGAAGCACGGTCGGGCTCGCCGGGTCCAGCCGCCCGGTCCGTCGCAAGGCCGACACCAGCGCGGCCTCGAAGCTGCGTGCGAAGGCCGCCAGCGCCGCGCCGTCGCCGCCGTCGGACAACTCGACCCAGGCATCGCCGATCGGCGGCTGCCCGTCCAGGATCGCGAGCAGCGGGGTCAGGCGGTCCTTCGGGTCGACGCCGCCGAGTCGGGCGAATGCGGTCCATGCGGTACGGGCGAACACGAGCCGATGGGGATCGGGCAGCGCAGACCGCGGCACCGCGTCGGCGAAGCGGAATCGTGCCAACCCCGGCGCGCGGTCGCAGCCGACGGCACGGGCGGCGAAACCGCCCAGCACCGCCCGGCCCTCGGCCTCGGCCTCGGGCTCGAAGCCGGGCCGACAGGCCAGGATCCACTCGATTGCGCTCGATGCGTCCGTCACGGCGTCGGGCAAACGGCGAAGCGGCCCTCACGACGTCTCGACATCGCGGGACTTGGCGCGGGGGCCCGCCCGTGGTCGAATCGGTGGCTCGCGGCGCGGGCGGCGATCGGATGGTCGCGGACGCGCGCAGCGGCAGGCCACGGTCCGGCGCATGACTTCGCGGGATCGTTCATCGACTCGGGGAGGAACCACATGGGCACATCGACGGCATTTGAGCGCCTCGCGCTCGCGCTCGCAATCGCAGGCATCACCGCGGCGGCCGGGCATGCCGCGCCGGCGTCGGCTGGTGGCATCGCGGACGCGACCGTCTACGTCGACGGTGCCAGCGCGCCGAAGGCGATCTTCATCATCGGCTTTAGCGAGCCGCCGATGGCGATGTACGACGGCGGCCGGCCCGGCCTCAAGTCCGTGCCACGCGATCCGACCACCGGCCTGATGAAGGTCGACTCTGCCGAAGCCAAGGCCTACCAGAAGCACCTCGAGTCCGAGCAGGCGAAGTTCCTCGGCAGCGCCGCGGCCATCCTCGGGCGCAAGCTCGCGCCGATCCGCCCGGAATTCCAGTTCCAGCACGCCTTCAACGGCATGGTGCTGGCGCTGACCGATGCCGAGGCCGCGCGGATCGCGCGTCATCCGTCGGTCGCGATCGTCGAGCCGTACCACGAATACGAACTCACCACCGACGCCGGCGCGGATTGGGTCCAGGCGCCGTCAGTCTGGGCTGGCCAGGCGCCGCTCGCGCCGAACCGCGGCGAGGGAATCGTCGTCGGCATCCTCGACTCGGGCGCCAACATCGGTAGCCCCTCGTTCGCCGAGAGCGACCTCGACGGCTATCGCCACGTCAATCCGCTCGGCGCCGGTCGCTTCCTGGGATGGTGCGATCCGCAGAACGCGAACCACGACCCGCAGCGCGACCGCTGCAACGCCAAGCTGATCGGCGGCTGGGATTTCGTCGACTTCGTCGTCGACCCGGCCAGCCCGGGCTTCGTTCAGGGTGCCTTCGAGGCGCGCGGCTTCGAGGATGAGAACGGCCATGGCTCCCACGTCGGGTCGACCGTCGCCGGCAACCGGCGCACGGCCACCGTCAACGGCCGCGAGGTCATCCTCTCCGGTGTCGCGCCGCGCGCGAACGTCGTTGCATACGACGTCTGCTACACGAACGCTGCCGGTCAGGGCCTGTGCCCGAACGTCTCGACGCTGGCCGCGATCAACCAGACGGTCGCCGATGGCATCGTCCGGGTGCTGAACTATTCGATCTCGGGCGGCGGCAACCCCTGGGGCGGCGCCAACGAGCAGGCCTTCCTCGCCGCGCAGAACGCGGGCGTGCTGCCGGTCGCGAGTGCCGGCAACTCCGGTCCCGCCGCCGGCACCGTCGCCCACCTCGGTCCGTGGATGCTGACCGTGGCGGCCTCGACGCATGACCGCGCCGGCTACGACTTCTACGCCGGGATCAGCTCGCCGGCCGGCGCGCCGGCCGCGATCGCGAACTTTCCGCTCGCGCCGATGAGTGGCGGTGCTTCGAGCGCTGCGTTCACGGCGTCGATCACGCGGAGGCTCGTCGTGAGCCCGGACTTCGAGCGGCTCGCGGCCGACGGCAATCCGAACGACGGTTGCGCGGCCTATCCCGCCGGCACCTTCGCGAACGCGATCGCGCTGGTCCGTCGCGGGACCTGCAGCTTTGCGAACAAGTCCGAAGCGGCGCGCGCGGCCGGTGCAGTGGCCGTGATCATCGCGAACAGTGGGGTTGCCGGGAACACCGGACCGTTCGCCGGCAGCATCGCCGGTCCGCCGCAGGGTCAGATCCCGACCTTTTCGCTGCCGTTCACGACCGCCCAGGCGCTGATCGCGTTCACGCGGGCCAACCCGACCGCGACGCTCGGCATCCGCTTCCCGGCCGAGCGCACCTCGGGCACCGGTGATGTGATGGCGGCTTTCAGTTCGCGCGGGCCGAGCCCACTCGGCTCGGTGCTGAAGCCGGATGTCACTGCGCCTGGCGTCGCGATCCTTGCCGCCGTTTCGCGCTGGAACCGCGGTGTTGCCGCGCCGGGCGCGCTCAGCACCGCGGCCAACGAGGCCGTTGGATTCCTGCAGGGCACCTCGATGTCGAGTCCGCACGTCGCTGGCGCGGCGACCTTGCTGAAGGGCGTGCATCCGGCCTGGACGCCGCAGGAGATCAAGTCGGCGCTGATGACGACGGCGATCACCGCCGGCGTGGTCAAGGAGAACGGGACCACGGCCAGCGACGCTTTCGACCGCGGCGCCGGTCGCATCGACGTCGCCCGCGCCGCGCGCGCCGGTTTCGTCATGAACGAGACCGGTGCCCGCTTCACGGCCGCCAACCCGGCCACCGGTGGCGACCCGACCCAGCTCAACCTGCCGAGCTTCCAGAACCTCGCTTGCGTCGGGACGTGCACGTTCCCACGCACGCTGCGCTCGACCCGCAACGCGGCGGTCACGTGGACACTGTCGGTCTCCGGTCTCGATGCCGAGATCGTGTCCTTCCCGGCGACGCTCGCGCTGCCGGCCAATGGCACGGCGAGCTTCACGCTCGGCATCGACTCGACCAAGCTGCCGGTGGGTCAGACCCGCTTTGGCATGCTGACGCTGACGCCGAGCGACGCGTCGATTCCGGTCGCGACGATGCCGATCGTCGTGCGTCCGTCGCCGCCGCAGATCGCGGTCTCACCGACGGCGATCCGCGTCAACGTGACGCGCGGGCAGGTCAGCCCGGTGGCGCTGGCCGTGCGCAACCTCGGCAACCCGAGCCTGACCTGGTCCTGGAACCGGTCGGGTATCGGGAACGTCGCGTGGTTGAACCAGGTCCCGAATCAGACCAACGGCGTCAGCGTCGGTTTCTACGGCGCCCAGACCCCGACCCCGGGCGGCATCTATGGTGCCGACGACTTCCTGCCGCTCGACTCGGGCAATCTGCGCTCGATCGCCGCGTACGGATTCATGATCGGCGCCGGCACCCAGACGCTGAACCAGGTCGCGACCGGCCTCACCTTCAGCATCTGGCGGCCCCTGCTTCCCGGCATCCCGGCCGGTAATCCGGAGGCCGGAAACGCGGGTCTCCTGTGGTCGTGCACGCGCAGCTTCACCGGGGCCAACGCAGCCGGCCTGCGCCAACTCTCGGCCGACTGGGCGAACTTCGAGCTCGACCTCGCGGCCGCCACCGGATGCCCGGCCCGGCCGGCGCTGTTCTTCGGCGCGCGCTACTGGGTCTCGGTCCATCCGACGCTGACCGTCGCCGCCTCGGACCGCCGCTGGGCCTGGTTCCTGTCGTCGAACCCGGGCATCGAACCGGCCCACATCATCTCCCCGCGCCAGATCAATAACGTGCCGGCGACGTGGACGCGCCAGAACACCAACGCGCTGTCCGGTTTCGCGGCGACCGTGACGGGCGATGCCCTGTGCGGCGCTCCGTGGCTCGGCCTGTCGAGCAACGGCGAGTCGCTCGGCGTCGGCGGGGTGTCGAACCTCACCGTCTCGATCGACGCCACGTCCTTGCCGACTGGCCAGCACCGTGCGCTGCTGTGCCTGTCGACCGGCGGCACCGACCCGGTCCAGCCGCAGGTCGTGGTGCCGGTCGACATCCAGGTCATCCGCTGACGAAAGGTGCCCGCCGCCG
>CALDVP010000187.1 GCA_937924195.1 uncultured Lysobacterales bacterium
GCGAGTGCGTCGAGGCGCTGCGCAAGGCGGGTGTCGGCGTGGGGCGCTGATCAGCGCGGCGCGGTCTCGAAGCCATCGAAGAACACGGTCGGCACCAGCTCGCCAAAGTCGGTCAGGGCCTGGGCGCTCCGGCAGCCGCCCGGCTCGGGCTGGCAATCCTCGATCACGAAGGCGCGCACTGCGACGAGGAGGTCCATCCCGTCCTCCGGCTCCCACCGAAACACCAGCTGGTCCTGGGTCTTCGGCACGGCGCTGACGTGGCTGACGGCCCATTCGCCGCAGTCGCTGCCGGGCACGAAAGGAATGAATCCGAATAACGGCGAGGGGCTGGGCAGGACGAAGCGCCCGGCCCCGGCCAACGGACCGGACTTCGCGAAGATCAGCACGCCACGCGCGCGCTTCGTCGGATCGTCATTGACGACGCGGATCACGGTCAGACGGCCGGCGTGGAATCGCGGCTCGTCGATCGCGAGGCGCCAGCCGGTCGGCGGCGGCTGGATCAGGACCGGGCTCATCGGGACCAGCGGCAACGCGTTGACCTCGCAGACCGGCGCCCCGGATGAAAACGCGGACGCGACCGGCGCGACCCCTGCGAGCAGGATGCACAGGTGCAGCGATTGATACTTCATCGGCATCGACCAGCAGCCAGCAGAAAGCCTCGCACCGCGTTAGGATCGAACCGGCGGCGTCATGCAACTGCGATGCCGGTCACAATGCTGCCAGCCGGCTCGCGGCATGCTCGCGCCATCAGTCAGGGGACGACGCTATGCGCCAAACCAAGCGCCTCGAGGTGCCCGCGAACGCGCCGCGCACCACCGCCTCTCGCTGGCGGGACCGATTCCATCGGCACGCGATCCGGCTGGCCGCGGCCTTCGTGCTGGTGATGGCCAGCCCCGCTTCGGCGCACGATCTGATCAGCGCCGCCGGTTTCGACGAACCCGCCGAGGGTCCCTACAACCGCGACGAGGCGGCGCGTTTCCTGCTGCAGGCGACCTTTGGTCCGACGCGTCCCGAAATCGAGCGCCTGGCGCGCATCGGCT
Organism: uncultured Lysobacterales bacterium; assembly: GCA_937924195.1. GTDB lineage: Bacteria > Pseudomonadota > Gammaproteobacteria > Xanthomonadales > Ahniellaceae > UDEA-SF1. The sequence continues at coordinate 1,041 of CALDVP010000187.1, forward strand.
ATCACGCATGGCTCAGCGAGCAGATTGCGGCTGCGCCGACCCTTCACCTGCCGCTCGTCGATACGCGGATCCAGCAGATGGGCGTCGACCACGTCTGGGATGGCGAGCGCCACGAGGAGTGGTTCCGCGCGGCGATGATCGCCAATGACCAGCTTCGCCAGCGCGTGGCTTTCGCGCTGTCCCAGCTGCTCGTGGTCTCCGCGCAGAACGGCGCGCTCGAGGGCAACCCGACCACACTGGCCCACTACTACGACGTGCTGGTGCGCAACGCCTTCGGCAACTACCGGACGCTGCTCGAGGAGGTGACGCTGCATCCGGCGATGGGTCAGTACCTGTCGATGTTCAAGAATCGCAAGGCGAACCAGTCGGGAACGATCCGGCCGGACGAGAACTACGCGCGCGAGATCATGCAGCTGTTCTCGGTCGGCCTCGTGATGCTCAACCCCGATGGCACGCCGGTGGACCAGGACGGCAACCCGGGTAACGGGATCCAGACCCTGCCGACCTACACGCAGGACACGATCCGCGGCTTTGCAGCGGTTTTCACCGGCTGGAACTGGTCGACCTGCGTGCGCACGCTCGGCGGACCCGGCCAGCCACCGGAGGACGCGAACGGCGACGGCGAATACGACCGCTGGTGGGAATGGGAGTTTTGCCCGATCGACCCGGTCGCGAACACCAACTGGAAGCTCGCGCGGGCCTTCCGCACGCCGATGACGCCATGGCAGATCTACCATCAGAGCGCGGGCACCAAGCAGCTGCTGGCCTACCCCGGCGTCGCGCGGGGGCGCGTCAACGCGCAGGGCGTGTTGGCGGCCGGCGGCACCGCCGAACAGAACCTGAGCGAGGCGCTCGACAACGTCTTCCATCATCCGAACGTCGGGCCTTTCATCGCGCGTCATCTGATCCTCAGACTGGTCACCAGCAACCCGACGCCCGGGTATGTGCAGCGGGTGGCGGCCGTGTTCAACGACGACAACGGCGCAGCGCCCGGTGGGGTGCGTGGGAACCTCGCGGCGGTCGTCCGCGCGGTGCTGCTCGATCCCGAAGCGCGTCGACCGACGACCCACGCATGCACGGGTCCGGCGACCGGCTGCATTGGCAAGCTGCGCGAACCGCTGCTGCTGCTGACGCGGCTGAACCGGGCCATGGCCGGCCGGCCGACCAACCCGAACGGCGTCTGGCAGGAGGGCTGGCCGCAAGGCGCCCTGGCGCAGGCCGCGCTGCGCTCGCCGACGGTCTTCAACTTCTACCTGCCGCACTACGCGCTACCACACCCGGAGGTCGCCGGACGCGGGCTGGTCTCGCCCGAGTTCCAGATCACCGTCGACACCTTCATCGTGCGCACCGCGAACATGCTCGAGGGACGCATCTACTGGCAGTGGCTCGGAAATCCCGGGCTTCCGACCTCGGGATCGTGGCGGCCCACGGTGATCGACCTCGGGCTCGACACGCCGATCGCCGACCGTCCCGACCAGCTGATCGCGCGCTACGACACGCTCTTCACCGGCGGCACGATGTCGCGCGAGCAGTTCCGGCTGCTGTCGCAGCACGTCGCGAACGAACCCTTCCACAACTGGCGCCCCGAGGCAGAGACCCGTCGCGTCCGCGTGCAGGACGCGCTGTGGCTGCTGCTGGTCTCACCCGAATACTCGGTGGAGAAGTGAAATGAGCTGGATGCGTCGTCGCGATCTGCTGAAGGCTTCGCTGGTCGGCACCGTCCTGTCCGGTAGTGCGCTATCGCTGTTCCCGAAGCTCGCGCTGGCCGAGAATGCGGCCCGGGTGCTGCGTGGCTCGGCGACTGACTACCGCGCGCTGGTGTGCGTGTACCTCTACGGCGGCTATGACTGTTTCAGTGCAATCGTGCCGATCGACGGACCGGCGCGGACCCAGTACGAGGACTCGCGCCGCGGCACCGGCACCGGACCCGGTGGCGGCCAGCAAAACCCGAGCGATCTCCGGATCCCGTCGGGCGATCTCGTGCCGATCTACCAGGACGGCACGACGACGCCCATCAGCCAGGGCGGCAGCCGCTACGGGCTGCATCCGCGGATGGCGCCGCTCGCGCAGCTCTTCAATCAGCGCCGCGCCGCCATCGTCGCCAACGTCGGCCCGCTGGTGCGACCGCTGAACCTCGCCGACTACACCGCCGGCACGGTACCGGTTCCGGCGCAACTCTTTTCTCATTCGGACCAGACCGTGCTGTGGCAGACGCCGCGTGCCGACACCAGTGCCCGGACCGGCTGGGGCGGACGCCTGGCCGATGTCTTCTTCGCCTCGAATCCGAATCAGAACCTGTCGATGAACATCTCGCTCGATGGCGAGAACGTGTTCCAAGCGGGACAGTCGGTGCTGCCCTACTTCGTCAGCGACACCGGCGTCGAGGCAATCCGCGCGGTCGGTCCAGGATCATGGCTCGATCACCGTCGCAACACTTTCAACGCGATGCTCGCACGCACCCACGCGCATCCGTTCGAGCGCGCGCTGGCGCAGCGCATCCGCGTCGCCGAGGACGTCGCGCGCGAGCTCGAAGTGGTCTTGCGTAACGACCGCAATCCAGCCAACGATGGCTTCCTCGACGACACCTATCAGCCGTTCTGGACCGCCTATGGACTGCCCTGGCAGCGGCTCGATCAGGCCCGCCCAGACCTCCCGCGCCTTGGCCGTCAGCTGTTGATGATCGCGCGCGTGATGCGCCAGCGCGTGCCACTGCAAATGACGCGGCAGCTGTTCTTCGCCGGGATCGGCGGCTTCGATACCCACGACAACCAGAACGCCGATCTGCCGGACCTGCTGGGCGACGTCGCCTCGGGCATCCGCGGCTTCCATGACGTGCTGAACGCGGTTGGCCTCGCCGACAACGTCACGATCTTCACCGCGTCGGAGTTTGGGCGCACCCTGTCGAACAATGGCGATGGTACCGACCATGGCTGGGGCGGACACCAGTTCGTGATCGGCGAGCGCGTCGCCGGCGGCCGGGTCTACGGCCAGTTCCCGCACCTCGGGCTCAGCGGCAACCCGCAGAACGCCGGCTGGGGCCAGATCATCCCGACGCTCGCGGTCGACCAGTACGCCGCGACGCTGGCGACCTGGTTTGGCCTGCCAGACAGCGAGCGCGACCTGATCTTCCCGAACGTGCAGCACATGGTCGGCACCAAGGTGTCGATCCAGGGACCGAACCTCGGCTTCATGCAGCCTTTCGCCTGAGCGGCGTACGCCGATGGCGCACTGATCCGGTCACAAGGCGGGTCTTCGTACCTCGGGATTCACTCGGATGTCGAGGCCGGCACGATCCGAATCACCCCGTCGCTCGGAAACGCAAGCCCGACGCCGCACTCTTCGGCGAGCAGCAGCAGGACGCTGCGCACCGGCGGCGGACTGCGTTCGAAATGGAGATTGACCGGCGCCTCGCACAGCTGCTCGGCGCCCTCCAGCCGCTGTCCGACCTTGTCGGCGATCGCGGCGACGATCTCGTCGACCGGTTGCTCCTCGACCCGAAAGCGCAGCGGCCACAGCAGCGGGTCCTCGGCCCTCGGCTGCGTCACCAGCCGAAGGCCCAGCGTCAGTTCGGGCTCCATGAAAGCCACCCGAAGCTCGGGCGTGTCGGCATCGAGGCGCAGCATCGGGGTGGCCACGGCCTCGGCAGCGAAGCGGATCTCGACCCCGTCATCCGAGCGTCGCAGTCCGATCGCCGGTCGCGACCCGGCAGCTGCCGATTCGCTCTGGAGAACGAGGACCGTGTCGATGGACTCCCGGCAGACCGTGATCTGATCCTCGACCGTGCCGTCGTCGGCATCGACGTGCACGACCGCGAGCGGCTCGAGACAGGGTTCGATGACGAACTCGCCCACCGCGGAAACCATGGGCGCGTGCATGAATCCCGCGAACAGGGCGACGACGAGCTGCCAGGTGCGCATGGGCGGACTCCACTCGAAGTGCCGTGGTGGATGCGCGACGCGCTCGGAAGCGAACGCAGCAGGTGTCACGGCAGGCCGACTTTCTTTCCGCGGCGCCACGCGCACGAAGCTCGGCCAGGCCGCGTCAGCGCACCGGATCATCGTGGGACAATGCGCCATTCCGCGCACGACCCGCCGATGCAGCTGACCGAAGACGCCCCGCTCGATCGCCTGAACACCTTCGGCGTCGCCGCCCGCGCGCGCTGGCTCGCGCGGGCCGATGCAATCGACGAGCTCCCCGCCCTGCTGGCCGACCCGCGCCTCGCCGGACTGCCACTGCTGGTACTCGGCGACGGCAGCAACTTGCTGCTGACCCGCGACTGGCCCGGTGTAGTGCTGACGGTCACGGCCGATGCGGTGTCGCACGTGCGCGCGGCCGATGGCTCGCACCGGATCCGGGCCGAAGCCGGCCTTGGATGGAACTCGCTGGTCGAGTGGACCCTCGCGCACGGGATCACCGGGC
>CALDVP010000188.1 GCA_937924195.1 uncultured Lysobacterales bacterium
TGCCGCCGGCGTCCCCGAGTCGGGGTTCCTGACCGACGGCGCGTGGCCCGACGTCGATCTCGTGGTCGACGCGAGCTACGGGATCGGCCTGTCGCGCGCGCCCGACGGCGATGCCGCGCGCCTGATCGAGGCGGTGAACCGTTCGCACCTGCCAGTGCTCGCGCTCGACGTGCCGTCGGGGCTCGACGCCGACAGCGGCTGGGCACCCGGTGTCGCGATCCGCGCCACGGCGACGGTGTGCTTCATCGCGTGGAAGCGCGGACTCTGGACCGGCGATGGGATGGCGCTCGCCGGTAGTCGCTGGCTCGAGCCGCTCGATGTCGATGAGACCCATGTGGCCGCGGCCGGGCCGGCGGGCGTGCTGCTGGCGCCTGAGTCGCTGGCTCGCGCCCTGTCACCCCGCGCACCGACCGCGCACAAGGGTCACTTCGGGCACGTGCTCGCGATTGGTGGTGACCACGGGTATGCAGGCGCGGTGCGGCTGGCCGCCGAGGCCGCCGCGCGCAGCGGGGCCGGGCTGGTCAGCGTGGCGACGCGCGCCGAACACGTCGCCGCGATCGTCGCGGGTCGGCCCGAACTCATGGCGCGCGGGATCGCCCACGAGACCGAACTGGAACCGCTGCTCGAGCGGGCGACGGCGCTCGCTCTGGGCCCCGGGCTTGGCACTTCGTCGTGGTCGGTCGCGACCTGGGCGCGGGCGTTGGGCCATGACCGACCAGCCGTCATCGACGCCGATGGGCTGAACCTGCTCGCGCGCTCGCCGCGCGCGCTGGCGCCCGGTTCGGTCATCACCCCCCATCCCGGGGAGGCAGCTCGCCTGCTCGGTGGCGATACGGCCGACATCGCGCGCGATCGCTACTCGGCCGCGACCGAACTGGCCCGGCGCTTCGGCGCGGTCTGCGTGTTGAAGGGCGCCGGCACCGTGGTCGCCGACCCGAGCGGCGCCCAGGCGGTGTGTCCATTCGGCAATCCGGGAATGGCCTCGGGTGGCACCGGCGACGTGCTGACCGGTGTGATCGCGGCGCTGATCGCGCAGGGCCATGGCGCCTTCGACGCGGCGATGCTCGGCGTGCTCGCGCACGCGCTTGCCGGCGACCGGGCCGCGCGGCGCGGCTCGCGCGGGCTGCTCGCAGGCGATCTGCTCGAAGAACTGCGGGTCGTGCTCAACCCGTGAGCGTGGACGGGACGATCGATCTCCCGGACGAGATCGCGACGCGCGCGTTCGGCGCTGCGCTTGCGGCGAGACTGGCGCCGGGCGACGTCGTCCATCTCGAGGGTGATCTCGGTGTCGGCAAGACCACCCTGGTGCGCGGACTGGTGCAGGCGCTGGTCCCGGGCACGCGGGTCAGGAGTCCCACGTACACGCTGGTCGAGCCCTATCCAACGCCGGAATTCGAGCTCCTGCACCTTGATCTCTATCGCCTTGGGTCGCCGGAAGAGCTCGAGGTCCTCGGCGTCCGCGAGCGAGTCGGTGACGCGGTGATCGTCGTTGAATGGCCGCAGCGCGGTGCTGGTGCGCTTCCGATCGCCGACCTCCGGATCATCCTGTCGCATGCCGGGGAGGGACGGCAGGCGTTGCTGGACGGCGTCGGACCGCGCGGCCGCGCCCTCGCCAACGCGCTGAGGGGGGTTACACCGTGATCTTGCCGTCGGTCTGAAGAGTGTCGTCCAGGTATCGGATTTTCCAGCAAAATCCTTGACAGGACCGTGCGGCTGGAGTGGAATCCGCGGCATGCGCACAGGGGTCGATCAGGCGAAGACAGCGATGCGGAGCGCGATGTCAGGCGCGCTCGCATCGCTGCTCGTTGCGATCGCGGCCCCGGCCAAGGCGGTCGAGATCGGGCCGGCGCGTCTGTGGGAGAGTCCCGAACACACCCGCGTGGTCTTCGATCTCTCGCGCCCGGGCGAGCACAAGCTGTTCACCCTCGACGATCCGCCGCGGGTCGTGATCGACGTGCGCGGCGCGACCCTCGGCGGCAACTTCGCCGCTCCGCCGGCGAAAGGTCTCGTGCGCAACATCCGCACCGGCACGCCCGAGAAGGGCGTGCTCCGGATCGTCATCGACACCAGCGCGAAGACCCGCCCGCGCAGCTTCCTGCTGACGCCGGCTCAGAACCGCGGCCACCGATTGGTCGTGGACCTGGCGCCGATCGGTGGCAACCTGTCTGCCGTGCCCCGTGTGATCAAGGCGCCGCCGGCGCCGATCGACGGCGGACGGCAGGTCACGATCGCGATCGATGCCGGCCACGGTGGCGAGGACCCGGGGGCGATCGGCCCGCGCGGCACCCGCGAAAAGGACGTGGTGCTGTCGATCTCGCGGGTGCTGGCCGAGGCCATCGATCGCGAGCCCGGCATGCGCGCGGTGCTGATCCGCGATGGGGATTACTTCATCCCGCTGCGCCAGCGCTACCAGAAGGCGCGCGAGGCGCAGGCCGATCTCTTCCTGTCGATCCACGCCGATGCGATCGCGCACGGTCGCGCCGCAGGTTCATCGGTCTACATGCTCTCGACCCGGGGTGCGAGTTCGCAGGCCGCGCGCTGGCTTGCCGACCGCGAGAACGCCTCCGACCTCGTCGGCGGCGTCTCGCTCGAGGGCAAAGATGGCACGCTGGCTGCGGTGCTGCTCGACCTCTCGCAAGGCGCGACCCTGCAGGCCTCCGACCAGGTCGCGAACCATGTTCTGAAGAGCCTCTCGCGCTTCGGTCGCGTGCACAAGCAGGAGGTGCAGCGCGCGAACTTCGTCGTGCTGCGCGCGCCGGACGTGCCGTCGATCCTGATCGAGACCGCCTTCATTTCGAACGCCGAGGAAGAGAAGCGCCTGCGTGACGCCGCCCACCAGAGCAAGCTCGCTGCTGCGATCCTCGACGGCGTGCGCAACTGGTTCCATGCCAATCCGCCGCCGGGCACGTGGATCGCCGCCAACCGGCAGCGGCCGCGCGAGCACATCGTGATGCGCGGTGAGACGCTGGCGCTGATTGCCCAGCAGCACGGCGTCAGTCTCAGCCGGCTCAGAGCCGAGAACAACATCGCCGACAACGCGATCCGGCCTGGCGACGTCCTGCGGGTCCCGGGAAGCTGACGCGGCCGGATCGGGCGTTCGCAACACGCGGGCGCGATCCGGACGTCTCCGACTATCCTTGACGACCCGCCGCGCGAGTCCGCCGTGCCGATCCGCCCGCTGCCTGACCATCTCATCAACCAGATCGCAGCCGGCGAGGTCGTCGAGCGTCCGGCCTCGGTGGTGCGCGAGCTGGTCGACAACGCGCTCGACGCCGGTGCCGCGCGGATCGAGGTGCTGATCGAGGCCGGTGGGCTGAAGCGCATCGAGGTTCGTGACGATGGCCGCGGCATCCCGGCTGATGAGCTGCCGTTCGCGCTGGCACGCCACGCCACCAGCAAGATCGCGAGCCTCGAGGACCTCGAGGCGGTTGCGAGCCTCGGCTTTCGCGGCGAGGCCTTGCCCAGCATCGCCTCGGTCGCCCGACTCGAACTCGCCTCGCGCACGCGGGATGCGCCGCACGGCTTCCGCATGCTCGCAGCGAACGGAGACATCGGTCCCGTCGAGCCGGCCGCACAGCCGCCCGGCACGCGCGTCGCGGTTGCCGACTTGTTTTTCAACGTGCCCGCGCGGCGCAAGTTCCTGAAGTCCGAGCGCACCGAGTTCTCGCACATCGAGGAGCACCTGCGCGCGGTCGCGATGGCACGGCCAGCGATCGACTTCCGGCTGGTCCACAACGGCCGCGAGGTCTTCCGGATGCGCCCGACCCCGGACCGGGAAGGCCGCGTCGCCGACGTGTTGGGCCCGGAGTTCGTCACCGGGGCGATCCCGGTCGCGGCCGAGCACGCCGGCTTCGCGCTGCAAGGCTGGCTCGGCGCGCCGACCGCCTCACGGAGCCAGGCCGACCGCCAGTACCTGTTCGTCAATGGCCGGCTGGTGCGCGACCGCGTGGTTCAGCATGCGGTCCGGCAGGCTTACGCCGACGTGCTGTTCCATGGCCGCCATCCGGCCTTCGTGCTGCTGCTCGACCTCGATCCGCGCGGGGTCGACGTGAATGTCCACCCGGCCAAGGCCGAGGTGCGCTTCCGCGACGGCCGGATGGTGCACGAGTTCGTGTTCCGGTCGCTCCATCAGGCGCTGGCCGATACCCGCGCCGGCTCGTCCGTCGGGACGGGTGCAGCGACGGCTGGCGACGCGGAGACGCCGCGCATCGCGACAGCCCGGTCCGCGGCGTCGCGGCCGCCGAGCCAGGTCGGGATGCGCCTCGCCGATCCGCTCGGCGCGATGAGCGCCTTGTACGGCCTCGATCGCGCCGGCGGGGTTCTCGCCCTGGCCGATTCCGCCCGCGAGCCGTGCGCGGTGATGAGCGCGAGGGCCGGGACCGGACCCGGCGAAGAGGCTCCGCCGCTCGGTTATGCGTTGGCCCAGCTGAAGGGCATCTACGTGCTGGCGGAGAACGCGCGCGGACTGGTGCTCGTCGACATGCACGCCGCGCACGAGCGCATCACCTACGAACGCCTCAAGCAGGCGCGCGCAGCCGGCGCGATTCCCTCGCAGATGTTGCTGGTTCCGTTGACGCTCGCGGTCAGCCGGCGCGAGGCCGATGCGGCCGAGGACGCCGCTTCGCGTTTCACGGCGCTGGGATTCGAGGTCTCGCGCACCGGACCTGAGCGCCTCGTCGTCCGTCGTGTGCCCTCTGCGCTCGCGGGCGCCGACGTCGAACGATTGGTGCGCGACGTGCTGGCCGACCTCGCGCTGCACGACAGCGCGGCGCGACTCGAGGAGTACGAGAACGAGGTGCTGGCCACGATGGCCTGCCACGGCTCGGTGCGCGCCCAGCGGCGACTCACGCTGCCGGAGATGAATGCGCTGCTGCGCCAGATGGAGGAGACCGAGCGCTCCGGTCAGTGCAACCACGGGCGGCCGACGTGGGTGCAGCTGACCCAGGGCGAGCTCGACCGGTTGTTCCTGCGGGGCCGATGAACCGACTGCGGAATGAATGCCGAGGATCGCAGTCGATCGCGGCGCACGATCACCCTGGATGTGAGGATCGATGATGTTGCGGAGGACCACGATGACCCTGATCGCCCTGCTGCCGCTGGCGATGGCGGCTGCGTCGGCCGATGGCGCCAGCGCCGAGCCTGGGGTCGAGGCGGACTATTCGGCCGAGATCGAGGCCTGGCGTGCGGCGCGCGTCGAGCGCCTGAAGCAGCCCGAAGGCTGGCTCAGCCTCGTCGGCCTGCACTGGCTCGCCGAGGGCTCGCAGACGGTCGGCCGCGCGTCCGACAACGATGTCGTGCTCGCGGTCGGCCCCGAGCGCCTCGGCACGCTGACGCTGGCCGACGGACGCGTGCGCCTCGCGCTCGCAGACGGGGTCGAGGCGCGGATCGGTGACGGCGATGCGCGCGCGGGCGAGCTCGCGAGCGACGCCGACGGGTCCCCGACCGTCGTCCGCTTCGATCGTGCCAGCTTCGTCGTGATCGAGCGCAGCGGCCGCCTTGGCCTGCGCGTGCGCGACCCCGAAGCGCCGACCCGCACCGGCTTCGTCGGCATCGACCACTATCCGATCGATCCGGCCTGGCGAATCGAGGCGCGCTTCGAGCCGCATCCAGAGGGCCGCACGATCGAGATCGCGAGCGTCATCAACACGCTGGAGCCGATGGCGAATCCGGGCGCTCTGGTCTTCGCGGCCGGCGGCAAAACCCACCGCCTCGAGGCGATCGACGACGGCTCGGGCCAGTTGTTCCTGATCTTCGCCGACCGCACCAACGGGCGCGAAACCCATGGGCCGGGCCGTTTTCTGTATGCCGCGATGCCCGAGGACGGGCGCACGACGCTCGACTTCAACCGCGCCTACAACCCGCCGTGCGCGTTCAACGCCTACTCGACCTGCCCGCTGCCGCCGCCCGAGAACCGGCTCGACCTCGCGGTGACGGCCGGGGAGAAGAAGTACCCCGGGCCGCATTGAGCGAGCGCGAGGGCATCGCTGCACGAGCTCCCGTCCGGCGCAGGAAATCGCGGGCGTTGCTGCGCCTGCCTCGGCCGGCTCGTGTCCCCGCGATGGATGCGTGGCTGTCGTAGCGCCGGCCTTGGTCGGCTCGGGCTCCTGGAACCGGTGCTGTGCTTCGTGGACGTGGCGCGCTGGGACCCTTGGCAGGCATTCGAGCAACAGCCTGATAGGCGAGCCATGGATGGCTGGCGACGCCGAATCGATCGCTGCAAGCGATCGATCGGGCGGGAGCGAGTCCGGACCGGCGACGGACTCGCGACTTAAAAACGCATAGGACGTGCGTTCTTCAACGAGCTGTCAGGGCCCTGCGTGGGCCGTGACCGGGGTCAGCCTCTACTGACGGATGCCGGTCCGAAGTCGCCTCAGCGCCCGGTGAAGTTCGCCGGGCGCTTCTCGAGGAAGGCGCGCGTGCCCTCGCGCATGTCCTCGGTCGCGGCGCAGACGCCGAAGGCCTGAGCCTCGTAGTCGAGCCCGGTGTCGATCGCAGCCTCGCCGCCGAGCAGCACCGCGGACAGGATGCCGCGCACCGCGTGCGAGGCCTTAGCGGCCAGCTCCTCGGCCAGCGCGCGGGTGGTGGCCTCGAGATCGGCCGCCGGCACCACGCGATTGACGACGCCGAGCGCGTGCGCCCGGGCCGCGTCGATGGGCTTGCCGGTCAGCGTCAGCTCCAGCGTCGCGGCGCGACCGGCGAGGCGCAGCAGGCGCTGCGTGCCGCCGAAGCCGGGCAGCAGGCCGAGGTTGATCTCGGGCAGGCCGAGCTTTGCGGTGTCGGCGGCGATCCGCAGGTGGCAGCACATCGCGAGTTCAAGACCGCCGCCGAGCGCGAAGCCCGGGATCATTGCGATCACCGGCTTTCCGAGGCGCTCGACGCGGGTCATCATCGCCTGGCCGGCGCGGGCGAAGGCCAGCAGGTCGGCCGCGGGGGTGGTGGCGAGTTCCGAGATGTCGGCGCCGGCGACGAAGGCCTTGGTGCCGGCGCCGGTCAGGATCAGCGCGCGGACCGAATGCTCCGCGCCCGCGGCAGCGAAGGCCGCGTCCAGTTCAGCGATCGTGGCTCGGTTCAGCGCGTTCAACTTGTCCGGGCGATTGATCGTGATGGTGCGCACTGCGCCGGCGTCGGCGATGAGCAGATTCGTGAAAGACATGGTCGGACTCCGGCGGGTCGGGTGGCCGGCGATTGTAAGCGTCGGCTGACCGCCGGAATGGCCGAGCCCGGAGGGCACGGGGCCGATTGCTATCATCCGCGGCCCCGTACCCGGCCAAACCGGGGCGGTGCTCCGCCCACCCTTCCCAGCCCCGAGGTCGCTCCATGTCGCTTCGTGTCGCCATTGCCACCCTTGCGCTCGCCGTGTCCATGGGCGCCGTTGCGCAGACCGGTCAGTCCGGCCCGGCCGCCGCCGCCCAGGGCGCGCAGCAACAGCTCCCGCCGACCGATCGCAACAAGCTCTCCTATGCGATCGGTTTCGACATCGGCCGCGATTTCAAGGAAAACAAGGTCGACGTCGACATCAACACCGTGATTCGCGCCATGCAGGACGGTTTCGCGCAGCGCCAGCCGGCGGTGCCCGAAAACGAGATGCGGCAGCAGGTCGCGATCATGCGCGAGCGGATGGTGCGCGAGGCTCGCGCCCGCTTCGAGCAGGCGGCCCGCGAGAACAAGGCCAAGAGCGACCGCTTCCTGGCTGAGAACCGTGCCAAGAACGGCGTGCGCACGCTGCCCTCGGGTATTCAGTACCGCGTCATCGAGGAGGGCACCGGTGCCCGCGCGACTGCGAACAGCGAGGTCACCGTGCATTACCGCGGCTCGCTGATCTCGGGCCTCGAGTTCGACAGCTCCTTCGCTCGCGGCGAGCCGGTGACCTTCAAGGTCAACGAGATGATCCCGGGCTGGCAGGAGATCCTGCCGATGATGAAGGTCGGTGACGAGTGGAAGGTCTTCCTGCCACCGGAGAAGGCCTACGGCGAACGCGGCCAGGGCCCGATCGGCCCGAACGAAGCGCTGATCTTCGACATCCGCCTCGTCTCGGTGAAGTGAGTGCACGATCCGATGCCCTTTCGTCAGGGCTTCACCCAGGGCCCGGCCCCGGCGGCTGCGGCGCCGGAGCCGATCCTGACGCCCTGTATCGGCATCTGCTCGCTCGATGACGCGGGCTATTGCGAGGGCTGCCGGCGCACCGGTGACGAGATTGCGGCATGGTCTTCGATGACGGCGGCGGAACGGGAGCACCTGATGTCCGAGGTGTTGCCGAGGCGCGAAGCCGAAGCGGCTTGAGCGCCGATCCCGAGGCGCTCGCCCGGCTCCGTGCGGCCGCGCGGCCGCTGGGCCCCGCTCCGGCGGTCCGCCCCTGGAACCTCGATGAACTCGCGGACCTCATGCACGAGGCGGTGCTGCGCGACGCCGCGGTGCTGTTGCCGCTGGTCCGCCGCGGGGGCGAACTCAATCTGTTATTGACGCGACGCACCGAGCACCTGACCCACCATGCGGGCCAGATCAGCTTCCCAGGCGGTCGCATCGAGCCCTTCGATCCCGATCCGCTCGCCGCCGCGCTGCGCGAGAGCGAAGAGGAGATCGGCCTGCCGCGGCCCGCGGTCGAGGCCCTGGGCTATCTCGATCCACTGGCGACGATCACCGGCTTCCGAGTGGTTCCGGTGCTTGGGGTGGTCGCCGAGCTGCCGCCCTTGCGGCTCGATCCGAACGAAGTCGCGGCGGTCTTCGAGGTACCGCTCGGCTTCGTGCTGGACCGCACCAACCATCAGCGTCGGGCGCGCGAGTTCCGCGGTCGCATCCGCCACTACCACGTCATCGAGTACGGCGAGCACCACATCTGGGGCGCGACCGCATCGATGATCGTCAACCTCAGCGACCGCCTCGAGGCCCTCGTCCGATGAACGCATCGCCCCTGATCACGGCAGCTGCTGCGGCCGAAGCCATTGCGGCCGGCGCCCGTGCGGTCGATTGCCGCTTCGATCTCGCCGATCCCGGCATCGGCGAGCGTGCGTACCTCGACGCGCACCTGCCCGGCGCGGTCTACGCGCACCTCGACCGGCACCTCTCGGACCTGTCGAAAGCGGGACGCGGCCGTCACCCACTCCCGGACGCGGCCGACTTTTCGCGCCAACTGTCGCGCTGGGGCATCGCGCCGGAGACCCTCGTGATCGCCTACGACCAGGCGCAGTCGGCGTTCGCGGCGCGCCTGTGGTGGCTGCTCCGCGCCGCGGGGCACGATCGCGTCGCGGTGCTCGATGGCGGTTTCGAGGCGTGGATGCGCGCAGGGCTCCCACTCGAGACGGCCCCGGTGCTGCCAGCTCCGATCCGACGCGCCGTCGCCTTCGATCCGGCGGCGCAGGTCGATGCCGACGTCGTCGATCGCATTCGTCTCGATCCGGCGCACCTGCTGCTCGACGCCCGACCGGGTCCGCGCTTCCGCGGCGAGGTCGAGCCGCTCGATCCGGTCGCCGGCCACGTGCCGGGCGCAGTCAACCGGCCGTTCGCGGAGAACCTCGAGGCGAATGGGCGCTTCAAGCCGGCCGCGACGCTGCGGGCCGAGTTCGATGCGCTGCTCGCGGGCCGCGCCCCCTCGGCGGTCGTGGCGATGTGCGGTTCGGGCGTGACCGCGTGCCATACCCTGCTGGCGATGGCCGTCGCCGGGCTCGGGTGCGGGAGGCTCTACCCGGGCTCGTGGAGCGAATGGTGCGGGCAGCCCGGGCGCGCGATCGCCAGGGAGGGCTGATCACCCGGCGCGCACTTCAAGCGTCACGCGAAGATCAAGCGCCTGTCATGGCGAGTCGTAAACCTCCACGGCTGCCTTCGCAGCCGGTGCAACATGCGCGCATCCTCGCCTCTGGTTTCCCTCGTCACGATCCTGTCGCTCGCGACCGCAGCGCCTGCGATGGCGCAATCCGATGCCAGCCTGCGCCTGCACGGCTCGAACACCGTCGGTCAGCGGCTGGTGCCCGCCCTGGTTCGCGCCTGGGCGGAGGAGCGCGGCTACCGCATCGGCGAGACCCAGCGCGTCGTCGAAGAGGAAATCATGATTCCGATCGTCGCCGGCGAGCGACGGATCGAGGCGCACGTCCACTCGCATGGCACCAATACCGGCTTCGAGGACCTCGTCGCCGGTCGCGCAGACTTCTGGATGGCCTCCCGGTCCATTGGCGCCGCCGAGATCGCACGTGCCGGTTCGCTCGGCGCGATCACGGCGCCGCAGCAGGAGCACGTGATCGCGCTCGACGGTCTTGCGATCATCGTCCATCCGTCGAACCCGGTGTCCTCGATCACGGTCGCGCAGGTGCGCGATGCGTTCAGCGGACGCATCCGCGACTGGTCCGAACTGGGCGGGAGGCCCGGTCCGATCACCCTCTACGCCCGTGACGACAAGTCCGGTACGTATGACAGTTTCCAGGCGATGGTCCTGGGCGGTGCGACCATCAGCCCCACGGCGCGTCGCTATGAGTCGACCGACCAGCTGTCGACCGATGTCGTCGCCGACCCGCGCGGACTCGGATTCGTGGGCCTCGCCGGTGTCGGACGTGCCAAGGCGCTGGCGGTATCGGACGCCGGCACGCGACCGCTCGCCCCGTCGCGGCTCACCGTCGGCACCGAGGACTACGTGCTGGCGCGCCGGCTATATCTCTACAACGGTCCGGCACCGTCTCCGCTCGCCAGAGACTTCATCGACTTCGTACTGGGAGCGGGCGGCCAACGGGTCGTCGAACAGGTTGGCTATGTCTCGCAGGATGTGGTCGCACTCGCGGTGCCTCCGCGCGAGGACGCGCCCGAGGAATACCGGCTCCTGGTCGATGGTGCGCAGCGGCTGTCGTTGAATTTCCGCTTCGACGCCGGCACCGCCGTCCTCGACAACAAGGCCCTGCGCGACGTCGCGCGGCTCGAGGCCTTCCTTCGACAGCCACAGAACCGAAGTCTCGACCTGATCCTGGTCGGCTTCGCGGACTCGAGCGAGATCAATCCCTATCATGCGCTCTCGCTGTCGACCGATCGCGCCGATTTCGTCGCGACCCAGCTGATTCCACGCGGCGTGACGCCGCGGCGCGTCCGCGGCGTCGGCGGCGCCGTTCCGGTCGCCGGCGAAGACACCGATCACGGCCGCGCGAAGAATCGCCGGGTCGAGGTCTGGGTGCGTCCACGCGCGGCCACGGTGGCCACGGGGAGTTCCATTCCTCCGGCCGGCTGAAAACGGAGTCGCCCGCCCGCCGCCCGGCGACAGGGCGCTTGCGTAGCGCGCGTCACGTGCCCACAGTCCGTCGATGCCGCGCGCTCCTGCCGTCCGATCTCCGATCCGCACCGTCGCCGCAGTGATCCGCGATGCCGCCGGTCGCGTGCTGCTGGTGCGCAAGCGCGGCTCGACGATCTTCATCCAGCCGGGCGGCAAGCCGGAGCCGGGCGAGGCGCCGCTCGACACGCTCGCGCGCGAACTGGCCGAGGAAATCGGCGTGCGGCCGGTGCCCGGGACGATCGTTCCACTCGGCGAGTTCGAGGACGAAGCCGTGCATGAGGCGGGCCTGCGCGTGCGCGCGACGGTGTACGCCTGCGCGATCGACCGTGAGCCGGTGGCGGGGGCGGAGATCGAGGAACTCGCCTGGGTCGATCCGACGAACCCGGGCCCGATCTCGATCGCACCGCTCTCGCGACGACGGATCCTGCCGGCCGTCGCCGCGCGCGATGTTCGCTGAGCGCGACCGTGATCCGCGATCGCGCTAAGGTTCGGGCGTCGCCTCCGGAGTCCGGACCCATGAGCGAAATCGAAGGCAGACAGCGACTCGTGACCGGGCTTGGCGGCATGTTTTTTCGGGCCCGCGATCCGGATGCGCTGGCCGCCTGGTACCGCGACCGTCTCGGCATCGATCCCGTGCCGTCGACGTGGGAGGCGCCGTGCTGGCAGCAGCAAGCAGGGCCGACCGTGTTCGCGCCGTTCCGGGCCGACACCGACTACTTCGGTCGTCCCGAGCAGGCCTTCATGGTGAACCTGCGCGTACGCGACCTCGCCGCCCTGGCGGCGAGCCTGCGCGCGGCCGGCATCGAGGTGCGCGTCGACCCCGAGGCCCATCCGAACGGGTGCTTCGCGCGCGTGCACGATCCCGAGGGCAATCCGATCGAGCTGTGGCAACCGTCGACACCGATGGATGCGCCGCTCGCGCGCTGGCACGACGCGGTCGCGTCGCGCGATCCCCGGCGGATCCCGCCGCTGCTCGCCGACGACGCGGTGTTCCACTCGCCGGTCGTGCACGTGCCGCAGGCCGGGAAGCCCGTGGTCGCGGCCTACCTGTCGGCGGCCTTTGCGGTGCTGGGCGCAGGTCCCTTCCGCTACGTGCGTGAGGTCGAGTCCGGCCGCGACGCCGTGCTCGAGTTCGAGACCCGCCTCGACGATACCGAGGTCAACGGCGTCGACCTGATCCGCTGGGACGAGGCCGGCCTGATCGTCGACTTCAAGGTCATGCTGCGGCCGGCGCGCGCGATCGCGGTGGTGCAGGAGCGCATGGCGGCGATGCTGGCGCGCCTCGCCCAGGGCGCGGCGTGAGCCGGCAGCCGACCTACCGTCACGCGCAGTCGGGCCGCACGTTGCTGCTGGAGACCGGTGGCGCCGCGATTCTCGTGCTCGCGCTCGCGGCCCTCGACGGCCTGCCCGCGCCGATGGTCCTGGTCGGGGTCGCGTTCGTGGGCCTCGTGATGTGGCTGTTCCACGCGCTGCGGGTCGAGGTCGACGGCGATGCGGTCCGGCTCGCCTTCGGGCCGGGCCTCTTCCGCAAGCGCATCCCGACGGCCTCGATCACCGCGGTGCGCGTGGTCCGCAACCCATGGTGGTCCGGCTGGGGCATCCGCTGGATGCCGGGACGCTGGACGCTGTGGAACATCGCCGGCTTCGATGCCGTCGAGCTCGACCTCCCGCGTGGCCGCCGCTTCCGGATCGGCAGCGACGAGCCGCACATGCTGGCGCGCGCGATCGAGCGCGCGATCGCGGCGCGCGCCGAGCGTCCCTCCCCCCGCAAGACCAGGCCCTGAAGGAGCCCGCCATGGATCCGATCCAGTCGATCGTCACCGCCTGCGCCGCGATGGTGCTGCTCGTCGCCGCCGTCGCCGTGAAGATGCTCGCCGACCGCACGCGCGAGATGCGCGCGCTCCGCATCCACCCGCAGCAGGTCGCGACCTCGCGCACCGCAGCGGAGCACTATCGGGCGGTGCAGGCAGCCGACAACTATCGCAACCTGTTCGAACTGCCGGTCTTGTTCTATGCGTGGGCCGCCTTGGCGATCGCGACCGGACATGCGAGCGGGGCGATGGCTGCCGGGGCATGGGTCTACGTGGCGCTGCGGGTCGTCCACAGCCTCGTTCACTGCACCTACAACAAGGTCACACACCGGTTCGCGGTGTTTGCATCGTCGATCCTCGTGCTGGTCGGGCTCTGGGTCGCACTGCTGATGGCGGTTTGGCGGAGCTGACGATGCGCCGCCGCGTGCGGCCGCTACGATCGCTCCCCGCCTGTCGCTTTGATTCCCAATGAACCAGCTCGAGCAACTCCGCTGCCACACCGTCGTCGTCGCCGACACCGCCGATTTCCGGGAGATGGCGCGCTTCGCGCCGCGCGACGCGACGACCAACCCCTCGCTGATCCTGAAGGCGGTCGAGCAGCCGGCCTACGCGCCGCTGCTCGCCGAGGTCGTGGCCGCGCATCGCGGGCGGCCGATGGACGAGATCGTCGATGCCGTGCTGGTACGTTTTGGGCGCGAGATCCTGTCGATCATCCCGGGACGCGTCAGCACCGAGGTCGATGCGCGCCTGTCCTTCGACCGCCGCGCCACCGTCGAGCGCGCGCGGCGGATCGTCGATCTGTATGCCGCGCAGGGCGTCGACCGCGAGCGCGTGCTGATCAAGATCGCCTCGACCTGGGAGGGGATCGCCGCCGCCGCCGAACTCGAGCGCGAGGGCATCCACTGCAACCTGACCCTGCTGTTCGCGTTCTGCCAGGCGGTAGCCTGCGGCGAGGCCGGCGTCACGCTGATCTCGCCGTTCGTCGGGCGGATCTACGACTGGCACCGCAAGGCGCAGGGGACGGCCTGGGACGAGGCCGCGAACGCGGGACCAAACGATCCCGGGGTGCGTTCCGTGACCGCGATCTGGAACCACTTCAAGCGCCACGGCATCGCAACGGAGGTGATGGGCGCCAGCTTCCGCAACGTCGGCCAGATCCTCGCGCTGGCCGGTTGCGACCTGCTGACGATCAGCCCGTCGCTGCTCGCCGAGCTCGCCGCGAACGAGGCGACCGTCGAGCGGCGGCTCGATCCGGAGGCGGCGCGCGCGCTGGACCTGCCGGAGGTCACCTATGGCGAGGCGGACTTCCGCTATGCGCTCAACGCGGATGCGATGGCGACCGAGAAGCTGGCCGAGGGCATCCGTCTGTTCGCCGCCGATGCCGTGCAGCTTGAGCGCCTGATCGCAGTCGCGTAGCGGGAGCGCCGTGCCGCCCGGCGCCGCCGCTGCCGGTGCGCCAGCAGCGGGCAGCGTGCCGGGTACGGGCCCTACGCCGGCTTCTTCTTCAGGCGCTCGACCAGCGCGCGCAGCGTGC
>CALDVP010000189.1 GCA_937924195.1 uncultured Lysobacterales bacterium
ATTATAGGCGGCCGATCCGAATACACCGTACGATCGCGCGTGGCGGCTCGGTCGACTGCAGGGTCCGGAAACGACGAGGGCGCCCGAAGGCGCCCTCGTCGCACGCGTTCGGGACCGAAGGCCGGCCCCGCGTGCGGCCGATCAGCCTTCGCGACGCACCGTCACCGCGGCGACGCCGAACAGCGCCAGCATCAACGCAATCAGGCTCCACACGCTGGTCGCATCGACCGGAACCGAGGGGATCTGGCCGGCCGGGCAGTTGAGCGTCCACGTGCGCGTGACCGAGGTCTCTCCCTGCCGCTCGGTGCACGTCAGGGTCTGCGTGACCGCGGTCGGACCGCGCGTGCAGGTGCCGGACAGCGGTCCACCGGTGATCGCCCCGGCACCAACGGCCGTGATCGTCTGGCCGAAGCCCGAGAACGGCGCCGTCGGCGCGTTGCAGGTCAGCAATGTGGTCGCTGGAGCGCCGGTGCCGGTGCCGGGCGTTGCGACCGAGACCGCGATCGAGAGGTTCGACGTCGAGCCGATGATGCCGGTGCCGCCGGTCGCCGTGACCGTGGAGCCCGGCGGTGGCGTATACGAGAAGACCGGCGGAGAAGCGACCACGCCCTCGTCGAAGCTGAACGTGTCGATGCCGATGTAGTCCGAATTATCGCCCGAAGGTCCTGCGTTCGTCACGAAGTAGCGGAAGGCGATGCGGCCGGTCCCGGAGGTCGGGATGCCCTGCGCATGGCTGAGCGTGTACTGACACCAGGCGTTCGGGTAGCCGCCGGTGCCGGAGGCGGTCGGCACGCACGGTCCGGGCCCTGCGACGAGGTTCGGATTGATCGTGCCCAGCACGACCGTGAAATCCGCGGGATTCGTCGAGGCACCGGCGGTCGACAGACGGATCTCGAGACGATCGGGATACGACGCGGTGTTCGTGGTCCGCGACCAGAACGACAGCGTCGCACCGTTGCCGAAATTGACCTGCGGCGTGATCAACCAGTTGCTGATCGTCCCGGTGCCACCCGAAGTGTTGTTGAAGTTGGCGGCGATGTAGGACGTCGAAGCGCCGGCCTGCGCCGGGAACACCGTGGCGTTGCCCTGGAACCAGTTGGTCGTGCCGAGCGGCGTGCTCTGATTGAGGCAGGTCCAGCCGGAGATGCACTGGTTTGGCGCCGTTCCGACGAAGGTGTCGAAACCTTCGGTGATCACCGCGTTCGGCAGGAAGACCTGGTTGGCCGGCGTGGCTGCTGAGGGATCGCCTGCGGTCCGGGCGCCGGTGCTGGCGAAGGTCGTGGGGGACACCGCCAGCAGGCCGGCGGAGATGGCAAGGGACAGCAGGCGACGCGATGTCATCGACAGAACCTCTTGGGGTCGGTGGAACCAACGCCGGACATTGCCCGCATTCGGCGATGAATGCAAGCCAACGTCACGAGATGCCTGTTCGAGACGACCCGGGGCCCACTGGAAAGCCGCCGCGAACCTCTCACGCGTTCGAGAAGGCCTCGATCATCGGCCGCAGGCCGTTTGCGTAGGGCCGCCAGAGGCCGCCCCGGTCGCGACGGATGCCGTCGCGCACCAGCACGCTGCTCGCCGTCGCGACCGGATCGGTGCTTTCCGCGATCGCGGTCATTCCCGGCGCCCCGGGCAGGCCGCAAAAAGCCGCCAGGCGTTGGGCGCCGGCCTCGGGATCCGCAACCAGGTCCTCGTAGCGCACCGCGAGCAGTCGTTCGCCCAGGACCTCGTGCCAATGGGCCATCAGCCGCTGGTAGCCGCCGAAGTAGCGGATGAACTCGTGCTGGTCGTAGGAGTAAGGACAGGAGTGCGCGAACAGCGTCCGCAGGTTGGACAAGCCGGTGTCGAGCGGGTGCCGCTGGACGTGGATGAAGCGCGCGGCCGGCAGCGCCTGCGCGGCGAAGCCGAGGTTCAGGAAGTTCTGCCGCAGCTTGTCGGTGAGGAGGCGCCGGCCGTCGGCGCGCCAGCGCACCGCATCGAGGTAGCCGCGGCCGACCTGCGCATGGTCCAGTGACTGGCGCCGGGCGACGATACGCGGGTCGGTCACGAGGGTGCTGTACAGGCCGCTGGCGCGGCGCAGCTGGTGGGCGAGGTCGAAGGTCTCGCCACCGGCGCGGATCTCTGGATGCCGACCGAGGATGCGCTCGACGAGCGTGGTGCCGGAGCGATGCATCCCGACGATGAACACCGGCGCCAAACCGTCATCCACGTGACCCTTGGCGCTGTCGATCTCGTCGGCCGTCCAGCCCAGCAGTCGTGCGAACAGCGCGTCGTCATCCGCAGGCGCGTAGCGCAGCGTGGCCCGTCGGGCTCGACAGGCACGCTCGAGCGCGGTCCACGCGCGGTCGAACTGGCCGGCCTCGTGGAGCTCGTTGTGCAGCGCGTAGGCGAGGTAGGCCTCGTCCAAGCCCCGGGGTCGCAGCCGCTCCAGCGCCTGCTCGATCCGCGCGATGCGCCGATCGGGGTCGGGCTGGCGCAGGCGCGAGAGCAGCCAATGCGGGTCGATCAGGTCGTCATGCAGGGTCAGCGCATGCTCGAGCAGGCTCGCCGCTCTCTCGACCTCGCCGAAGATGACCTCCATGTGGGCATGAAAATAGATCGCCGTGGCGTCGCCAGGATCACGTTCGGCGGCGGCCCGGGCGAACTCACGGGCCTGGCGTTGTGCGCCGATGCGACTCAACTGCTGCGCGACCCGCGCGAGGTTCGCGGCGGACCCCCAGCTGGCCGGCGCGGCCTGCCGGCACATCTCGAGCACCAGCCCGGATTCTCCGAGCGTGACCAGGTGCTCCATCACCATCACGCCCCAGTCGGCGGAGCGCATCGGGGCCGAGGCCGCGCGCAACCCGAGGGCGTGCCCGCTCCGGAAATCGCCGACATCGAGTTTCAGCACCGAGAGTTGCAGCAGCGCCTCGGCGTGCCAGGGCGCTTCGGCAAGCAGCGACTCGAGCGCCTTGATGGCAGCGTTGCTACGTCCCTCCGCGATGGCGGATTCCGCGCGTTGCCAGAAGCGACGTGCCTGTCGCGAGAGCGTCGGGGACTGGGGAATCAAGCGGCGACCTTCGGCGCGTGACCATCTGAGAGTTTACGACTGCTTGCTGGCCGGGGATTCGGACGTGGACCGCCCGGCGGACACCGGCGCATGGACGCTCAGCATTCGATGACGTTGACGGCGAGGCCGCCGCGCGAGGTTTCCTTGTACTTGTCCTGCATGTCGCGGCCGGTCTCGCGCATGGTCCGGATCACCTTGTCGAGCGAGACCTTGTGCGTGCCGTCGCCGCGCATCGCCATGCGCTGGGCGTTGATCGCCTTGACCGCGCCCATCGCGTTGCGCTCGATGCAGGGAATCTGCACCAGCCCGCCTATCGGGTCGCAGGTCAGTCCGAGATTGTGTTCCATGCCGATTTCGGCAGCTTCCTCGACCTGGTCGTTATTGCCGCCCAGCGCGG
>CALDVP010000190.1 GCA_937924195.1 uncultured Lysobacterales bacterium
GTGCTCGCGGCGCAGCCCGGCGAGGGCTGGCTGGTCCTCGGCGACATGGGCGAACTCGGCCCCGAGGGACCGATACTGCATCGCGAGGCCGGTGCAAGGGCGCGTGCCGCGGGCATTGCCCGGCTCTATACGGTCGGCGATCTCGCGCGCCATGCCGCCGAGGGATACGGTAGCGGCGCGCGGCATTTCCCCCGCATCGAAACGTTGATCGCGGCGCTCTGTGTGGATCTCCACGCTGGCGTCACGCTGCTCGTCAAAGGCTCGCGTTCGATGCGCATGGAGCGCATCGTCGAGGCGCTTACCACCGAGACCTGCGTGGTCGGGGAGGCGCACGATGCTGCTTGAACTGGCCGAGTTCCTCAGCCGCTTCTGGCACCCTTTGACGGTTTTCCAGTACCTCACGCTGCGCGCCATCCTCGGGGTGCTGACCGCACTCGCGATCGCGCTGCTGGTGGGGCCGGTGATGATCCGCCGCTTGACGCAACTCAAATTCGGTCAGCCGGTGCGTGACGACGGTCCGCAATCCCATCTGGCGAAGACCGGTACGCCGACGATGGGCGGGGCGCTGATCCTCGTCGCAGTCGCGGCCGGTACCCTGCTGTGGAGCGATCTCGGCAGCCGCTTCGTCTGGATCACGCTGCTGACGACGCTTGCCTTCGGTGTCATTGGCGGTGCCGACGATTGGCTGAAATTGCGCTATGGCAATTCGCGCGGGCTGCGTGCACGCACCAAGTTCGTCGCCCAGTCGGGCGCGGCGCTGATCGCTGCGCTTGCGATCTACCTCAGTGCCCAGTCGCCCGTCGAAACGGCGCTGATCGTGCCGCTCTTCAAGGAAGTGGTGATCCCGCTCGGCCTCTTCTTCCTGCCGCTGGTGTGGCTCGTCGTCGTCGGATCGAGCAACGCGGTCAATCTCACCGACGGGCTCGACGGACTGGCGATCATGCCGACGGTGCTGGTCGGCGGCGCGCTCGGCGTGTTCGCCTATGCCTCCGGCAACGCGGTCTTCGCCAATTACCTGGGCATTCCCTATGTCGCGGGCGTCGGCGAACTGGTCGTCTTCTGCGGTGCGCTGGTCGGCGCCGGGCTTGGGTTCCTATGGTTCAATGCCTATCCGGCGCAGGTCTTCATGGGCGACATCGGCGCGCTGGCGCTCGGTGCGGCGCTCGGACTCGTCGCCGTGCTGGTGCGCCAGGAGATCGTGCTCGTCATCATGGGCGGTGTGTTCGTCGCCGAGACGCTGTCGGTGATTCTCCAGGTGGCGTCCTACAAACTTACTGGCCGGCGCATCTTCCGCATGGCGCCGCTGCATCACCACTTCGAACTCAAGGGCTGGCCAGAGCCGCGCGTGATCGTCCGCTTCTGGATCGTCACGGTGATCCTCGTCCTCGCCGGTCTCGCCACACTGAAGGTGCGCTGATGACGGCTTCGGTCAACAGCCTTATTGTCGGTCTCGGGACTACCGGCCTGTCGGTGGCGCGGCACCTCGCGGGTCGCGGCGAATCCTTCGTCGTAGCCGATTCGCGCACCGACCCGCCGGGACTTGCTACGCTGCGCGAGATCGCACCCGATACCGAGGTGCGGCTCGGGACGTTCGATCCCCTGTACTTCGCCCGCTTCGCGCGCCTGATCGTGAGTCCGGGCGTGGGCCTCGACGAACCGGCGGTGAGGGCGGCGCGGAAGGGGGGCAGCGAAATTGTCGGCGACATCGAGCTCTTCGCGCGCCTCTGTCGCAAACCGGTCGTCGCAATCACGGGGTCGAACGGCAAAAGCACGGTGACGACCCTGGTCGGGGAGATGGCGCACGCCGCCGGTATCAACGCGGCCGTCGGCGGCAATCTCGGCGTGCCCGCGCTCGACCTGCTTGACGGTCCGCAGGCCGATCTCTACGTCCTCGAGTTATCGAGTTTCCAGCTCGAGACGACCCGCCACCTTGCGCCACGCGCGGCGACGATCCTCAACATCAGTCCCGACCATCTCGACCGCTACCGCAGCATCCGTGACTATGCCGAGGCCAAGGGAGGTATCTATCGCGGCGCCGAAGTCTGTGTCGTCAATCGCGATGACGCGCTGGCGAGTGTCTACGCGCGGGGTTGCGGCGGCCGTTCCATCGGATTCGGTATCGGCGTCCCGCCGGTCGAGACGGATTACGGTCTCATCGAGCGGGCCGGACAACCGTGGCTGGTGCGGGGAAGCGCGCAACTGCTGGCCGAGCGGGAATTGAAGATTACCGGCCGGCACAACACCGCGAATGCCCTGGCCGCGCTCGCGCTCGGCGAGGCCGCGGGTCTGCCGCTCCCGCCGATGCTCGAAACGCTGCGCGCGTTTACCGGCCTGCCGCATCGCACGCAGTACGTCGCCGAGGTGAAAGGGGTGAGGTACTACGACGACTCCAAGGGCACGAACGTCGGCGCGACGCTCGCTGCGCTCGCCGGAATGAATGCCCCCGTCGTGCTCATCGCGGGAGGGCAGGGCAAGGGGCAGGACTTCACTCCGCTCGCGACGACCGTCGCGCGCCAGGCGCGCGCGGTCGTGCTGATCGGCGAAGACGCACGGCGCATCGCGGACACGCTCGGCGGAACCGTGCCGGTCGAGTTTGCGGCCGACATGAGCGAGGCCGTCGCGCGCGCCGCCCGCCTCGCGCGTCCCGGCGACTGCGTGCTGCTTTCGCCGGCCTGCGCGAGCTTCGACATGTTCAAGGGCTATGCCCACCGGGGCGACGTCTTCGCCGCAGCGGTCAGGAGGCTCGTCGCATGAGCGTCGAACTCCTTCAGGCCACCCGCGACCCGGCTCGTGCCATCGAGGTGCGGCTCGGTCAGCGCCTCGATCTTGGCCTCCTCGTCGCGACGCTTGCGCTCGCCTGCATCGGTCTGGTGATGGTCGGCTCCGCCTCGATCGGTCATGCCGACCGTGTGTTCGGTGCACCTCTGTTCTACCTCGAGCGTCAGGCCGCATTCATGCTGGCGGGCGTCATCGCGGCGGCATTGATTTACCGCATTCCACTGGTGCACTGGGAGGGCGCGAGCTTCGCCATCCTTGTCTTCACGCTGTTGCTGCTGGTGATGGTATTGCTGCCCGGCATCGGCAAGACCGTCAACGGCAGCACGCGCTGGCTCGGGCTCGGTCCGGTCAATGTCCAGGTATCGGAAATGGCCAAGCTCGGTCTGATCCTCTATCTCGGCGGCTACCTCGTGCGGCATCCTTCCGCAGTGCGAGAGCGCTTCACGGCCTTCGTCAGACCGCTCCTGGTGGCTGTGGCACTCGCCGTGCTTCTGCTGATGGAACCGGACTTCGGCGCCGCGGTCGTGTTGGTGGCGATCGGCCTCGGTATGCTGTTTCTCGCCGGGGCCAAGCTCTGGCAGTTCGCGCTGTTGATCCTGCCGGTGATCGGTGCCGGCGTTCTGCTTGCCATTACCTCGCCCTACCGCATGGCGCGACTGACGGCGTTTCTCGATCCGTGGAACGATCCATACAACAGCGGCTTTCAGCTCACGCAATCGTTGATCGCGATCGGCAGCGGTTCCGTCACCGGCGTCGGGCTCGGCGCGAGCGTACAGAAACTTTTCTATCTTCCCGAGGCGCACACCGATTTTCTCTTCGCGATTCTCGCCGAGGAACTGGGGCTGATCGGCATCGTCACGGTCGTCACGCTTTACGGCTGGTTCATCTTGCGCTGTTTCCGCATCGGAGCCGCGGCCGAGTCCGCCGGACAGCCGTTCGGCGCCGCGATCGCCTGGGGCATCGGCATCTGGGTGGGGTTGCAGTCCTTCGTGAACATGGGCGTGAACATGGGCATCCTGCCGACCAAAGGGCTGACACTGCCGTTCATGAGTTACGGTGGCAGCAGTCTCGTGGTGTTTCTCGTTGCGGTCGGATTTCTGCTGCGCATCCACCGTGAGACGGTCGAAACGAGTGGCGCGCGGGCACGTGCGGCGGCGGCCGGG
>CALDVP010000191.1 GCA_937924195.1 uncultured Lysobacterales bacterium
TTCATTGGCGCACGCGCGGGCATCGTCGTCACCGATCAGGCCTTCCGTCGTGACGGCGATTCGCTACTGCTGTCGGTCGGGCGCACCGTCGGTCCGGTGTATGCGATCGAGGTCGAGGGCTTCCGCGAGCAGCTCGATTTCGGGATCGACTACGGGCTACGCAACGAGGGGTTGGCCTTCAACGTGCTGACGATCAACCGGGAGCCCCTCTGGGATCCGTACTTTCTGGTTGGTGTCGGAGCGATGCGCTTCGAGGCGCCGCCGGGACAGCCGACCCGGCGCGATACCGTCGCGATCGCCCATGCGGCGATCGGCGGCCAGTGGGAACTGGTGTTGCCCGAGCGGGTGCTGCTGCGGGTTGAACTGCGGATGCGTGTCAGCAGCGACCGCACCGGCCAGCCGGGGCAGGAAGGTTACGGCGATGGCACGTTCAGCGTCGGCGTGACGATCCCGTTTTGAGTCGATCACGCGGAGCAGCGGGGCGGTGGTGCCCACCCCTCGGACTCACGTTCAGTCGAACGTCACGGTCCATCCGACCATCGGGCCTCCGAGTGCCAGATCAACGACGCGCCCGCGGTTGCGCCAGTCGACTGCGAGGTGCCGCCATCCAAAGGACAGATGGCTCGACGGACTGAGCGCGCGATTCGCGCTCGCGTAGATCTGCCAGGTCAGCCGCGAATCGAGGCCGAAGCCGCCGACGTCTCCGTAGAACGTCATGGTCCAGCGTTCGGCAACGGACCCATGCCAGCGCGCTGCCAGCACGATATCGGTGATCGACGGGTCCGAACGTACCTCGAGACCGACCAGCGGAATCTTCACCTCGGTGCGGACTTGCCACGCGCGCAGGCCAGCGAGCAGGTCCCAGCGACGACCGTCCCACTCGGCGACGGTGCGGCCGACCAGCGCGGTCAGTGAGCGTTGTCGCTCGCTGGCCGTCGCCGGCAGCAGCACACCCGGCGGTGCGCCGGGCGGCGCGACGCGGCCGCCAGCCGATGAGCGCGAGAAACTGAAGTCTCCGATCAGGACCCAGGCATCACGGCGCGCGAGTGTCGTGACGAAGCCGGCTGCATCGAGATCCTCGAGTAGATCGCTGAAGGACCGATCCAAATCGAACGACGGGCCGTTGGCAACCGGTCGGATTTTCCCAGAGAGTCCGGACATCCATAGATACGGGGTGATTTGCCCGCGCCAGCCGTCACCAGCGGATGACTCCGCGGCTGCCAGTGGAAGGCTGATTGAGAGGGCGGCGACGGCTGCGATGCCTGCCTGGATCGATGCTCGGCCCAAGACCTGTCTCCCGAGAAATGGAGCAAGATGGAAAGTCCTTAGCATCGTAAATGCTTCCTGCAACGCGTGGATGCATCGCAAGCTACCTACCCCAACGGCTGCGGCGTCAGCCACATCGTAACGGTAGCCCGGACCACGGTCTCGTCCGCTTCATTGCGGACGTCGACCGCGACCACGAGATCCTGCGACTCGCCGACCCGCACGTCTGGCACGCTCGCCATCGCGGTCAGGCGGCCCCTGGCCTTGCGCAGGTAGGAGACGGTCATGCCCTTCGGCAGCCAGCGCATCGAGTTCGGAAGGCTGGCGTCGGTGGCGAGCCCTGCGACCAGCTCGATCAGGTTGCAGACCGCGATCGCATGCACGGTGCCGATGTGGTTCTGCACCGCGCGGCGGTGGTCCATGCGCGCGATCGCGACGCCGCGTTCGAGCCGCAGCACGGTCGGCCGGATCGTTCCGAAGTAAGGCGCGCGCCAGCACACGAGGCGCGAGAACAGCCAGCGCCCGAGGGCGCTGCCGCCGAGGCGCTGGAAGGCGTTGGCGGCGTCGGTGCTCATCGTCGTGCTCCGTGGGATCGCGGGATGCGGCTCGGGCCGCCGGCACGTCGGCGGCCGGGGCGCGCGAGCATGGCCGGCGCACGCGACACCCCGCAGGGTCGGTCCTCAGGCCGCGCTGCGCAGCGGCCGCGCGGGCAGGGCGGTCGCCGCGATCAGATCCTCATGCGCGAAATCGTCGACCGCGATCACCTCGAGCGTGATCCGTCGCACCTCGGCCAGCAGCTCGCGCTCGGCGACCGTCAGCACGCCCACGCTCACCGCTTCGTCGAGCACCCGTTCGGGGTCGGGTGAGGCGAGCGCGCCGGCCTTGACCGCCTTCGCCAGCTTGCGCTCGATCGGCTCGGCGGCGATCACCTTCGGCAGCGCGCGCTCGAGGAAGCCGGTCCAGTCCGTTGGTCCGGAGCCGAAGTAGATACCGGCCGACAGCCGCGCACGCGCCTCGCCCGGCGTCAGCATCAGGCTGGCGACGCGGTGGCCGAGCCGATCGCCCGGGCTCTTCTCGCGCAGTCCCAGCGGGAACACCAGCGCGCGCAGCAGCCACGCGACCGGACGCACCGGGAAGTTGCGCAGGAAGTCGTCGAGTGCGGTCTGGATGCGGTGCACCGAGTCGAACAGCGCCCACGCCACCAGCGGCTGCTCGCAGGCCGGACGACCCTCATCCTCGTAGCGCTTGAGCACGGCCGAGGCGATGTAGAGGTGCGAGAGCACGTCGCCGAGCCGCGCCGACAGCCGCTCCTTGACCTTGAGCTTGCCGCCCAAGGTCAGCATCGCGGTGTCTGCGACCAGCGCCAGCGCGGCGCTATAGCGGCTGATGCGCCGATAGAAGCGCGCGGTGTAGCGGTCGCCCGGCGTTGCGCCGAAACCGGCGTGCACGAGACCGAGGCCCAGCGCGCGCACGCCGTTCGAGATCGCAAAGCCGATGTGCGCGAACACCAGGCGGTCGAAGGTGCGCAAGCGCGCGGCCGGGTCGGGCAGTTCGGCGGCCTTGAGCTCGGCGAGCACGAATGGATGGCAGCGGATCGCGCCCTGGCCGAAGATGATCATGCTGCGGGTCAGGATGTTCGCGCCTTCGACGGTGATCGAAATCGGCGCGCCCTGCCACATGCGCCCGAGCCAGTTGCGCGGACCCAGGATCACGCCCTTGCCGCCGTGGACGTCCATGGCGTCTTTGACCACCTCGCGGCCGGTCTCGGTCGCGTGGTACTTGGCGATCGCCGACGGCACCGCGGGCTTCTCACCGAGGTCGACCGCGTGCGCGGTGAGCCGCGACAACGCGGCGATCTGGTAGGTGTGGCCGCCGATCCGCGCCAGCGCCTCCTCGACGCCCTCGAAGCGGCCGATCGGCATCTGGAACTGCTTGCGGATCTGCGCATAGGCACCGGTGGTCGAGGCGCAGGCCTTGACGAAGCCGGCCGAGCTCGACGGCAGCGATATGGCGCGGCCGACCGACAGGCACTCGACCAGCATCCGCCAGCCGTGGCCGATGTACTGCTCGCCGCCGATCAGGAAGGACAGCGGC
>CALDVP010000192.1 GCA_937924195.1 uncultured Lysobacterales bacterium
AGGCAGCGGCGGCGCTCAGCTACACGACGCTGTTCGCGCTGGTGCCGCTGTCCGCAGTGGCGCTCGGCGTGATCGCCTCGTTCGCCGAGTTCGCGGTCTGGTCCGAGCGGATCACCGACTTCGTGTTCACGAACTTCGTCCCGGCGGCGGCGCGGGTGGTGCAGTCGTACCTGACACAGTTCGCGGCCAATGCCTATCAGCTGACGACGATCGGCGTGATCGCCTTGGTGGTTTCGGCACTGCTGCTGATGTCTGGCATCGAGGAGACTTTCAACAAGATCTTTCGCGCCAGGACGAGACGGAACCGGATCGCGCGCTTCGTCGTCTACTGGACGGTACTGACGCTGGGCCCGGTCCTGGTCACGGCCAGCCTCGGACTGAGCTCCTACCTGTTTGCATTGCCCCTGATCGACGAGGCGGAGCGCGAATACCACCTCAGCGAGCGGTTACTGGCGCTACTGCCGGTCGCGGTCACCTGGGTCGCCCTGTGGCTGGCCTACACCGTCATCCCGGCTACCGTCGTGCGGCTGCGCCATGCCGCGGTCGGCGCGACGATCGGCACGATCCTGTTCGAACTGGCCAAGCGCGGCTTTGCCGAGTACCTCGCCCGCACCAGCTACGAGCAGGTCTTCGGGACGATTGCGGTAGTGCCGATCTTCCTGCTCTGGATGTACCTGCTCTGGCTGATCGTGTTGTTGGGCGCGTCGATCGCGTCGGCGGTCGGCGCCTTCCGCTTCGATCATGCGCGCCCTGGCGTGGGACCCGGCCTCGAGTTCGCGGGACTGCTGCGGGTGCTGCGGCGGATCGCCGCCGCGTCCCGCGCCGGTGCCCCGCTGTCGCGCTTCGCGCTTGCGCGCGATGAGCCGACGCTGACCGACCAGCAGATCGACCGCTTCCTCGAGCAGCTGCGTTCGGTGAAACTCGTCGGCCGGAGCGAGCTCGGCGATCTCGTGCTGCTGCGCCGACCGGAGGACGTCCCGCTGTCGGAGCTGTTCTTCGCCGGCGGCCATCGGTTTCCGCGGCCGGACGAGGTCGCCTGGCTGCGGCGCTCGGCGCATCCGGACGACGAGCCGCTGCTCGCGTGGCTCGATGAGGTCGCCGCTGCCAGTGCAGCCGCTCTCGACCGACCCGTGGGCAGTCTGCTGCGTGCGTGCCCCGCGAATGATGAATGATGCTGGAGTAGCCGAATGACGATTCGCCGCGGTCTTGCCGACATGGCGTTGCTGCTGGCCCCGGCCCTGTGCCCCGTGGCTGCGGTTGCAGCTGATCTCGGGGACCGGCCCGCGCTCTCGGTCGAGACGCTCGACGGCGGTCGCTTCGACCTCGCCGAGCAGCGCGGGCAGTGGGTGGTGGTGAACTTCTGGGCCACCTGGTGTCCGCCGTGCATCAAGGAGATTCCGGATCTGAGCGACTTCGACGGGCGCCGCGACGATGCGCGCGTGATCGGCCTCGCCTTCGAGGAGATCGAACGGGCCGAACTCGAGGCCTTCCTCGAACGACACCCGGCCGGCTATCCGATCGCGCATGTCGATCCCTACGAGCCGCTCGCAGACTTCGCCGCGCCGCGCGGCCTGCCGATGACTTACCTGATCGACCCCGAAGGTCGGGTCGCGAAGAAGTTCCTCGGCCCGGTCACCGGCAAGGACCTCGACGCCGCGATCCTGGCTGTCAAATCCGGCGATGGCTGAAGCCGAGCGCTTCGTCGTCTCCGGTCGCGTCCAGGGCGTCGGCTTCCGCGCCTTCGCGCGTCGCGAGGCCGAGCGACTGGGGTTGTCCGGCCACGCGCTGAACTTGCCCGATGGTCGGGTCGAGGTGCTGGCCATCGGGGACGCCGATGCGCGCGAGCAGTTCGCGGCCGCACTGGCGCGGGGACCCGTGTTGGCGCGCGTGGCGTCCGTGGAGCGCAGCCCCGCCGACGGCGAGCCGACGGGTCGGTTCGTCACGGGATGAGCTGCGCGCCGCTCATCGCGGCCCTCCGCGCCGTTGCGGTCGCGGGATGGGTCGTGATGGCCTCGCTGTTTGCGCCACCCGCCGCGGCGCAGGTCGCGCGTTCGGTGCCGGTGCTCGCGCCGGGCCTGCCGGTTGCACTCGCCACGGCCGACCTCTGGCCCGCGCCGGATGGGTCGACCGGGGCGGTGGTGGTCCTGCCCGCTCCCGCGGTGGCGCCGGCCGCCGAGATCGCCGCGCGCGGACACGTCGTCGTGGCCTATGAGGGCAGGACGGCTCCCGAATCCGATCGCGCCGATCGCGATGCGATGATCCTTGGCCAGCTTGCGGGGCTGGCGGGTCGCGGCGGCGAATCGCCATTCATCGTCACCGATGCCGGGGGGTTGTCCCGCACGCTCGCGACGCTGGCGCGGCCCGCCGCGCCGGTCTTGCGTGCGATCATCGTCGATGCCCGCTCCTCGTTCGAGCCGATCGATCGGGCCGCGATCGCGGCGGTCCCATCGTTGCCGCCACTCCTGATCCTTCCGAATAGCGCCGCGGATCCGCAGACGGCGGACATCGTGCGGCTGCTGCTGGCGTGGCGTGCCCACGGCGGCGACGCCCAGCAGGCCAGCATCGGCGGACCTGGGGAGAGCCTCGCGACCGTGGTCGACGCCTACGTCCGCTCGCGCCTCGTTCGTCGCGTGCCGCGCTTCGAGTCGGCCGTGCTGGCGATCGACGAGGGCTTCGAGCGCGCGCGGGCATCGCTGGCACCCGCGGCGCGTCGCATCGTCGGGTTGGCGTCGACCGACTCGGCGGTGCGCGTCGGGCTCGACGGCCCGACGGCGCGGGTGCTGGTCGGCGAGGGCGCATCGTGGCGACTCGATGCCGACTTCGGTCGCCAGCGGCTGCTGCAGTTCGGTGCGCCGCGCGGTGGCGATCCCGGGGCGTCGGCGGTGTACGCCGTCACCGCGATCGGTGAGCGGCTCTTGCTGCGCCGGCGTGATCCCGACGCCGACCTCTGGCGCCTGGTCGCCGACTGGAACGTCGGCGCGGGAGCCGAGCGCGTCGAACTGCATGATATGGCCGCCGACGCGCTGCTCGCCGTCGTCGATGACGGCCGCCTGCTCCGCGCGTGGCGGGTCGGCGTGGACGGCGCGGCGCGATCCGTGGCGCCGCCTCCCGGGCGGCTCGATGCGATCGCGACCGGGCGCGGCGTCGTCGCGGCGCTCTCCAGCCAAGGCGGGCGACAGAGGTTCTCGATCGACGTCCTCGGCGAGTGGCGCGCGCTCGCGGACTGGGGCCGCGCGCCGGGCGCACCGATGCGCGCGCTGCTCGCGTCGCCGGACGGTGGCTGGCTGGCCTTCGCCGCCGACGGCGGCAACCTGCGGATCGACCCGCTCGAGGGCGTCTCGCGCGAGCTGGATGCCGGCGCCACGCTCGGCACCATCGCCGAGCCGTCGCCGACGCAGCCACTGCCCGAGTGGTTCGTGCATCCGGAGACCCGCGATGTTCTTTCGTGGCGCCCGGCCGGCTGGTCTTTGGACGGCGCGGCGCTGATGCTGTGGCGCGAGTCCTCCGGTCGCCATGCCCTCGCGGCCGCCGATGGCCTCGTCGGGCTCGATGCCGCGCTTCCGATCGCGGCCGGAGGAATGACCGGCTCGCGGCTGCTGGTCGCCGGACGCGACGCGTCGGGCCGCGTGCGTCTGTTGCGCGGCGCGCTGCCGGGCCTGCGCCCGCCCGGCGGCTGGTGGCAGGCCGACGATCCCGACGACGGCGACGTGTGGCTGGCCTGGGGCCGCGACGAGGCCGAACTGCACCGGCTCGACCGGGCGCCCGACGGCCGGGCGCGCTGGCGCGTCGCGCGCGCCCGCATGGATGGCGCCGCGCTCGCCGGAGAGACGCCGTGGTCCGATCCCTTCGCATCGGCCGGCGCGCAACCGGCAGCGGGCGATCGCGATGCCGATCACGGTCCGCCGCGTCTGGACGTCGATCCGACACGCGCGGCGGCCGCCTGCGGTCCATCGCCCTCCGGCATCGCGACGGCCGTTCTCGACGACGGGGATCGGACCGTGTGCATCCGCGCCGGTCGCCTGCCGGGGACAGCCCCCGGCGCGCGGCCGCGCGGACTCTGGCGTCAGCCCGCGGCGGAGTCGCCGGCGCTGGTGGGCCTCTCGGACGCAGGACCCGCGAGTCCCGCGCGCGATGCGGTCGTCCTGCTGTATCGGGATGGCCAGGGCGCCGCGCGCTGGCGGCTCGGTGTCGCCGACCCGATCGACGGCCATGGCATTGCGGCGCTGGCGCAACCGCGGCTCGTCGCTGCCGACGGGCGATCGACCGGGATGACCCCGGCCGGACTGTTGGTCTACCGCGCGGGCGAGCGCTGCGGCGACACCGAGTTGATCGTCGAGTGGCGTCCCTTCGCCGAGGCAGAGCAGCTCGCCGGGCTTCCATCCGGGCTCGGCGCCCGCTTCGTGCGCGCCGACCTGCCGGCCTGCTACTGATCCGGCCGCCTCTGTCCGAGAATGCACGGACGCCGAGCCGGGGGTCCGCCGATGACGACCGTCACACGCCCGAATGACCAGGCCCTGGTCGGCATCCTCGTCGGCAACGCGCTGACGTTGATCTCGGCGCTGGTGTTCCAGTGGGGACTGGTCCAGCTGCTGTGGCCGTTCTGGATCCAGAGCCTCGTGATCGGCTGGTACGCGCGCCAGCGGATCCTCAAGCTCGCGGACTACTGCGTCGAGGGCGTCAAGTTCAACGAACGCCCGGTCGAGGCCACGCCGGAGACGCCGCGGAAGATCGCGAACTTCTTCGCGATCCACTTCGGCGGCTTCCACCTCGTCTACTTCATCTTCCTGCTCGCGTTCACGCTGACCGCCTCGCCGGCGGGCTACATCGACGTGCGCAACGAGGGCAGCGGCGAGATGATGGCCGTGCACGTCGGCCGGGTCTCGGCGCTCGACTGGCTGGTCTTCGCCGGTCTCGGCTGGACCTTCTGGCGCGCGCACCGCGCCTCGCACGAGGAGCACGTCGCCGCCGACCTCGCCGGCAAGCCGAATATCGGCACGCTGATGGCCATGCCATACCTGCGGGTGATCCCGATGCACCTGACGATCCTCCTCGGCATCTGGCTCGGCGGTGGCGGCGCGGCGATCGTGCTGTTCGCGCTGCTCAAGGCCGGCGCCGACGTCGGCATGCACGTCGTCGAGCATCGGCTGTTGCAGGGCAAGGGCGCTGGGCCCGACGGCCGGTGAGTCAAGCCCGGACCTCGCCCTGCTCAATCGCGCGCGAGCCACTCCATCGTCGTCGCGGCCCGCGGGTCGCGGCCGAGTCGGTCGACGAGCACGCGCAGGGAGGGTGCCAGCGTGCGGTCGAGGTCGAAGGGCGCGTTCAGCACCAGCATCCCGCAGCCGTTGAGGCGGAGCGGCGAGTTGTCGGGCAGGACCATCAGCTCGATCCGCAGCACGTGGCGATGCCCCCCGGCTGCGGCCCAGCGCATGAAGGGGTTCAGGTCAGCCCGCCGCTTGATCGGGTACCAGACCGCGTAGACGCCGGTCGCAAAGCGGCGCAAGGCCTCGTCGAGTGAGGCCTCGATCGCGCGGAACTCGTCGAGTTGGCTCTCGAAGGGCGGATCGACCAGCGCCAGCGCGCGCCGCTCGGGCGGCGGCAACCACGCCCGGAGCGCGCCGTAGCCGTCGCGGCGCTCGACCCGGACGCGCCGGTCGTCGCGGAACAGGGCTTCGAGCACTCGCGCGGGACCCTCGGCCAGTTCGGCCAGGCGCAGACGGTCGCCGGGCCGGAGCAGCCGGGCCGCCAGCCACGGGGAACCTGGGTAGCGGGCGAGAACTCGCGCGTTGCCTTCGAGAGCGCGGATGAGATCGAGGTAGCTCCCGAGGGGCCCGGGTGCACCATGGAGGTCCCACAGTCGCGCGATCCCGTCGCGGAACTCGCCGGTGCGCGCCGCCTCGCCGCCGAGGTCGTAGAGCCCGGCACCGGCGTGCGTCTCGAGGTAGGCGAGCGGCTTGTCCTTGCGTGTCAGCGCCTCGATGAGCGCGACCAGCACGACGTGTTTCAGCACGTCGGCGAAGTTGCCGGCGTGGAAGGCGTGACGGTAGTTCACGCCGGGTATCGCCGGGGGCGCGAAGGGCTCAAAGTCCCTGGAACGCGAACGGTCGCGCGCGCTCGAACGACTTCGAAGTTTCGCCCGAATAGCTCTGACGATCGTCCGCGCGCAGCCGCTTCACCGGCGCGCCCTCGCGGAAATCGACCTTGTCGAGGTCGACCCAGAAGATGTTCGGTGTAATCGCGGTCTCGAAATAGTAGAGCCGGTTTTTCTGGTCGGCCACGACCCGCCAGCGCGTCGTCGAGAGGTTCGGGAAGCCCGGGATTGCGATGCCGTAGGGCACCGACACGTTGCGCACCACGCTGAACACCGCGGCCGCGGCGATGCGCGGGTCGTCGCTCTGGGTCACCCGGTCGATGTAGTAGCGGGCGCGGACGAAGCGGTCCGCGGAGTGGTTGGTGCCTGGCAGGAAGTCCTGTCCCGGGATACGGTCCCAGTAGCGCGCGATCGCAAGCTGCTGCTCGAACACGGGGTCGTTGGTCATTACCCGGTACGCCCGATCGTGGTGGATCACGAGCTTCCCGCCGACGTACTCGAGGATCGCATTGTCGCCAGTCGCGTCGGACAGCGACAGGTGCACGGTCGTGTACTTGTTGGTGCCGGGGATGTAGTCGGTCACGACCACGAAGTCCTCGCGGCGGAAGGCCTCGACCGCCTCGGCCACGGTCGCGAAGTTGTCGAGCGCGTACTGGGCCCAGATCGAGACCGACATCCCGGCGCGGTCGCCATTCTTCTCGAAGGGCGGGTATTCCGATGAGGCCAGCCAGAGCAGGTTCGCGACCAGGCCCTTCTCGTTCATGCCGTCCGAGGTCGCGATGTCCCAGGAACTCGCGATCACGCTGCCGTAGCGGGAGGACCAGCGCACCGAGCTGGCGCCGACGGCGCCGTCACGCGCCATGCCGCGCGGGAAGATCCACAGGTTGGCCGGGATCTCCATCGCGAAGTCCATCGAGCGGCCGGTCAGGATCGTGTCGTTCGGGCCGTTGTAGACGACCCGGGTGCAGGCCTCGGTCGCAGGCGATCCGGCAGCGGCGACCACGAGGGCAAGAGTGCATGCAAGGGCAGGACGATCGAAGCGCATGGACTCATCTCCGTGGCTGGGTCCTGCGGAGGCTAACGCAGTAGCTGTTGGTGGCGCAGCGGATGGTCGCCCAGCGTCGGCGCCCTCGCAGGGCAAGACTTCCGGCCCATCCCGGGCCGTTCAAGCGCTGCTAACTTGACGGGCTTTCCGGAATGGAGATCGGCGATGCGGCGCGTGCTGAAGTGGTTCGGGATCGGGGTGCTCGGCCTCGTGCTGGTGGCGGTGGGGCTCGGGCTCCACACCTGGTATGGCAAGCCGCTCCGGATCGACTGGTTCTACACCCGCGTCTTCGCCCAGGTCCTGCTCGACGAGCCGGAGCTGCTGTCGCGGCTCCGGATCCTCGAGGGCATCGGCATCCGCGGCCACAACGCGAAGCTCTCCGACGCCTCGCTCGAGCGCGCCGAGCGCATGACCGCGAAGCTGCGCGAGGACTTCGAGACGCTGAAGTCCTACGACGCGAGCCGCTTCACCGGCCAGGACCGCCTCTCGTACGACATCCTCGTGCACTTCATGGGCCGGCAGGTCGAAGGTGAACCTTTCCGCTTCCACAACTTCCCGGTCAACCAGATGTTCGGCATCCAGAGCGCGCAGCCGAACTTCATGGCCCAGGTCCACCAGATCAAGGACCGGACCGACGCCGAGCACTACATCGCGCGGCTCCGGCAGTTCCCGCGCAAGTTCGAGCAGACCCTCGAGGGGCTCCGCAAGCGCGACGAGCTCGGCATCCTGCCGCCCGAGTTCCTCGTGACCAAGGTGCTGAAGCAGATGCGCGACTTCGTCGGCGGTGGTGTCGACGCGAACGTGCTGGTCACGAGCTTCGTCGAGAAGCTCGGCAAGATCCCCGAGTCCGAGATGGACCAGTCCACCCGCGACCGGCTGCTCGCCGACGTCAAGGCCGCGGTCGAGAACGACGTCTTCCCGGCCTACGGCAAGCTGATCGCGCATTTCGAGGCGCTGGCGCCGAAGGCCACCCGCAACGATGGCGCGTGGTCGCTGCCGGACGGCGAGGCCTTCTACGCCCACCAGGTCAAGAGCAATACGACCACCGACATGAGCGCCGAGGAGATCCACGGGCTGGGCCTCGCCGAGGTCGCCCGGATCGGCGCCGAGATGGACGCGATCCTGCGCGAACAGGGACTCGTCGAGGGCAGCATCGGCGCGCGCATCCGGCAGCTGGCGGAATCCCCCGAGCAGCTCTATCCAGATACCAACGAGGGCCGCAACCAGATCCTCAAGGACTACATGCGGATCATCGGGGAGATCAACCGCGGTCTCGACGACTGGTTCGCGGTCAAGCCCAAGGCCAGCGTCCAGGTGCTGCGCGTGCCCGAGTTCTCGGAACTGACCGCGCCGGGCGCGTATTACGAAGCGCCGGCGCTCGACGGCTCGCGGCCGGGCACCTTCTTTGCGAACCTGCGCAACGTCCGCGAGATCCCGAAGTTCGGCATGCGCACACTGGCCTACCACGAGGCGGTGCCCGGGCATCACTTCCAGATCGCGATCGCGCAGGAACTCAAAGGCTTGCCGATGTTCCGCCGCATGCTGCCGTTCACCGCCTACGCGGAAGGCTGGGCGCTGTACGCCGAACGCGTCGCGTGGGAGGCCGGCTTCCAGCAGGACCCGCTCGACAACCTTGGCCGGCTGCAGGCCGAGATGTTCCGCGCCGTGCGCCTGGTCGTCGACACCGGCATCCACGCCAAGCGCTGGACCCGCGAACAGGCGATCGAGTACATGATCCTCCACACCGGCATGGGCCGCGACGAGGTCACGGCCGAGATCGAGCGTTACATCGTCTGGCCGGGCCAGGCGCTGGCCTACAAGGTCGGCATGGAGAAGATCCTCGAGCTGCGCCAGCGCGCGCGCGACCAGCTCGGCGAGGACTTCGACATCCGCGAGTTCCACGACGTGGTGCTGAAGAACGGCTCGATGCCGCTCGCGATCCTCGAGCGCGTGGTCGACGACTGGATCGCGACCAAGCGCGCCGCCACCACCGGGGCATGACGACGGTCCGCGTCCTGCCGCGCGACGAGGTCGCCGATCGCATCGACGACCTCGCGCGGCTGCGCATCGCGGTCTTCCGCGATTGGCCGTACCTCTACGACGGCGACCTCGACTACGAGCGCGATTACCTCCGGACGTACGTCGAGTCGGCCGCGAGCGTGCTCGTGGTCGCCGAGGACGGCTCCCGGGTCGTCGGCGCCTCGACCGGGGTGCCGCTGGCCGACGAGTCGCCGGATTTCCGCGCGCCCTACGCCGCGGCCGGCCTGGACCCGGCACGGGTCTACTACTTCGGCGAATCGGTGTTGCTGTCCGAGTATCGCGGGCGCGGCCTCGGCCGCCGCTTCTTCGACACCCGCGAAGCGCACGCCGCGGCGCTCGGCGGCTACCACTGGACCTCGTTCTGCGCCGTGGTCCGCGCCGACGAGGACCCGCGCCGCCCGCCGTCCCACCGGCCGCTCGATGCCTTCTGGACCGCCCGGGGCTACCGGCGGCGTCCCGACATCGTGACCACGATCGCGTGGAAGGAGATCGGCGAAGCCGCCGCAACCGACAAGCGGTTGGTCGCGTGGCTGCGGCCGATCGGCGGCTGATGCGCGTCGCCGCCGCCCGCTATTTGGTCGAGCGGATCGAGGGCTTCGAGGCCTTCGCCGCGAAGCAGGCGCGGATCGTCGATGCCGCGCGCGCGGCGGGCGTCGAGCTACTGGTGCTGCCCGAGTACCTCGGGCTGGAACTCGCGACCGCGGTAGAAGGACACGCCGCGATGGCGCCGGCCGAGCTTGCGCTCGGCGTGGCGCCGTTCGAAGGTCGATTCCGCGAGCTGTTCGCGACGCTGGCCGAGCGCTCTGGCATCGCCATCGTCGCCGGATCCTTCCTCGCAGCGGTTCGCCCCGGGGTGCTGCGCAACCGCAGTACCTGGTTCGAGCGCGGACGCGCGCCGGTCGACCAGGACAAGCTGGCCCTGACCGGCTTCGAGCGAGAGCTGGAATGCCTCGAACCCGGCGACGCGCTCGGCGTGCTCGACTGGCGCGGCCTGCGCGTCGGCACCGCCGTCTGCTACGACGTCGAGTTCCCGCTGCCCGTGCGTGCCCAGGTCGAGGCCGGCGCGCGCTTGATCGTGGTGCCGAGCTGCACCGACACCGCCGCCGGCGCCGCGCGCGTCCGCACCGGCTGCGCCGCGCGCGCACTCGAGAGCCAGGTCTACGTGCTGAAGGCCGTGACCGCGGGCAACGCGCCGTTCAACGCCTTCCTCGACGCCAACACCGGAGAGCCGGCGTTGCATGCGCCGATCGACCGCGGCTTCCCGCCCGACGGCGTGGTCGTCGAAGGCGTGGTTGATCACGGCCCGGCCGCGGGCCTGCTCGCGATCGCCGACCTCGACCTCGACGCGCTCGCCGCCGTCCGCCGCGACGGCCAGGTCGGCAACGACGCCGACTGGCCGGCCCAGTGGCGGCCGGCGATCAGGCGCGCGCGGCTGCACGGCGCGGACTGATCGATCCGCCCGCTGCCGGATGCCAACCGCGAGCTCGCGTAGGCCGAGGCCGGCGCCGCAGGGCCGCGACGTCTGCAGAGCGTGGCTCGCTCCGCTCGGGTTTCGTGCTGGCGTGTCGGCTGGCTTGGCCGGCAGCGCTGGATCCGAGGTCGGCCGCAGGGAGTGATCGCGTAAGATCACGGGTTCGCCAACGCCCGCCCGCCGCCGATGTCATCGAGTCCGGAAGCCCAACCCGAAGCCAGGTCCGACGAGTCCGCCGCCGCCTACCGGCCGGCCGAGATCGAGCGCGCCGCGCAGGCCTACTGGGAACGCACCCGTGCCTTTGAGGTCACCGAGGACCCGAACCGGCCGAAGTACTACGCGCTGTGCATGCTGCCGTATCCGTCGGGCGCGCTGCACATGGGCCACGTCCGCAACTACACGATCGGCGACGTGCTGAGCCGCTTCAAGCGCATGCAGGGCTACAACGTGCTGCAGCCGATGGGCTTCGACGCCTTTGGGCTGCCGGCCGAGAACGCCGCGATCAAGCACGGCATCGCGCCGGCGAAGTGGACCTACGCCAACATCGAGGCGATGCGCCGGCAGCTGAAGGCGCTGGGTTACGCCTACGACTGGCGCCGCGAGGTCGTGACCTGCCGGCCGGAGTACTACCGCTGGGAGCAGCTCTTGTTCGTGCGGCTGATGAAGCAGGGCCTCGTCTACCGCAAGAACTCGCTGGTCAACTGGGATCCGGTCGACCAGACCGTGCTCGCGAACGAACAGGTGATCGACGGCCGTGGCTGGCGCTCCGGCGCGCTGGTCGAGAAAAAGGAGATCCCGCAGTGGTTCTTCCGGATCACGGCCTACGCCGAGGAGCTGCTGGCCGAGCTCGACCGGCTCGAGGGCTGGCCGGAATCGGTCAAGACCATGCAGCGCAACTGGATCGGGCGCTCGGAGGGTCTCGAGATCGACTTCCAGGTGGTCGGCGGCGGCGCGAAGGTGCGCGTGTTCACGACCCGTCCCGACACGCTGATGGGCGCGACCTTCGTTTCGGTCGCGGCCGAGCATCCGCTGGCGCAGCAGGTGGCGGCGACGAACCCCGAGGTCGCCGCCTTCATCGCCGAGTGCCGGCAGGGCGGCGTCAGCGCGGCCGAGCTCGAGACCCAGGAGAAGCGCGGCATCGACACCGGGCTGCGCGTCGCGCACCCGGTCAGCGGCGAGCCGCTGCCGGTGTGGGTCGCGAACTTCGTGCTGATGGGCTATGGCACTGGCGCGGTGATGGCGGTGCCGGGCCATGACGAGCGCGACCATGCCTTCGCGACGAAGTACGGCCTGCCGATCCGCCAGGTGATCGCGCCGGCGCCTGGCGCAGCCACCACCGTCGACCTGGCGCGTGAGGCTTTCACCGAGCGCGGGATACTTGTGAACTCGGGCAAGTACGACGGGCTCGATTTCCAGCAGGCCTTCGATGCGATCGGAGCCGACCTTGCCAGGGAAGGCAAGGCCGAGCGCCGGGTCAACTACCGTCTGCGCGACTGGGGCGTCAGCCGCCAGCGTTACTGGGGCTGCCCGATCCCGGTGATCTACCGCGCCGACGGCACCGCGGTGCCGGTGCCGGAGGAACAGTTGCCGGTCGTGCTGCCCGAGGACGTGACCTTCGAGGGCGTGCGCTCGCCGATCAAGTCCGACCCGGACTGGCGCAGGACCACCGATCCCGAGACCGGCGAACCGGCCGAGCGCGAGACCGACACCTTCGACACCTTCGTCGAGTCGAGCTGGTACTACGCGCGCTACACCTGCCCGGATGCCGAGGGCATCCTCGATGCGCGGGCGAAGTACTGGCTGCCGGTCGACCAGTACATCGGCGGCATCGAGCACGCCGTGATGCACCTCCTTTACTTCCGTTTCTGGCACAAGCTGCTGCGCGACGCCGGTCTGGTCGATTCCGACGAACCGGCGACCAATCTCCTGTGCCAGGGCATGGTCGTGGCCGAGACCTTCTATCGCGATGACGCCGACGGCAACCGTACCTGGATCAACCCGGCCGACGTCGATCTCGCCTTCGACGAGCGCGGCACCGTGGTCGGCGCGACGCTGAAGGCCGACGGCCAGCCGGTCTCGATCGGGCCGGTCGAGAAGATGTCGAAGTCGAAGAACAACGGCGTCGATCCACAGGCGCTGGTCGACCGCTACGGCGCCGACACGGTGCGGCTGTTCTCGATGTTCGCAGCGCCCCCGGAGCAGTCGCTGGCCTGGTCCGAGGCCGGTGTCGAGGGCATGGCGCGCTTCCTGCGCCGACTCTGGCGCGAAGTCGACCGGCACGTGTCGACCGGGCCCGCGCCGAAGCTCGACATGGCCGCGCTGACCGGTCCACAGCGCGCGCTGCGACGCGAGCTGCACGAGACCATCGCCAAGGTCCGCGACGACTATGCGCGCCGCTACACCTTCAACACCGCGATCGCGGCAATGATGGAATTCATCAACCGGCTGTCGCGCTTCGACGACCCAAGCGACAACGCCCGCGCGCTGCGCCAGGAGGCGTGGGAGGCGCTGGTGCTGCTGTTGAACCCGATCACGCCGCACATCTGCCACGCGCTGTGGCAACGCCTCGGCCATCCGGAGATGCTGCTCGAGGACGTGAGCTTCCCAGAGGCCGACCCCGAGGCTCTGGTGCGCGATGCGGTGACGCTGGCGGTGCAGGTCAACGGCAAGCTGCGCGGCCCGCATCC
>CALDVP010000193.1 GCA_937924195.1 uncultured Lysobacterales bacterium
CCTTGAGGCGCTGGAAGCGGGTCTGGCTCACGAGGCGCACGGCGTGTCCAGGTTCAGGACTGCAGGCGCTCGCGCAGCCATGCCCGTGCCATCGCCCAGTCGCGGTAGACGGTGCGTTCGTCGACACCGAGCAGGTTCGCAACCTCGGTGGCGGAGAGGCCGGCGAAGCAACGCAGCTCGACGATCTCCGCCATCCGCGGATCTAGCGCAGCCAGTTCACCCAGGGCGAGGTCGAGGACGGGCAGGTCGGTGTCGGCCTCTATCGGCAGGGCCATCGCCGCGACGAACTCGACCCGTTGCCACTCGCCGCCGCCCCGCTTCTCGCGGTTGGCGGCGCGGGCGCTCGCGCCAGAACCCCGGCTTCCGGGACCGGAGCACCGGCACCCTCAACTTCACCAATGGAGCAGGCGTCCGCACGCTGGCGCTCGAGGGTGACTGGGCCAAGACCGAGCACTACCCGATCCCGGGTGATTACGACGGCGATGGCATCACCGATCTCGCGATGGCCTTTCTAGAGAACTGGCTCGGCCAATCGCGCTGGTACGCCCGCATCCGGTTCAGCGGCAGCGACGCCACGCGGGACTTCCTCGTCGATCCGCGAGCCCAGCCCGGATCCGCCTACTCGTCACCCGAGATCGCGTTCGGACCGGCGCAGGATTCGGACCTCGATGGTCGCGACGAGGTGACCCAGTACGCGCGCCTGACTCCCGCCTCGACTGCGATGGCGATGGTGGTCTGGGTCATCGATCCCGATCGGCCCTTGCCGCAGGGCTTCGGCACCAGCCCCTGGGGGCAATACGGCGACATCATGGTATTGGGGCGCTGGGTCGACGCTCCCGGCCCCGGTAATCGCCTCAGCCAGATGGTCGTGCGCAGCACGCCATCCGGACTCGACTGGTACCTGTTCGGCAATCCCACGCCAGTTCGCTGGGGGCTTCCGGGAGACCAGCCGATCTCGATCGACATCGACGGCGACGTGCGCCACGACATCGCCGTCTTTCGCCCCTCGACCCGTCGCATCCTCGCGCTCCGGAGCAGCGATGGCCTGCCCGTCGACCTGCCCGCCCATGCGCCGCCCGCAGGTGCTTCCGGTCAAGTCTGGGCCCTCGGCTATGTGCAGGGCACCGTGGTGCCCTTTCCGTTCTGAGCGCAGCGAGGCCGGAGACCAACCCGTGACCTGTCCGGGCGATTGTCCGCAGCACGCACGCGGCGCCGAGCAGGGCCGGGGTCCTCGCGCCGGGGCCGCACGCCCACCTCTGGAGTCGACCCAAGGAGTCCATCATGCTGATCCATTCCCTCAAGCGCGCCCTCGTCATGGTGGTCTTCGGCCCCTTGGCCGGATGCGGCGCGGCCGGACCGGAAGCACCATCCGCCGGCGATCGAGCCGCCCGGGGCGCGGCCGCCGCCGCGCAGTCACCGCCCGAGGGTGCCGTCGCCAATGGCGGCGGCCAGTTCGTGCGCATGATGGTCGATGGTGTCGAGTGGGCGGCCGACCGGGAGATCTTCTGTACCCAGGCGCCGGCGGGCATGGCCCCGATGCTCATCGTCTCCGGCTCCCATGGCCCCAAGGATGCGAACGGACAGGTCTTCAACCTGAACCTCGGTAACGTGCACGGGCCCGGGACCCTCCGCCCCGTCGGAGGCGGCTCGGTGGCCCACGTGATCCAGC
The DNA here is from genome assembly GCA_937924195.1 of uncultured Lysobacterales bacterium. Classification (GTDB taxonomy): domain Bacteria; phylum Pseudomonadota; class Gammaproteobacteria; order Xanthomonadales; family Ahniellaceae; genus UDEA-SF1. The sequence goes on from CALDVP010000193.1 coordinate 1,670, forward strand.
TCGCCAACCTCGACGAGCGCCGTTATCTCAACGGCGGTGCGATGGGGTTCGATGTGAAGGTCGAGGTCATCGACTTCGCGCGCGACCCAACCCGCGTCGAGTTGCGCTTCGAAGGAACGTTGAACGGTAGCGCAGGTACACATCTTGGGATCGAGGAGGGGCACGTGCGCTGCAGCGAGTAGGTCACCTGGGGTTCGGGCTAACATTTGCGAATGTCGTCGAATATCGTCAACCGCGATCTCGAGCTGGCGCCGATCGACAACGAGCGCCTCGCAAACCTCTCCGGGCCCTTCGACGCCCACCTGCGGCAGATCGAGAAGCGCCTCGGCGTCGAACTCGCCAGCCGCGGCAACCTGTTCCGGATCACAGGACCCGCGTTCGCGGTGCGGCTGGCCGAGCGTGCGCTGGGCGACCTCTACGCGGCGACCGCCGAAGAGACCCTCGATGGCCACCGCGTCAATCTCCTGCTGGCCGGCAGCGGTATCGACGAGGCCGCGGACCGCGAGGCGGAGAAGGCCCAGACCGTCTCGATCAAGGTCAAGGGTGGTGCGATCAAGGCGCGCGGCGCGAATCAGACGCGGTATCTCCACGCGATCCAGGTCCACGACATCAACTTCGGCATCGGACCGGCCGGCACCGGCAAGACCTATCTGGCCGTGGCGATGGCGGTCGACGCCCTCAACGCGAGCCGCGTGCAGCGCATCGTGCTGACGCGCCCGGCGGTCGAGGCCGGCGAGCGGCTCGGCTTCCTGCCTGGCGACCTGACCCAGAAGGTCGATCCGTATCTCCGCCCGCTCTACGACGCGCTCTACGAGATGCTCGGCTTCGAGAAGGTCGCCAAGCTGATCGAGCGCAACGTGATCGAGATCGCGCCGCTCGCGTTCATGCGCGGGCGCACGCTCAACGATGCCTTTGTGATCCTCGACGAGGCGCAGAACACGACGATCGAGCAGATGAAGATGTTCCTGACCCGGATCGGCTTCGGGTCCTGCTGCGTCGTCACCGGCGACCTCACCCAGGTCGACCTGCCGCGCCACCAGACCTCGGGCCTGCGCCACGCGATCGAGGTACTGCGCGGCGTGCACGGCATGAGCTTCACCTTCTTCACCGCCCGCGACGTGGTCCGCCACCCGCTGGTCGCGCGCATCGTCGAGGCCTACGAGGCGCACGAAGCCCGCGGCGAGCCGTCAGCGCCCCAGACCCGGCGTGACCGGGGATCGGCCGCACATGACTGAGCGCCGCATCGGGTCGACGAGCGCCGCCGACATCGCGGTCGTGGTGTCCTACGGCTGCGGCCGCCGCGGTGTGCCGGCGCCCGCGAGCTTCGCGCGCTGGGTCCGCGAAGCGCTCGCCGGCCGGCGTCGGCCAGGTCTGGTCTCGATCCGCATCGTCGACGAGGACGAAGGCCGCGCGCTCAACCGTGACTACCGGCAGCGCGACTATCCGACCAACGTGCTCTCGTTCCGGGCCGACCCGCTGCCGAAGGGCGCAAAAGGTCCGCACCTCCTCGGCGACCTCGTGCTGTGCGCCCCGGTCGTCGCGCGCGAGGCCCGCGAGCAGGGCAAGCGACCGGCCGACCACTGGGCGCATCTCACCGTGCACGGCACGCTGCACCTGATTGGCTTCGACCACGTCGAGCCCGCCGAAGCCGAGCGGATGGAGGCGCGCGAGGTCGGGATCCTGGCGCGGCTCGGGATTGCCGATCCTTACTGAGCGCGGGCCCGGCAAATGTGAACCGCGCCGGCTTTCCCGGAGGCTCCAAACCTTGAGGAGATGGAGCCATGCGCAACAGATTGACGCGCCGGGCAATCCCGTTGTGACGAACGGCCCTCGTCATGGCCTTCTGCACCAGCTACCGGTGCAACTGGTGGCCCGCGATCGTTCCGATCCTGGGGTCCCTGGAACGGCCCCGGCCGAAAACAGGGATTGCCACCCCGGATCCGCCAGCGAGGTTCGAAGCTTTCGCCACAGGCTTTCCGAAGCGACCGCCCGGCCGAAACCCGCCGAACGATCGCGACGATCAATCTCACGCACCATCGACACCTGGTCTTGGAGCGCTTCTACGAACGCCCTAGGGGACCTCTGATCGATCCGCCGTGATGGACCGCATATGGATTCCGGAACGTGGCGAGGTCCATGCCGCAGCAGCTGACCTTCGGTGGCGCAGAGTGCGCCGGCAAGCGCAAGCAGACGAAGCGGGAACGCTTCCCGGCCGAGATGGAGCGGATCGTGCCGTGGGCCGAGCTCATCGCAGTCATCGCACCGTTCTGGCCGAAGGGCGAACGCGGGCGGCCGCCGTTTCCGCTGGAGACCATGCTGCGGATCCACCTGATGCAGCAGTGGTATGCGCTGTCGGGCCCGGCGATGGAGGAGGCGCTGTACGAGATCACTCCGATGCGCCAGTTCGCGGGGCTGTCCTTGCTCGGTGGGGTTCCAGACGAGACGACGATCCTGGCCTTCCGGCACCGACTGCAAGAGCACGGGCTGGCCAAGCGGCTGTTCGAGGTGGTCGCCGCGCATCTGGCCGGTCGGAACCTATACGTGAAGCAGGGCACGATCGTGGACGCGACGATCATCCATGCCTCGGGCTCGACCAAGAACGCCGGCCGGTGCCGGGACCCGGAGATGCACCAGACCCGCAAAGGGAAGCAGTGGTACTTCGGGATGAAGTCGCACGTGGGCTGCGATCTCGACACCGGGCTGGTGCACAGCCTGGCGACGACGGCGGCGAATGCCGCGGACGTGGCGGTGGGTCCGGAGTGCCTGCGCGGGGACGAGCCGGTGGTGTTCGGCGATGCCGGGTACATCGGGCTGGGCCAGCGGCTGGCACCGGGTCACGTGCCGACGCGGTACGTGGCCGAGAGGCGAGGCCGGGTGAAGGCGATCGCGGATGCGACGCTCAAGGACCTGACGATCCGGCTGGAGCGGGCGAAGGCGAGCATCCGGGCGAAGGTCGAGCATGTGTTCCGGGTGATCGAGGTGCAGTTCGGCTATCGCAAGGTGCGCTACCGGGGACTTGCGAAGAACACCGGCCAGTTGCAGGTGCTGGTGGCGCTGACGAACCTGTATCTGGCGCGGCGGCATCTCTTGGCTGCGACGGGATAGGTGCGTCCGGAGGCCACTCCGAGCCCCGGAAACGAGGCTCGGAGTGGTGAAAAACGAAGCAAACCGGGTGGACGCCCGGCTGAAAATCAGGCGGCGGTCGTCAAGCGACTCGCGCCGACGGGGAACAGGCACTATCGGGCAGTGGGCCAGAGGTTCCCTTGGCTGGATTCGGACCATGGTCGTAGTGGATCGAGGCAAAATCTGGCGACCATCGGTAGCATGTGGCTAACGACTCGAAGTTTTCTCGTCTACTCGGGCTGGTCTACGCTCATTCATTGGTGGATTTGACAGACGTACCCGATGATCGGTGCGAAGCACTATGCTCCTTGTCCTCGATGCTCGTCTGCAACTTGCGGTGTTTCGGGGAGAAACAGCTCGCGGTCGCTCGCAGCGACACTGCCCAACAAAGTGCTGCAGCGCCCGGACTCTCGCCCGGCGCTGAGCACTAACGTCAGGCGCCACGAGGCACGAGGCATGGGAATCGGATGGAGGTAGATGTGACTGGCAGAATCCATTTCGCTGAGAATCTCGATGTCCTCGGAGCGCTGCCGTCGTCATCGGTGGACCTCGTGTACATCGATCCTCCCTTCAACACGGGGAAGGTCCAGCAGCGCACACAGCTCAAGACGGTGCGCTCCGCAGAGGGGGACCGCGTCGGATTCCAGGGTCAGCGCTACGAGAGCATCGTCATCGGCACGAAGAGATTCAGCGATGTCTTCGACGACTATCTGGCATTTCTGGAGCCGCGTCTCATCGAAGCACACCGCGTCCTGGCACCTCACGGGTGCCTCTATTTTCACGTGGACTACCGCGAAGTGCATTACTGCAAGGTGCTCCTCGATGGCATCTTCGGGCGCGCGTCTTTCCTGAATGAGATCATCTGGGCGTACGACTACGGCGGCCGGCCGAAGAACAGGTGGCCACCGAAGCACGACAACATCCTGCTCTATGCCAAGGACCCGTCCGACTACGTGTTCAACGTCGACGAGATCGAGCGCATCCCATACATGGCGCCAGGGCTCGTCGGGCCGGGCAAGGCAGCGCGCGGGAAGCTTCCGACCGACACTTGGTGGCACACGATCGTCCCCACGAACGGTTCGGAGAAGACCGGCTATCCGACTCAGAAGCCTCTTGGCATTCTTCGTCGAATGATTCAGGCATCGACACGGCCGGGTGCCCTGGTGCTCGACTTCTTTGCCGGGAGCGGAACGACGGGCGCGGCAGCCCTCGAATGCGGTCGCCGATTCATCCTCGTCGATGATAACCCGGAAGCTCTCGCAGTCATGGCCCGGAGGTTCAATGGTGTAGAAGGGATCGAGTGGGTCGGATACGATCCGGCGCCGCACCAAGCGGTCGAGAAGCAGCGCGGTTTGTTTTCAGCCCCAGCCGCCCAGGAGGGGTGATCGCGTGAAATATCAGATCCAAGATCCTGAGGTCCTGATGCTCGCGACGATCGCGGGCATGCTCAAGGGTGACTATGTGCGCGAGGGGCCGGACGACCCTTGGGCGGGAAGCCCCTTCGCCTGGATTCGGACGCGTCCGTCCGGTGAGGTCGGCAAGATTTGCGAGCAGCTCGTGGCTGGCTGGTGCGCGGCCAAGGGCTCGATGTTACGCGAAGCCCAAACTCGGATGCAGACCGGGTCATTGCCGGGAAACGCGTCGAGATCAAGTTCTCCACGCTCTGGGAGAGCGGCGTCTACGAGCTCCAACAGCTCCGAGATCAGAACTACGAGTTCGCCGTCTGTCTTGGTATTTCGCCATTCGATGCGCATTGCTGGGTCATCTCCAAGGCCGTGCTCCGGAAGCACGTCATTGGCCATACTCCGCAGCACACCGGCAAGGGTGGCACCGACACCTTCTGGCTTTCCTTTGACGCATCGCGTCCCCACGCGTGGCTTGCGGCCTGCGGCGGTCGCCTCGCGGATGCGTACGACATCATGCGGAAGTGGCAGGCGAAGCGGTGACGGCATGGCGCCCCACAACCGGTTGCAGCGGACGGTCGGCCGCTCGGCCCGCCGCTGAACCACGACCTCAAGCCCAAGCACGAGCAAAAGCACGAGGTCATCATCGAGCGCGTCGACCGCTTCCCGCATCGCAGCGGGTTCCTCGGCCGTCCGTCGACGCCGAAGGAACCCGAGTTCCTGGCCCAGCCCGGATCGGGCCTCTGAGCGCTCGGCGCAGCCGCGCTGGGGCGGGGGTGTGGGCTATCGGCCCTTTGGCCCGGGACGTCGGGTGGTGGCCGTGCGCATCGTCGCGCGCATCCGCGCGGCCTCGGCCGCGGCTTCGCGCTCGCGACGCAGCTTCAAGTAATGCTGCCAGCGCGCGCGCGGAAGCTGGCCAGACTCGATCGCATCACGCACCGCGCAGCCCGGCTCGCGCTCGTGGCGGCAGTCGCGGAAGCGGCAGCCCTCGGCGAGCCGCGCGATGTCGTCGAACACGGCCTCGTCGAGGTCCTCGTCGCCGGTCAGCTTCAGCTCGCGCATGCCCGGCGTGTCGATCAGGCAGGCGCCGCCCGGCAGCGGGATCAGCGCGCGGTGGGTCGTGGTGTGGCGGCCGCGGCTGTCGTGGCGGCGGACTTCGGCGGTGCGCTGGCGTGCTTCGCCGAGCAGGGTGTTGGTCAGCGTCGACTTGCCGGCGCCGCTGGAGCCGACCAGGACCGCGGTCGTGCCGGGTGCGAGGTACGGTGCGAGGCGCCTGGCGGTCGCCGGATCCTTGGCGTTGACCGCCAGAACCGGGGTCTCGGGGCCGAGCAGCGCCTGCGTCTCGACCATCCGCGCGGCGCCGTGGGCGGTCTTGTCGAGCTTGGTCAGCACGACCACCGGATCGGCGCCGGCGTTGCGCGCCAGCACCAGATAGCGCTCGATCCGGCGCGGATTCCAGTCGTCGTCGAGACCGGTCACGACCAGCACGCGATCGACGTTGGCGGCGACGATCTGCTCGACGTGGCGGTCGCCGGCGGCGATGCGGCGGATCGCGCCGCGCCGCGGCAGCACGCGGACGATCGTCGGCGGCAGCTGCGGGCCGAGCACGACGAAATCGCCGACCGCGGGCCGCCGCGAGGGGTCGCCGCCGGGCCGACTCAGCGCGGCTGGGGCGCCGGCTGCGAACTCGCCGTGGCCGTCGTCGACGCGCCAGCCGTTGCGATGCTGCGCGACGACGCGGGCGAGCCGCTCGCCGGCTCCGAGTTCCGATTGCCACGCGGCCGCACGGTCGGGCGCGAGGCCGATGCGGGCCAGGGCAGGTTCGGGTGTCGTCACCGCGCGATTGTAGGCGCGCGCACGGCCGACCGCCGGCTGGGCGCCCGGTCCCGCGGCGCTCCGGGCGGGGTTGCCGCCGCCGAAGTCGATTCCGCCCGACGCGTCGCGTGCCGGGAGACCTCGAAGACGCGGTGACTCGAGAGTTTTCGGGGCTGGCCGAGCGTGATGTTCCTTCGGCGCCGTGGAGGCCATTCGTGCTCTGGACCTGCTCGCCGCAGCCGCTGTCGATCGCGACCGGCCGCCGCGGCGCGGCGCCGTCGTCGAGAACGACGAATATTGCGCGGCCGCTGGTGCAATCGACGATCGTGCTCCATCGCGGCGCCAGGCCGCGATCGAGTAGTGCGTTAGCGAAACATGACGCTGGCCCGAGGAGGTCGAGACTGCCGGACGTCGTGCGCCGGAGAACGGCGCTGCGCGGCGCAGCCTGCGCTGTTCGCGGGTTCTGCAGTGCGCAATGTTGACGCGCCGCGGCGGGCCGGCTAGTCTCGCAGACCTTTTTTGTACGACCGACCACGAGCTCCGTCATGAAGCGCACCTATCAGCCCGGCGTCCTCAAGAAGGCCCGCACCCACGGCTTCCGCGCCCGCATGGCCACGGCGGACGGCCGGAAGGTCCTGTCCGCGCGTCGCGCCAAGGGCCGCAAGCGCCTGATCCCCTGATCGGGCGATCGCCTCCCTGCGCTGCCGGTCGCGGCGCCGAGACGCAGGGCCAGGCCTTTCCGCGCGCGGCGCGCCTGCTTTCGAAGGCCGACTTCGACTCGGCCTTTGGCGGTGTCCGTCGCCATTCCGACTGGTTCACTGCGCACGTCCGGCCGACGCCGGGCACGCGCGCCCGTCTGGGTCTCGCCATCGGTCGTCGGGTCTCCAAGCGCGCGGTCGATCGCAATCGCCTGAAGCGTCTCGTTCGCGAACGTTTCCGTCTTGCCGCAGCGTCGCTCCCACCGGTCGACCTGGTCGTGACGGCGAAGCCCGGTGCCGCTGCGGCGACGCGGGCGGTGCTCCACGCCGACCTCGAGCGACTGTTCCGGCGAGTGGCCGCGTTGAAGCGCGAGGGGCCTGCCGGCACAATCCCCGACGCTTGCATCCCGCCGACGCCGCCCCCGGGGGCGTCATCCCCGACTGACTGAGCCGCCCGGCGCTCGCGCGCCGTGGTCGCGTTGCGGACCGAACGCCATGCCGAACATGCGCCCCTTCCTGATCGTGGCCATCCTGGTCACGCTCTATTTCCTCTGGGATGCTTGGCAGCGCGACTACGGCCCGCAGCCGACCTCGTCGCCGGCAGCGACCGCGACCACAGGTCCGGCAGCCGCCGCCGACGCTCCCGCGGCGCACTCGCTGGCTGACGACGCCGACGTGCCGGCCG
>CALDVP010000194.1 GCA_937924195.1 uncultured Lysobacterales bacterium
CGCGCGATCCGCTCACCGAGCACGACCGCACATCGCGCCAACACCGCCCGATCCAGCTTGTCGACGAGGCCGTTACGCTCGGCCATCGGGATGATCTCGGCCGCGGAGTAACGGCGTCCGCGGTCGTCCCGCACGCGAAGCAGCACCTGGAACACCTCATCGGTGCCGCCTTGCAAGGATGCGATAGGCTGGTAGAGAAGCTGCAGGCCATCACCCGCGAGCGCCGCGATGGTCGCATGGCGCAGGCTTGCGTCCGCGTCGGTCGACTGGCCTTCTCCCGGACCGGGACTCATTGCGATGCGGTCGCCGCTGGCCGTGCGGGCGCGCGTCGCCGCCCGCTCCGCCGCGTTGACCATCGCGGCGACATCGCGCCAGCCCTGGTCGAAGGTCGCGATGCCGATGCTCGCGGCCAGGGTCTGACTGCCGGATTCGGATTCGATCAGGCGCTCGGCGAAAACACGCCCGAGTCGGGCCGCGAGCTCGGCGATCTCCTCGCGACGCGCACTGGCGGCGAGGACGACGAAGCTCGAATCTCCGAAGCGCGCGGCCACCTCACCGGCCGCGAGGCTTTCGGCGAGCATCGCCCCGGCCTGCTGCATCGTCTGGTCGAAGTGCATCAGGCCGAGCCGCTCGCGGAGCGCCTGCGCGCCGTCCACGATCAGGAACAGCACCGCTCCGGGTGTCGTCGGCCCGGCGCCCGCCAACGCCTCGCCGATGCGATCGATCAGCCGCGTCCGGTCGTACAACGCCGCCATCCGCTCGGCCTGCCGGCCGGTGGAGGAGCCACGCCGGCGGACCGCCCGCGCGCGGCGCACCCGGTTGGTCACGGCCGAGAGCAGGAACTTGGGCTTGATCGGCTTCTCGAGATAGTCGTCGCCGCCGACGGCGAGCGCGTCGTAGCGACGTTCCGCGCTCTGCTCGCCCGACAGGAACACGATCGGCACGTCGACGAAACGATCCCGCTCACGGATCAACGTGGTCAGTTCGATGCCGTTGCAGCCTGGCATCCGCAGGTCCATCAGCACCAGTTCCGGATCGAACTCCTCGAGCACGTCGATCGCCTCGAAGGGATCATGCACGGCGCGCGTCTGCATGCCGGCCTTGCGCAGGATCGACTCGGCGAACACCGCCTGCGGGCGATCGTCCTCGACGATCAGCACGCGGAAGGGTTCTCCCGGCTCGACGCCGCGCAATTCCGAGAGCCGCGAAACGACCTGCGCCGGTTCGACCGGCTCGGCGATGAAGGCATCGGCGCCGGCACGCATCGCGGCGAGCCGGGCCGGGATGCTGCCGTCGGCGCCGATCGTGATCAGCACGATCGGCGCATTCGTGCGCTTTCGTGCGTTCGAGACCGCCGCCGCAACAGTCTCGAGTCCGGCGAATGCATCCGGCGCGGTGAGCACGACCGCGGGCACCAGCGCGCCGACCGTCTCGGCCAGCTCTTCGGGATCGGCGAAGCGGTGGACCTCGAAGCCTGCGGCCGCGAGCTGCTGCTCGAGTGCTCCGGCGAAGGCGGTCTCACCCGCGAGCAGGTAGGCCATCCGCGCCTCGCCCGGCGCGGGGCCAGAGGCCGCGGCCGCCGCCGTGGCCGGGGCTAGCCCGGAACCCTGCGCGAGCATGTAGTCGACCAGCAAGTCCGCCGTTGCCGGTGCGGCCTTGGGGGGAGCGCCCGTGTCAGGACCGGGGACCGCGGCCGACCTCGAACGCCCCTCGGCCGCTGCTGCGGGTCGTGGCGGCACGGCCGCGCGCACCGGTGCGCCCCGGGGGGGAGCACCCGTGTCAGGACCGGGGACCGCGGCCGACCTCGAACGCCCCTCGGCCGCTGCCGCGGGTCGTGGCGGCACGGCCGCGAGCAGCGGCTCGGACTCCGACTCGATGGACCAGTCCGGGGCCTTCGGAAGGTCTGCAGTCGACCGGTCTCGCGCGGTCTTCGGCGCGGCTTCGGGTGCATCGCCCTCCAGGGTCAGCGTCGCCGCTTCGATCGCGGAGAGGTCTGCCAGCGAGCGCGCGGACTCGGTGTCGAAGCCGTCGTATTCCGCGAGGTTGCCGCCGATCGGCAGCGCTTCGCTGAGATCGAGATCGAAGAGCGAGTCGTCCGGCGACGTGCGCTCCGACTCGAGCGCCGGGAGCCCCACCGCGGCGCCGGCCGCGAGACGGGCCAGACTTTCGCGCATCGTATCGTCCGCGGCTTCGCGCCGCTCGAGCGCGGTCGCGAGCAGGCTCGAGATCCGCTCGAGAGCGCCCGCCGCGGCGTCGAATCCAGCGCGGCGCGCGGCGTCGGCGAGGACCGTGGCATCGTGGGCCGAGAGCGCCAGCAGGTTGACGTCCCACGCGACTTCGCGCAGCAGGCTCAGTCGGATCCGGAGATCCTCGACCAGTCTCGCGAGACGTGCCGGGGGCACATCCTCCCGAGCGATTTCGGGCAACTGCACATCCATGGGCATTCCTGGTTCCCCAACAGGGCCCGGGGGCGCGCACGGCGCGCGCCCATCGAGACTATACCAAGGCAAAACGTGATCGGCTTCACACTCTCAAGCTCGGCGCCGGGCTGCCCACTCGCCTCGAGGTTGGTCTGCGCGTGCCTCAAAAAGGCTTCACGACGACCAGCACGACCGCGCCGATCAGGACCAGCGCCGGCGCCTCGTTGTAGAGCCGAAACCATCGCTCAGAGCGCCGGTTGCGTCCGAGACGGAAGTCACGGACCAGCGCCACCAGCGAGAGGTGGTAGGCGATCAGCAGCGCGACCAGCAGAAGCTTCGCGTGCAGCCAGCCCTGCCGCAGGTAATCGGGCGCGTGCGCGATCCACCATGCCAGCAGCGCGAGGCCGAAACCGACCGCGAGCGCACCGCCGATGTGGGTGATCGCGAGCAGTCGCCGCTCCATGATGACGAAGCGCTCGTGTGAGACCGGATCGCGCGCAGCCACGTGGTACACGAACAGCCGTGGCAGGTAGAAAAGACCGGCGAACCAGGTCACGACGAAGACCACGTGGAAGGCCTTGAGCCAGAGCATCGGGGGCGTCCGGGCGATGACGGAGGGCCCGATTCTCGCAGGGTACGGGTCCAGGTCGGCAGCTTGCGTTCCACGCGCCCTTGCAAGACCACCCCCGCCGGAGGCGCCACGCCATGCGACCCCGCGACGGAGGCAGCGTGGAACTGCTGTCGCGACGCGGCCTGCAGCCAATCCTTGCCCGGCATCCGATGCGGCGATATGGTCGTCCCCGGTCGCTCGCCATCCGCAGCGACGCTCGATAGCGCCATCGAAGAAAGACAAGAAAAGGCCGAGCCCCGTGAATGTCGTGATTCCGCTGCGCTCTCGCGCAACCGGCGAAGCCGTCGCCGCTCCCGCCGCCGCTCCAAATCCGCCGTCGGTTCGTGATGTCGTCACGCGCTCGGTCCGCCGCTATCTCGAAGACCTGGGCCACTTGACCGAGGGCGAGCTGCACGCCGTGATGCTGGCCGAGGTCGAAGCGCCGATGATCGCCGAGGTGCTTCGCCACTGCCGCGGCAACCAGAGCCGCGCCGCCGCGATCCTCGGGATCAGCCGCGGTACGCTGCGCAAGAAGCTGATCGGATACCGCCTCGGCTGAGGGGGCGTCGCACCGGGTAGCGGTGCGGCGGGTCGGGCGAGGTGCGCGTCGAGTCGACCCTCGAACGACGCTCCCTATACTCGCGGGTTTACCCGAGGAGCCCGACGGATGTGCCCTGATACCCGTATCGCGCCGCGCCGCGCGCTCGTCAGCGTCTCCGACAAGACCGGCCTTGCCGACCTCGCCGACGCGCTTGCCGCACGCGGTGTCGAGCTGTTCTCGACCGGCGGCACCGCGAAAGCGCTGCGTGCCGCGGGCCTTGTAGTGCGCGACGTCTCGGACGTGACCGGATTCCCGGAGATCATGGACGGTCGGGTCAAGACGCTGCACCCGAAGATCCATGGCGCACTACTCGGGCGCGCCGGCACCGACGACGAAGTCATGGCCGAGCACGGCATCGCGCCGATCGACCTCCTGATCGTCAACCTGTATCCCTTCGAGGCCACGGTCGCACGTGCGGACGTCACGTTCGATCAGGCGATCGAAGAGATCGACGTCGGCGGGCCCGCGATGGTGCGCGCGTCGGCCAAGAATCACGCGCGCGTCGCGGTCGTGGTCGATCCGGCCGACTATGGGGCACTCGTCGCCGAGCTCGACGCCGGCGGCACCACGCAGGGCTTCAGGCGCCGGCTCGCGGCCAAGGCCTTCGCGCACACCGCGCGCTACGACGGCCGTGTCGCGATGTGGCTCGGCGCGCGCGCCGGGAACGCGGACGCCACGGAACCCGCCCGCTTCCCGCAGACACTGCACCTCGACTTCACGCTCGCGGATCACTTGCGCTATGGCGAGAACCCGCACCAGTCGGGCGCGCTCTACGTCGAGACGCCGACGCCGACCGGGACCGTCGCGGGCGCCCGCGTGCTCGCTGGCAAGACGCTTTCCTACAACAATCTCGCCGACGCCGACGCGGCACTCGAGTGCGTCAAGTGCTTCACGGACGCGCCGGCCTGCGTGATCGTCAAGCACGCGAACCCGTGCGGCGTCGCGCTCGCCGTCGATCCCGCGGCCGCCTACGCCCGCGCGTTCGAGACCGACCCGACCTCGGCCTTCGGCGGAATCGTCGCCTTCAACCGTCCGCTCGACGCGACGACGGCGCGCGCGATCCTCGAGAGCCAGTTCGTCGAGGTCGTGGTCGCGCCGGAGGTCGATTCCGATGCGCTCGCGGTCTTCGCCGCCAAGCCCAACGTGCGCGTGCTCGCGACCGGCGACTGGCCCGCGACCCCGCCCGTGACGAAGCACTACGCGCGGATCGCCGGTGGGCTGCTGGTGCAGGACGCCGACCGCGACACGCTCGGCGTGGGCGACCTGCGTGTGGTCACGCGCCGCGCGCCGACCGCGGCCGAACTCGCCGACTTGCTGTTCGCGTGGCGCGTCGCGATGCACGTCAAGTCGAACGCGATCGTCTACGCGAAGGACGCGCGCACGATCGGCATCGGCGCGGGGCAGATGAGCCGCGTCGTCTCGGCCAGGATCGCCGGCATGAAGGCTACCGAGGCGGGGCTTCCGGTACCGGGCGCCGCGATGGCCTCGGACGCCTTCTTCCCGTTCCGCGACGGCATCGACGCCGCGGCCGCGGCCGGCATCGCGTGCGTGATCCAGCCGGGCGGATCGGTCCGTGATGCCGAGGTGATCGCAGCAGCCGACGAGCACGACATCGCGATGGTATTCACCGGCATCCGCCACTTCCGCCATTGACGCGAAGGAGAGTTGCATGAAGGTCATGGTCATCGGCAGTGGCGGGCGCGAACATGCACTGGCGTGGAAACTGCGGCAATCGCCGAGCGTGAGCGAGGTGCTGGTCGCGCCGGGTAATGGCGGCACCGCACGCGAGCCCGGTCTGCGCAATCTCGCAGTCGATGCCGGCTGCATCGACGCACTGGTCGAGCTCGCGCGGGGCGAGGCGGTAGACCTGACCGTCGTCGGTCCCGAGGCGCCGCTGGTCGCGGGCGTCGTCGACGCCTTCGAAGCCGCGGGCCTGCGCATCTTCGGCCCCCGCCGCGCGGCCGCGCAGCTCGAGGGCTCGAAGGCCTACGCCAAGGATTTCCTCGCGCGCCACGGCATCCCGACCGCGGCCTACGCGGTGTTCGATGCGCTCGAGCCGGCGCTCGCCTACGTGCGCGAGCGCGGGGCGCCGATCGTGGTCAAGGCCGACGGCCTCGCCGCCGGCAAGGGCGTCGTGGTGGCGACGACGCTCGCGGAAGCCGAGCGCGCGCTCAGCGACATCTTGGGCGGCTCGCTCGGGGCAGCCGGGG
>CALDVP010000195.1 GCA_937924195.1 uncultured Lysobacterales bacterium
GCTGCTGGTGCAGGCGATGATCGCGGCGGCCGCGGCCGACGGCCTGATCGACGACGACGAGCGCGCGACGATCCTCGCCCGCGCCAGCGAGGCCGGGCTCGACGCCGAGACGACCGACTTCCTACGCGCCGAACTCGACGAGCCGAAGTCGCTCGCGGCCATCGTCCGCGCGACGCGGCCCGAGATCGCGCCCGACGTCTACGCCGCCTCGTGCCTTGCGATCACGCTCGACACCGACGCCGAGCGCGCGTGGCTCGACACGCTGGCGAGCCGTCTGTCGATCGCGCCGGACCAGCGCGAGGCCATCCACCGCCAGCTCGGACTCGCCTGAGGCCAGCGTACGGCCGCCGGCGAAGTCCGGCCATGACCGATCGAGGAGAGCGACATGTCCCAGTGGTACCTCGCCTTCAACGGCCAACAGTTCGGGCCGCTCGACCTGCCGGCGGCTCGCGCCAGGGCCCGCGAGATCCCCGGCGGGCACTGCTGGCGCGCCGGATTCGCCGAGTGGGCGCCGATCGTCGACGTGCCGGAGCTGTCCGGACCCGAACCGACCGCGATCGCGCCGGCAGCCCCGCCGCCACCCGGCCGACGCAGTGCCGACGTGATCGATTACCGGATCTACGGCGAGGACATGCAGTTCGTCGAGATCGAACTCGACCCCGGCGAAGCGGTCGTCGCCGAGGCCGGAGCGATGATGTACAAGGACGCCGTCGTGCAGATGGAAACCATCTTCGGCGACGGTTCGCACTCCGGCCAGGGCGGCAGCTTCGTCGACCAGCTGCTGTCCGCCGGCAAACGGGTGCTGAGCGGCGAGAGCCTGTTCATCACGATGTTCGCCAACGAGGGCGCCGGCAAGGCCAGAGCGGCGTTCGCAGCGCCCTTCCCGGGCACGATCATCCCGCTGCCGCTGGCCAGTCATGGCCAGCGGATCATCTGCCAGAAGGATTCCTTCCTGTGCGCGGCGCGCGGGGCATCGATTGGCATCTGGTTCCAGAAGAAGTTCATGACCGGCCTGTTCGGCGGCGAGGGCTTCATCATGCAGAAGATCGAGGGCGACGGCATCGTCTTCATGCACGCCGGCGGCACCGTGATCGAGCGCGAGCTCGGACCCGGCGAGACGATCCACGTCGACACCGGCTGCGTGGTCGCCTTCACCGAGGGCGTCGGCTTCGACGTGCGCTCGGTCGGCGGGGTCAAGAGCATGCTGTTCGGTGGCGAAGGCGTGTTCTTTGCCGAACTCAAGGGTCCGGGGCACGTGTGGCTGCAATCCTTGCCGTTTTCGCGCCTGGCCGGCCGGATGCTGATGGCGGCCTACCAGCGCGGCGGCTCGCGCGACGAGGGTTCGGTCCTCGGCGGTCTCGGCGGCATCTTGTCCGGCGACCGGAAGTTCTGAGGCGCGGGTCTCCACGCCGCGCGCCGATCGACCCGATGCGGATCCGCTCGAGGCGCACGCATGCCAGCGTGCTCGGCGCGCTCGGCCGCTACGCCGAGGCCGAGACGATGCTGCGCGAGGCGATCGCGAACTACAGGCGGGTCGCCCGGTGGCGACGGGCAGCAGGTGGCCGCGCAGCTCAACGACCTGTCGATCCTGCTGAACGACGCCGGGCGGCCGGCGGAGGCGCTCGCCACGCTCGAGGAGTCGCGCGCGATCGAGGCCCGGCTCGCCGGCGACAAGGCGCCGGTCGATGCGATCAGCCTGCAGAACCTGGGCTCGCTGCAGGAGAGCGTCGGCGATTACGTCGAGGCGGTCGCGACGCTTTCCGAGGCGGCCCGCCTCATCCGCACGCAGTTCCCGGAAGGATCGCCGTCGGTGTTGAAGGCCGAGGCCAACCTTGCCCGCGCGCTCGCCTTCGCCGGGAGGCACGCCGAGTCCCGCGCGCTGTTCGAACGCGTTCGGGCGGCGCATGCCGCAGGCGGCGAATCCAGCCGCTTCGATTGGGCCATCGAGACCTTCCGCCAGGCCGGGGCTGCGAGGCTCGCCGGTCGACTGGAGGAGGCCGGGGAACTGCTGGCCGAGGCCGAGGCCGTGTTCACCCGGATGGTCCCCGCAGACCATCCGCTGATGGCCCAGGTCGATCGGCAGCGCGGGATGCTCGCCACGGCGCGGGATGACCTTGTCGCGGCGCGAGCCCACCTCGAACAGGCCCGCGGGATCGTCGAGCGCGCCGACCTGCCGGCCCTCGATCTCGCCCTGGTCGATGTGTCGCTGGCCGAGATCGCCCTCCGCTCTGGCGACCGTGCCGGCGCGCGGAAACGACTGTCGGCTGCGCTGCCGGTACTGCGCGCCACCGTCGGGCCCGGCGAGTACTACCGCGCGCTGGCCGAACGCCTCGAGACCGAGCTCGCGCAGGCGCCCGCTCGCCATTGACGGCACGCTGGACTGCCTCGGCGAGCCCCCCATCCGGCGGCTTGGGGCACCCGGCTGCCGGTCGTGCTGCTGGAGCCCGAGCGGCTGCACGAGATCGGTCGCCTGCGCGTGCCGGCGGCACCGATCACCGAGCAGTTGCGCGATCGGCTGGCGATCCCGGTGGCGACCGACGACTTCGCCGAGGTCGCGCGCGCGGCCTTGGCGCTCGCACTCACGCGCGACCCCTTCGACCGCCTGGTCGTCGCCCACGCGGCACTGCGAGCGGGAACGCTGTTCACGCTCGATGCGCGGATCCGCGCGAACTACGCCGCAACCGCGGGCTGAGGGCGAGGCTCCCGGCGCATCGGCGCCACGGCGCCTCCGCGACGTTCAGTACCCCGCCGCGTGCCCATCCTTGCGCGACTCGCTGGCGCCGAAGTAGACGCCGGTCTTCGGGTCGCGCATCACCGCCTGGTAGCCGCCGTAGAGGCTCACCGGTCCGTCCTGCAGGCGATGGCCGCGGCGCAACAGCTCGCGCCGCGTGTCGTGCGGGAAACTGCTCTCGAGGTTCACGACGCCGCCGTCGGCCATCGCGGTCACCTGCGCTTCGGGCTCGGTCGAGCCGCCGTGGTGGATCCGCGGCGCATCGCCCGCTTCCTGCAGGTTCAGGCCGAAATCGATCAGGTTGACGATGATCTGGGCGTGTCCCTGCGGCTGCATCGCGCCACCCATCACGCCGAAGGCGAGCCACGGTTCACCGTCCTTCGTCGCGAAGCCCGGGATGATCGTGTGGAACGGTCGCTTGCCGGGCGCGTACTCGTTCGGGTGGCCCGCGATCAGCGCGAACTGCTCGCCGCGATTCTGCAGCATGAAGCCGAGCCCCGGCGGCGTCATGCCCGAGCCCATGCCGCGGTAGTTCGACTGGATGAGGGAAACCATCATCCCGTCCTTGTCCGCGGTCGCGAGATAGATCGTGTCGCCGGTGTCGAGCACCGGATTGCCGGGCGCAACCTTCAGTTGCGCGCGCTCGGGGTCGATCAGCTTGCGGCGTTCGGCCGCATAGCGGTCCGACAGCAGTTCGGCCACCGGCGAGCGAAAGAAGGCCGGGTCGGCATACCAGCGCGCGCGGTCCTCGAAGGCCAGCTTCTTGGCCTCGACGAAGAGGTGCACGTAGCGCGGGTCGGTCGGCGACATCCCCGAGAGATCGAAGCCCTCGAGCAGCTTCAAAATCTGGAGCCCCGCGATGCCCTGCCCGTTCGGCGGGATCTGCCAGACCTCGACGCCGCGGTAGTCGCTCGAGACCGGATCGACCCACTCGCCGCGATGCGCCGCGAAGTCGCTGGCGGCGAGGAATCCGCCCTGCGCCTTCATGTAGCGCTCGACGGTCGCGGGGATCTCGCCGCGGTAGAAGGCGTCGCGCCCCTCGCGCCCCAGGCGCTCGAGCGTGCGCGCGAGGTTCGGGTTCTTCCAGATCTCGCCCTTGGCCGGCGCGCGGCCGTCGATCGTGAACTGCGCCCGGAAGCCCTCGAACTCGGCGTAGCGCCGCACCGAGATCGCCCACGCCTCGGCGATCACCGCCGGCACCGGATGGCCCTCGCGCGCGTAGCGCACCGTCGGCGCCAGCAGCTCCGCCATCGACTTGCGGCCGAAGCGGCCGTGCAGCGCGAACCAGCCGTCGACCGCGCCCGGCACGGTGACCGGCAGCGGCCCGAACGACGGAATGCGGTCGATGCCCTGCTCGTCGAACCACGCGCGCGCCAGACCCTTCGGCGACCGGCCCGAGCCGTTGTAGCCATGAAGGCGCCTGGTTTTCGGATCCCAGACGATCGCGAAGAGGTCGCCGCCGATGCCGCAGCCGGTCGG
>CALDVP010000196.1 GCA_937924195.1 uncultured Lysobacterales bacterium
ATCATCAGCCTGCGGCTGGAGCGGCAGCCTCGGCCCAGTGCCGTCCGCGGCAGGCTGATCGACCGCGGCTTCAGCGGTTGCCGGACCCCTCGAATCGAGCGCACCCGGCGCTCCCGAGGGCGCGCCATGACCGCGCCGTCCCGGCAACTGGTAGCGCAGCTCGGGCATCACGCCGGCCTGCATGAGCAATGCATTGATCTCGTCGTAAACACCATCGAGAGAGCCGAGTACGTGACGCTCGAAGAGCTTCAGCACGATCAGCTTGACCTCGACCTCCAGGTCGAAGTCCTCGAGGCTTTGGGCGAATGCGTCCGAGAGGAGTCTCGGTCCGACCGGATTGTTGTCTGCATCGACGGTGCGTCCGCCGAGGAGCTGCGAGAGGCGCAGCTCCAGCGCGTAGAGCGATCGATTGAGGCGTACCATCGCCTTCTCGCTCATTGCATCGATTGCAAGGTTCTCCTCTAGCTGAGCCTCGTCGACGAGACTGAGGTCGCCGGAAGGGCGCGTCGTGTTGCGACGGGTGCGCGGAGTTTCGTTGCGCTCCAGTGCGCTGAGATGTCGTCCGACGAGGTCGAGCCAGAACGCCTGCGCCCGCTGGCGCTTTTTACGGATCTCGCGCATGCCGTCGAAGAAGCGTGCCTGCTGCGTTGCACCGACCGATCGTTCCGACAGGTCGAACAGCGCATCGTCGACATGGCCGTAGAGTGCGTCGGCCAGTGCCGAGAGCCGCGGCTGCAGCAGGCTGCGCATGGCGTTGAACAGTCGGCTGGTGGGGCTCTGGCCATCCGACCGGCCGAACTCGACGACGTTGCTGCTGGGGTGGTTTACCGGCATGTCGTTCCAGTCCTCTTGCGCGGTGCATCGGGCACGTCGATCACCTGGGATGCGACGTTAGCGCGAGACTACGCCGATGGCATGTCGGTGCCTGTGATGAAAGACACGGTTTGACGGCAGCCGAAGATGTCCCGCGAGGTTCGGTCGGTTCGGGTTCAGCGCGGCGTTGGTCCATGCCAGGTGGAGCGAGCGCGCCACGGCGGTGGTCCCGCCGGGACGGCCGCAGCTATCCTTCACGGCTCGCCGACAGAACCAGCCCCGGGAGGGCCGTTCCATGCATGCCGAGACCGCGTCGCCGGTCGACCAAGACGCCCTCGAGCCGATCCTCGTCCACCTGCGGGCGCGCGTCGCGGCCCCTCGTCGTCGAGAGGCCGAGGCCTTCGCTCGCCAGTTCTTCCGCAGGGTGGGAGCCGACGAACTCTCGGTCCGCGGTCCCGAGGCCTGGACCTCGCTGCTGCTCGGCCTGCTCGAGTTCCTGCAGGTCCGCCAGCCAGGTACGGCGAAGGTGAGGGTGTTCAATCCCAATACCGAGGAGTGGGGTTGGGACTCGAGCCACACCGTGGTCGAGGTCGTGACCGACGATAGTGCGTTCCTCGTCGACTCGGTCAGCATGGCCATCGGCGGTCTCGGCGCGCTGGTCCACGCCGTGATCCACCCGGTGCTGTATTGCGAGCGCGACGTCGGCGGACACCTTCTCGGTCTCTACGACGACAGCGCCGGCCGTGGTCGTCCCGAGTCGGTCATGCACTTCGAGGTCGATCGCCGCACCGAGCCCGACGAACTCGTGGCGATGAAGCGGGCCGTTGAGTCGGCGCTGCGCGACGTGCGCGCCTGCGTCACCGACTGGCGCGCGATGCGCGATGTCGCACTGCGGGTCGCCGACGAGCTCAAAGATCGGCCGTTGCCGGTCGATGTGGTCGCGCGTGAAGAGGCCGAAGCCTTCCTGCGCTGGGTCGCCGCGGATCACTTCACCTTCCTAGGCTACCGGGAGTACGTGGTCGAGAGCCGCGGGGGGGACGAGGTGCTGGCACCGGTGCCGGGCAGCGGGCTTGGCATTCTGCGCACCGAGCAGACGCCGGCGCCGCGACCGATTTCGAGCCTGCCGGGGCGCGCCGCCGGCCGCCACGGCATCACCGAGGTCGTGATCGTCACCAAGACCAACGCCCGCAGCACCGTGCACCGTCCCGGTCACATGGACTACATCTCGGTGCTTCGCTTCGACGCCGACGGGCGCGCGATCGGTGAACAACGTTTCCTCGGCTTGTTCACGTCGGGGGCCTACGCGCGGCGCCCCTGGGAAGTTCCCCTGGTACGCCACAAGTACGAGGCGGTGATGGCGCGGTCGGGCTTCGCCCGCGACAGCCACAACTGGAAGGCGCTGCGCCACGTGCTCGAGACGCTGCCGCGCGACGAGCTGTTCCAGAGCACCGCCGAAGAACTGGCCGAAATCGCGCTCGGCATCCTGCGCCTCTCGCAGCGTCAGCGTGTGCGTGTATTCGTGCGTCACGACCGCTACGGCCGTTTTCACTCGGTCCTGGTGTTTCTGCCGCGCGACCGCTTCAATGAGGACGTTCGTCAGCGCGTCGAGGGCGTGCTGATGCGCGCCCTCGGCGGCGAGCGCCTCGACTCGACCATCCACGTCTCGGAATCTCCGCTGGCGAGGATGCACCTCGTCGTGCGTGGACGCCCGGGGGCACACCAAGGGCTCGACCTCGGGCGGGTCGAGGCGGAGATCGCCCAGATCGTCCGCAACTGGCACGACGAGCTGCGCGACCTGCTGATCCAGCGCCACGGCGAGGACAAAGGCAGCCGGCTTGCGAGCCGCTACGGACGGGCCCTGCCAGCCGGCTATATCGAGGCGGTGACGCCGTGGGTGGCTGCAGGTGACGTGGAAACGGCCGCCTCGCTGCGGAGCACCGACGACCTGCGGCTCGCGCTGTATCGCTCGCGCCGGCCGGGCAGCGAGGGCCGAATCGGGCTCAAGCTGTTCCGTTTCGGCTCGCACCTGCCGCTCTCGGACGTGCTGCCGATGATGGAGAACATGGGCCTGCGCGTGCTGTCCGAGCACCCGTACGAGCTCGACCTTGGCGGCGGCAACATCTACATGCAGGACTTCGAGGTCTTCAGTGCCAGGGACCTCGACCTCGATGCCCTCCGCGAGCCCTTCCAGCAGGCCTTCGAGCGGATCTGGTCGGGCGACGCCGAGAACGACGGGTTCAATCGCCTGGTGCTTGGCGCGAACCTCGATTGGCGCCAGGTGACGGTGCTGCGCGCCTATTGCAAGTACTTGCTCCAGACCGGCATTCCTTTTTCACAGGCTTACATGGAGGAGACGCTGGCGCGCTACCCGGTGCACGCGCGTCTGCTGGTCGATCTCTTCGAAGCACGCTTCGATCCGTCGCGCACCGCAGCCGGCCGCACCCAGATCGAGGTCGGCCGCAAGCGGCTGGTCCGCGACCTCGAGGCCATTCTCGGCGATGCACTGCGGCGCGCGCACCCCGAGCTGGTGGAGACCCTCGCGGAATCGCGCGGCGAATCGCGCGAGACGCAGATCCGCGTGGCCGAGGCCGCGCTCGCGGCGGTCATGGACCAGGTCCAGAGCCTCGACGAGGACCGCATCCTGCGCAGCTGGCAGGCCCTGATCCAGGCCACCCTCCGCACCAACCATTTCCAACTCCGCGACGGCCGGCCAAAGCCCTACCTGTCGCTCAAGCTCGACCCCGCGAAGGTGCCGGACCTTCCGAAGCCGCGTCCCTACCGCGAGATCTTCGTCTACGCTCCGCGCGTCGAGGGCGTGCACCTGCGCTTCGGGCCGGTCGCGCGCGGTGGCCTGCGCTGGTCCGACCGGCGCGAGGACTTCCGCACCGAGGTGCTGGGCCTCGTCAAGGCGCAGATGGTGAAGAACACGGTGATCGTGCCGGTCGGCGCGAAAGGCGGATTCTTCGTCAAGCGGCCGCCCGCGGATGGCGGGCGCGAGGCGCAACTCGCCGAGGGTGTGGCCTGCTACCGGATGTTCATCCACGGCTTGCTCGACATCACCGACAACATCGTCGAGGGCCGCATCGTCAAGCCCGCCGACGTGGTCTGTCATGATGGCGACGATCCCTATCTCGTCGTCGCCGCCGACAAGGGCACTGCGACCTTCTCCGACATCGCTAACTCGGTCAGCGCCGAGCATGGCTTCTGGCTCGGCGACGCCTTCGCGTCGGGCGGCTCCAACGGCTATGACCACAAGGAGATGGGCATCACGGCGAAAGGCGCGTGGGAGTCGGTCAAGCGTCACTTCCGGGCGCTCGGACGCGATTCGCAGTCGCAGGATTTCACTTGTGTCGGGATCGGCGACATGTCCGGCGACGTCTTCGGCAACGGCATGCTGCTGTCGCGACACATCCGGCTGGTCGCGGCCTTCGATCACCGCCACATTTTCATCGACCCCAACCCAGACGCGGCGAAGTCTTTCGTCGAGCGCGAGCGGATGTTCAAGCTGCCGCGTTCGAGCTGGGAGGACTACGACCGCGCGTTGATCAGTCCGGGCGGTGGAGTGTGGCCGCGCAGCGCGAAGTCGATCCCGGTCTCGGCCGAGGCCCGGGCGGCGCTCGGGATCGACGCGGCCGTCGAGCAGATGACTCCGGCCGAGCTGATGAATGCGATCCTGAAGGCGCCAGTGGACCTCCTTTGGAACGGCGGCATCGGCACCTATGTCAAGGCCACCCGCGAGACCCATGCCGAGGTCGGCGATCGCGCGAACGATGCGATCCGCGTCAACGGCGGTGAACTGCGCTGCCGCGTCGTCGGCGAGGGCGGCAACCTCGGGATGACCCAGCTCGGCCGCATCGAGGCGGCCCAGCACGGGGTCCTGCTCAATACCGACTTCATCGACAACTCCGCCGGCGTCGATACCTCGGACCACGAGGTCAACATCAAGATCCTGCTGAATGCGCTGGTCGCGGACGGCTTGCTCGACGAGCAGCGCCGTAATGCGCTGCTGCGCGAGATGACCGATGAGGTCGAGTCCCTGGTGCTGCGCGACAACTACCTGCAGAACCAGGCGATCAGCCTGATGCAACGGATGAGCCGCGCCCGCCTCGGCGCCGAGCAGCACTTCGTGCAGGTGCTCGAGTCGCAGGGGCTGCTCGACCGCGAGATCGAGTACCTGCCGAGCGACGCCGAGTTCGCCGAGCGCAAGTCGCGCGGCCAGGGGCTGACCCGGCCGGAGCTCGCGATCCTGCTCTCGTACTCGAAGCTCGTGCTGTTCCAGCAGCTGGTCGAGTCGGACGTGCCCGAGGATCCGCACCTCTCGCGCGAGCTCGAACGCTACTTCCCGCAGGCGTTGCAGGCGTACACGGCGGCGATGGCCGGGCACCGCCTCAAGCGCGAGATCATCGCTACCGCGGTGACCAACTCGATGGTCAATCGCATGGGTGCGACTTTCGTGATGCGGATGCAGGAGGACACCGGCGAGTCCCCGGGCCAGATCGCGCGGGCCTACGCGATCGCGCGCGAGGTGCTCGACGCGCGCGGCAGCTGGGCCCGCATCGAGGCGCTCGACGGAACGATCCACGACGACGCACAGATGGACGCGATGCAGGTCGTGTGGGCACTGATCCGCCATGCGACGCGCTGGCTGCTGAACGCGCCGGGCCAGCGCCTCGACATCGCGGCGGCCGTCGCGCGTTACTCACCGGGTGTCGCCGCCGTACGCGCTGCCCTCGGTCGGCTGGTCGCCGACGGTGATCGCGCGGCGATCGCGTCCCGCATCGCGCATTGGAAGGGCCTGGGCTTCCCCGACGCTCTCGCGGCGGAGCTTGCGGCGCTGCCGGCCCTGACTTCAGTCTTCGACGTGATCGAAGTCGCGATCGAGACCGGCGCGCCGGTCGAGCGCGCCGCGCAGGTGCACTTCGCGCTCGGCGAAGCACTGCACCTCGCGTGGCTCACCCAGCGCGTCGAGGAGCTCCCGGTCGAGGGTCGCTGGCACGCGCAGGCGCGTGGGACGATGCGTGACGAGCTCTACACGCAGCAGCGCGCGCTCGCAGCTCAGGTGCTGCGATACGGCGATGCGTCCGAGCCGGCGGCGGCGGTTGCGACGTGGCTGGGCCGCGATGACCCGGCGCTGCGTTTCACGTTGGCGATGCTCGCCGACATGCGTGGCCACGCGGCGATGGACTATCCGACGGTCTCGGTCGCGGTGCGGCGACTCGCCCAGCTCGCGCAGGCCGGCGCGCGCGCGGGCTGAGCGCGGCCGCTTCACGTGCGCCTCGCCTTCGTCGCCAGCCGGCATGCCGACGCGATGTCCGCGCGTGATGCCTTGGTCGCCCGTTTCGGCGATTGCGAGCCACTTGCGGCCGACGTGATCGTCGCCATCGGGGGCGACGGTTTCATGCTCCAGACCCTTCACCGCTTCCATACCAGTGGCAAGCCGGTCTACGGCATGAAGGCCGGTGCCGTCGGCTTCCTGATGAATCTGCTGCGCGACGATGAGGACCTCGTCGCGCGTATCGAACGCGCGCAGCCGACGGTGCTGAAGCCCCTCGCGATGCTCGCCCACGCCGAATCGGGCGCGACCACCGAACTGCTCGCGTTCAACGAGGTTTCATTGCTGCGCCAGACCAAGCAGGCGGCGAAGATCCGGGTCTGGGTCGATGGCAAGGTCAAGCTCGACGAGCTCGTCTGCGATGGCGTCATGGTTGCGACGCCGGCCGGCAGCACCGCTTACAACCTGTCCGCGCACGGACCGATCCTGCCGCTCGGCAGCCAGGTGCTTGCGATCACGCCGATCGCAGCCTTTCGCCCGCGGCGCTGGCGCGGCGCGATCGTGCGCGCGGGTACCGAGGTGCGCTTCGAGGTGCTCGACCACTACAAACGTCCGGTCAGCGCCACCGCCGACGCCTCGGAGGTGCGCGATGTCACCGAGGTCACGATCCGCGAATCCGAGTCGCGAACGATGACGCTACTGTTCGACCCGGAACACAGCCTCGAGGAACGAATCCTGGACGAGCAGTTCGCGCCTTGAGCCATGAGAGCAGTTGCCATGTCGAAGCCCTTTTTCGGCGCCGTGCTGCGACTCGGCGCACCCCGTCGCGCCGTGCCGCTGGCCTGCGCGATCGCGATCGGCCTCGTCTGGATCACCGCGGCGGCGCATGCAGCAACCTGGCCCGGCGCGCTCGACCCGGCGCTGATCGCCAGGGCCGGGCACGGCACGCAGTCTGCGCTGATCCTGCTGGACGCTGTGGACCCGACGGCGGGGCCGCCCAAGGGCGCGGGATTCGAGGCTCGGGTCGCCTCGACCGTCGCACGCCTTCGGGAGCACGCGGAAGCGAGCCAGGCGCCGCTGGTGGCCGAACTTCGGCGTCGCGGCATTCCGCACCGGCGTTACTGGGTCGCAAATGCCATCGCCGTCGAGGCCGAGCTCGCGACGCTTGCCGACCTCGCCTTGCTGCACGGCGTGGCCCGCATCGAACCGAACGTGCCGGCCCGCGCCAGGCTGCCTGACGCGTTTCCTGCGCCGTCCGCGCCCAAGGCGGTGGAGTGGGGCATCGCCAACGTTCGCGCGCCCGAGGTCTGGGCGCTCGGTCATCGTGGCGGCGGAGTCGTCGTCGCCGGTCAGGACACCGGCTACCGCTGGGACCATCCGGCACTGCGCGCGAGTTATCGCGGCTGGGATGGCGCCTCGGCAAGCCACGATCATCACTGGTGGGACGCGATCCACACCGACATCGGCGCGCCGAACACGAATCCCTGCGGCTACTCGGTACCGGCGCCGTGCGATGACCACAACCATGGCACCCACACCATGGGCACGATCGTCGGCAGGGACGGCGCGAACGAGATCGGCGTCGCCCCCGAGGCGCGCTGGATCGCCTGCCGGAACATGGATCTCGGCGACGGCGCGCCATCGACTTATCTCGAATGTTTCCAGTTCTTCCTTGCTCCGACCGACCTTGCCGGCCAGAACCCGCGGCCCGAACTCGCCCCGCACGTGATCAACAACTCGTGGGGCTGCCCGCCAGCAGAGGGTTGCGCCTGGCAGACCCTGCAGGCAGCCGTGGCCGCGGTGCGCGCCGCGGGTATCGTGGTCGTCGCCTCGGCCGGCAACAGCGGGTCGGCCTGCTCGACCATCACTGATCCGCCGGCGCTGTACGCAGACGCGTTCTCGGTCGCGGCGCACTCGAGCAGCAACACGATCGCCAACTTCAGTAGTCGCGGTCCGATCGCGATCGACGGCAGCGGACGGCTCAAGCCGGACGTGTCGGGGCCGGGAGTGTCCGTGCGGTCCGCCCTGCGGACCGGCGCCTACGGAACGATGAGCGGGACCAGCATGGCGGGCCCGCACGTCGCCGGCGTCGTCGCGCTGATGATGTCGGCCGACCCGACGCTGAAGGGTGATCCCGATCGTGTCGAGGCGATCTTGCGCGCGACCGCGGTGCCAACCACGAGCACTCAGAACTGCGGGCTCTTCCCGGGGGCAATGGTGCCGAACGCAGTGTTCGGTCATGGGCGCGTCGATGCGCTGGCGGCGGTGCGGGCGGTGCTGGATCAGCTGCTTCGCGATGGATTCGAGGACGGCGCCACACCGTGAGTGACTCATTCGAATCACGAACGGACCGCGAGGAGCGACGGCTCGTCGTCGCGATCTCCTCACGTGCGCTGTTCGACCTGGCCGAAAGCCACGCGCTGTTCGAGCAGGCCGGGCTCGATGCCTATCGTGCCTACCAGATCGCGCGCGAGAACGAGCCGCTCATGCCTGGCATCGCCTTCCCGCTGGTCGAGAAGCTGCTGCGCCTGAACCGGCTGTCCGATCGCACGCCGCGGGTCGAGATCATCCTGCTGTCGCGCAATTCCGCTGACACCGGCCTGCGCATCTTCAATGCGATCGAGCGCTACGGGCTCGAGATCGTCCGGGCTGCCTTCACCAACGGTGCGCCGACCTGGCCCTACGTGCAGCCTTTCGGCGCCCAACTGTTCCTGTCGGCGAACCATGACGACGTCGCGCGCGCGCTCCGCGCCGGTGTCGCCGCGGCCACGATCCTGCCCTCGAAGGTCCCGCAGATGCAGTCTGACCAGCTGCGAATCGCGTTCGACGGCGATGCGGTGGTGTTCTCGGACGAGTCCGAGCGCATCAGCCGCGAGCAAGGCATCGGCGCCTTCCACGAACACGAGCAGCGCCGCGCCGACGACGCGATGCCGCCGGGTCCCTTTCGCGGCTTTCTCGAACGCTTGCATGAGATCCAGTCGGCCTTCCCGCCAGACCGCTCGCCGATCCGAACCGCGCTGGTCACCGCGCGCTCGGCGCCCGCGCACAAGCGCGTGATCCTGACCCTGCGCGAGTGGGGCGTGCGCGTCGACGAGGCGCTGTTCCTCGGCGGTCGCGACAAGGGCCCGTTCCTGGCCGCCTTCGGTGCCGACATCTTCTTCGACGATTCCGAGCACAACGTCGAGAGCGCCGCGGCGCACGTGGCCTCGGGCCACGTTCCGCACGGGGTCGCGAACCCGGGGCGCGAGTGACCGGGGTGCCGGCTCGCGCGCGTCTGCCGGTTCCCGAGGGTTTCTCGATCGCGGTCGAGGACGAGCCAACCGCGGACGTGGTGGCGCTGTTCGCGCGCCGCTTCGGGCACCCGCTGCCGGGCTGCCCGCACCATGTCGTCGCACGCGTTCGCGCCGATGGTGTCTCAGCTCCGATTTGCTACATCCACTTCACCGAGCACGCGGGTGTGCTGCTCGGTGGCGGTGCCTGCATCGATGATCGCCTGCTGCGGCGGCTCGATGCGCAGGTCCGCCGCGCGCTGAAGGCGGGCGGCGGGCCCTACCAGGCCAGTCTGCGCTGGGCGGTGGCGCACTTCGCGCCGCGCTTCCCGGCAATCTTCGGCTATTGCGGCGACGTGCTCGCCGAGCGCGCCGATCGCGCCGTCGGCTTCGAGCCGACGGGCCATCCGCATCTCCTCGTCTATTTCACCCGGCCACTCGATCCATCCGAGCGCGAGCGCCTCGTCGCGATCGCGCAAGCGGTCGGGCCGTTCTGATCCCACGCCGTGCGAGACCCGGCTTCAGTCCGCAAGCACCCGCGCGAGATCCTCCGGCGAGCGCCAGTCGCGGCCGCAGACATAACGGGGCAGGGCCCAGCGGTTCGCGGTACTCGTCACCGGCGCGGGATCGGTCGTGAAGGCTGCGCGCAGGCGGTGACGGGACTGGTGACGCGGCAGGTAGTCCTCGACCAGGTAGTCGTTGCGCTCGCCGTAGGGATAGGCGAAGAGCGAGGTGCGCTGCCCCGGGATTCGCGCATCGAGCCAGTCGCTTGCGGCGTCGATCTCGGCGCGCGCCGAGGCCTCGTCGTCGATGCTGCGAAAGGTCCCCTTGGCTTTGCCGACGGCGACCGTCGCTGGCAGCGTCTCGTGGTTATGGTCGAAGCTGTGCGATTCGATCGCGATGAGCCCCTCACGTGCCGCCTCGGGCCACCAGTGGTCGGTCCACCAGCCGCGGCCGATCATGCAGGTCGTGTCGAGGATCGCACGGGCCTCGGGCGAGACGATCACGAAGCTGGTCGCGTGGACGAAGCCACCGGTCGCGTCCCGGTGGTCGCGCAGGATCCCGGCCATGCTGCGCTGTGACCCACAGATGGGATGTTCGAGATCGTGCCAGTCGAACCAGGCGCCGTCGTCGAACGAGAGCGCGACCGCGCCGTCGAGGTCGTCCGACGCCCGGCCGAGCAGGACCGCGACGACGTGGTGGAGCGGCACGATCCGACGGCCGAGCGCGTGGAGCAGCGCGAGGTCTGAGGCGAGGGCCGCGTGGTCGTTGTCGGCTGGCGTGTGCCCGAGGATGTGGATCGAGTGGTAGGTCAGCACCGGCACGCGCATCTGCGAAATGCTATCAGTGCGAACCGACGCGGCGAACCGACGCGGCGGCCGCGGGTCTGAAATCGACGGACTCTTCACCGGCTGCGTCCGGGTACGGCGCTAGAATGTGCGGACATTCCGGAGAGCGCCATGAACCTCGAGCCCAAGACCAAGCTCGCCCTCGACCCTTATGACCTCTACGACATCCGCTCGGAGCTGTCGGAAGAGGAGCGGATGGTGCAGGACACCGTGGCGCGCTTCACCGACGAGAAGGTATTGCCGATCATCGGCGAGTGCTTCGATCAGGGCCGGTTCCCGCGCGAGCTGATCCCGGACATCGCCGGCCTCGGCCTGCTTGGCTCCTCGTTACCGACCGAGTACGGGTGTGCCGGCATGAACGCGGTCAGCTACGGGCTGATCTGCCAGGAGCTCGAGCGCGGCGACTCGGGCATCCGGAGCTTCGTCTCGGTGCAGTCCTCGCTGTGCATGTACCCGATCTTCGCCTATGGCTCCGAGGAACAGCGCCGGCGCTTCCTGCCGGCGATGGCGCGCGGCGAGGTGATCGGCTGCTTTGGCCTGACCGAACCGCACGGCGGTTCGGACCCGGCGAACATGAAGACCCACGCCCGCCGCGACGGCGGCGACTGGGTACTGAACGGCGCCAAGATGTGGATCACCAACGGCAACCTCGCCCACATCGCGATCGTCTGGGCGATGACCGACGAGGGTATTCAGGGCTTCATCGTCGAGAAGGACATGCCGGGCTTCGCGGCGCACGAGATCCACCGCAAGATGAGCCTGCGCGCGTCGGTGACTTCGGCGCTGTATTTCGACAACGTGCGCGTGCCAGAGGGCAACCGTCTGCCGAACGTGAAGGGCCTCAAGGGACCGCTCGGCTGCTTGACGCAGGCGCGCTATGGCATCACCTGGGGCCCGATCGGCGCAGCGATCGCGTGCCTGCGCGAGGCCAACGAATATGCGCAGCAGCGCGTGCTCTTCGACCGCCCGATCGCCGGCACCCAGGCGGTGCAGATCAAGCTCGCCGACATGGCGCGACGGATCACGCTGGCGCAGCTGCTGTCGCTGCGCCTCGGCCGGCTCAAGGACGAGGGCCGGATGCAGCCGACCCAGGTGTCGTTGGCGAAGTGGAACAACGTGCGCATGGCACTCGACGTCGCGCGCGAGGCGCGCGACATCCTCGGTGGCGCCGGGATCACGGTCGAGCACGTGCCGATCCGGCACGCGCTGAACCTCGAGTCGGTGATCACCTACGAAGGTACCGAGACCGTGCACCAGCTCGTCGTCGGCCGCGAGCTGACCGGCATCAACGCCTTCTGAGCCGGCATCCCCGTGGTGTCCGATCGGTCGCCGCGCGCGGCCCGCCGGTGACGGATCAGCCGCTGCGTGCCTCTCCCGGCCGCCCCGCGACGACGGTGAGGATCGCCTCCGCCGCCGCTCGTGGCTCCAGAACCGAGGTGTCGATGGCCAGCTCCGGCGAGGCCGGGACCTCGTAGGGGTCGTCGATGCCGGTGAAGCCCTCGAGCTTGCCGGCGCGCGCCAGCGCATAGAGCCCCTTGGGGTCGCGCCGCTCGCACTCCTCGAGCGGCGTCGCGACGTGTACCTCGAGGAAGCGCCCGTAGCGTTCGACCAGGCGCCGCGCCTCGGCGCGGCTGTTCGCGTAAGGCGCGATTTGCGCGCAGACGACGAAGCCGCCATGGCGCACGATCTCCGCGGCGACCCAGCCGATCCGTTCGACATTGGCGTCGCGGTCCTCGCGCGAGAAGCCGAGGCCCTTGGACAGATGCCGGCGAACCTCGTCGCCGTCCAGCACCGTCACAGGGCGCGCCGATTCCTCCATCCAGCGCGCCGCCAGTGCGCGCGCGATCGTCGATTTGCCTGATGCGGGCAGGCCGGTCAGGAATACGCAGCAGCCGCCGCGCGCCGAGGTTGCGGCCTCGCGCAGCACGCGCGCCGCCTCGGGGTACGTGAACCAGTCGGGGATCGGCTCGCCGGTCGCGAGACGACGTCGGAGTTCGGTGCCCGAGAGATCCTCGACCAAATCGTCGGACGACAGCTCGTCGCTGCGGACATGGCGCCCGCGATTGGCGGCCCAGACGATGGCCGGGAAGGCCACCACCTCGATGCCGACCTCGGTCGCGTGCGCGAGCGTCAGTTCCTGCGCCGCCAGCGGGGGATACCAGGGCTTGCCGGACGGATCATTGCCGGGACCTGCGTGATCGCGGCCGACGATGAAGTGCGTCGCGCCGTGGTTGCGACGGATGATCGCGTGCCAGAGCGCCTCGCGTGGACCTGCCATGCGCATCGCGAGCGGCAGTAGTGAAAGCACGACCGGGCGCGGTGCATAACGCGGCAGCACGGCCTCGTAGCAGCGCACCCGGGTGTAGTGGTCGATGTCGCCCGGCCTGGTGCGGCCGACCGCCGGATGCAGCAGCAGCGCGGCGTCGAGTTCGTCGGCCGCGTGCCGGGTCAGCTCGACGTGAGCGCGGTGCAGCGGGTTTCGGGTCTGGAAAGCCACCACCCGCGCCATGCCGGTCGCCGCGAGCCGTTCGCGCAGTTCGCCTGGCGTGTGGCGCAGATGCGGGAAGTCGAGGTGCGCCGGGCGGCGCAGCGCGATGACCGGCCCGGCGAGGCACACCGGGCGGCGACCGAGCGTATCGGCGACCCCGGGGTGTGCCGGGTCCAAGGTGCCGAACACCGCCGTGGCTTCGGCCGCGAGATCGGGCTCGAAGCGCGACTCGACGGCCAGCAGGGCGAGCGGCAGTCCCTCGCCGTCGACCAGCGCGATCGACCCGCCGTCCGCTATCCGATCGGCGAAGGCGCGGTCGACGTCGAGCACGACCGGGATCGGCCACAGCGCGCCGTCGGCGAGGCGCAGTCGATCGAGCACCGAGCGCCAGTCGCGTTCGCCGAGGAAGCCCGTCAGCGGTGCGAAGCCGCCCGACAGGATCAGCTCGAGGTCGCAAGCCTGGCGCGCGTCGAGCGGCCACTTCGGTAGGGTCGCCGCAAACCGCAGCGCTTCGGCGGAAGCGTCGGGGCCGTCACCCGCGAGGGTGGCGGAAAGAGGGATGGTCATCGGAAAGATCTTGTTGGAGGCATTCAGAGGCCCGCCACCTGCCGCGGCGGGCCGCGCCACGTGGCGCGCTCGGGCTCGGGCGGGATCGGCCGGGTCAGGACCAGGCGCACCGCGAGCACACCGGGCAGCGCTTCGAGGCGCTCGATGAGGTTCGGGCGCACCGCGACGCGGAGTCGTTCGTCGAACTCGATCTCGGCGCTGGCGGCCGCGCCATGCCAGCCGATGCGGACGGGGGTGGCGCCGCGCAGCGCAGGCTCGAGCGCGGCGCGCAGTCGACCGGCGAGCGTGGCGTCAGCGGTCACCTCGAGACGCAGCAGGCGGGCATGGCGCTCGATCGCTTCATCGATTGGCGTGATCCGGCGCGCGACGAGGCGGAAGGCGCCGCCGTCGTCGGCCTGAAGCCCGCCCTCGACCATCACGATCGCGTCGCGCACCATCAGTGGCGCGGCGGTGGCG
>CALDVP010000197.1 GCA_937924195.1 uncultured Lysobacterales bacterium
ATGCCGCTGGCCGGTGCGGTCGCCGGCGGCCTGCGCTGGCGCTCGCTGTTCGAGTCGACCGATTGACTGGCGACGCGCGCCGGTGCCGCCGCCGCGGCGCCGGTGCCGCGTTGGACCATCGATCGGGCGATGCCTCGCGCGTGGCGAGGGAGACGATTGCCCGGACATCGCGACCTGCGGTCGCTCTGACCACAGAATTCGAATTCTGCCGGAGCGAGTGCAGCTCGCGAACCGCGCGGCCTCCCGCTCAGCGCCGGCTGCGGCCCCACGCGCGATCGAGGCTGCCGGCGAGCCACTTGACGAGGCGGGACAGACGCCCGCGTCGGGTCTTGCGCGCCTTCTCGCGGGCGTCGGTCAGCCACGCGACTTGGATAACACGGCGCTCGCCCTCGAAGGGCAAGTGGCCATGCCAGGAGTTCTCGGCGCGGCGGAACGCGGCGAGGTTGCCGTACACGGGGCGCACCTCGGGGCCGACGAGGCCGTCGATATCGTCCGGCCGGGCGAGGAAGCGGAGGCAGCCGCCGTGCTCGTCCGCCGGCCAGTCGTCCATCAGGTAGAGCAGCGCGGTGACGACCTTCGAGCGGCTGTCGGTATGGACATTGCCGTGGCGCCGGTTCAGCGAGCGGCAGATCGTCACCAGCGACGGGTAGCGGCCGAGGTCCGGGATGCCGAGGCGGTTGCCGATCGCATCGGCGAAGGCGCCAGAGGACAACTCCTCGACCAGCCGGTTGATGCTCGGGCCGCAGTCGGTCGGGTCGTGCGGAAAGAAGCCGGCGCCGCGGTAGCGCGGGAAGTCAGCCGCCAAGTCCGCCCGGGCTGCCTCTGGCAACTGGCCCGATGCGACCAAGAAGGCGAAGGGCGCGCTGGCGACGAGGGTGTCGGGACGCGCCAGATTGGCCGGGTCGAGGATCATGGCGGTGGCGGAAGCGGTCATCGGAGTCGGAGCCCGTCTCAGGCCGCGATTATCGCA
The DNA here is from genome assembly GCA_937924195.1 of uncultured Lysobacterales bacterium. Taxonomy (GTDB): domain Bacteria; phylum Pseudomonadota; class Gammaproteobacteria; order Xanthomonadales; family Ahniellaceae; genus UDEA-SF1. The sequence continues at coordinate 971 of CALDVP010000197.1, forward strand.
GCGGCGCTCGAGTGGCGCTGTCCGCCGGTTGGCGGCGCGTGGACCTTGTCATGGACAGGGCATCACCCGGGGCCTATCATTCATACTCGCTTCGTCGTCGTCATGCACGGTTCGCGGTCGTCCGCGCTGGCCGCAGGCAGGCTCGCGCATGCGACGGCCCCCCGACGAGCAGACGAGACGTCCCGTGGCCCATCCCGCTCTTCTTGCCCTCGCCGACGGCACCGTCTTCCACGGCGTCGGATTTGGCGCCCCCGGTCTCGCGGTCGGTGAGGTGGTCTTCAACACCGCGATGACCGGCTATCAGGAGATCCTGACCGATCCCTCGTATGCGCGACAGATCGTGACCTTGACGTGCCCGCACATCGGCAACTACGGGACGAACCCCGTGGACGTCGAGTCCGACCGCATCCACGCGGCCGGCCTGATCGTCCGCGACGTGCCGCGCTTCGCCTCGAGCTGGCGCAGCACCGAGCCATTGGGCGACTACCTCGCCCGCCATGACGTGGTCGGACTCTCCGGCATCGATACCCGTAAGTTGACGCGCGTCCTGCGCGAGCGTGGCGCCCAGAACGGCTGCGTCGCCGCGGGCCCGGACCTCGACGTCGACGCCGCAATCGCGGCCGCCCGTGCATTCCCGGGCCTCAAGGGCATGGATCTCGCCCAGGTCGTGACGCGGCGCGCGCCGAGCGAGTGGTCCGAGGGCACGTGGGACCTCGACGCCCGGGCGTGGCGGCGGGTCGAGCCGCGTTTCGACGTCGTCGCCTACGACTTCGGCATCAAGCACAACATCCTCCGCATGCTCGCCGATCGCGGTTGCCGGATCCGAGTCGTGCCGGCCGGCACTCCGGCGGACGAGGTATTGGCGCTGAAGCCCGCTGGCGTGTTTCTCTCGAACGGCCCGGGCGATCCGGAGCCCTGCACCTATGCGATCGAGGCGATCCGCGCGTTCATCGCAGCGCGCGTCCCGCTGTTCGGCATCTGCCTCGGTCATCAGCTGCTCGGGCTCGCGGCCGGCGCAAAGACGCTCAAGATGAAGTTCGGCCACCACGGGGCGAACCACCCGGTGCAGGACCTCGACACCGGCCGGGTGATGATCTCGAGCCAGAATCACGGCTTCGCGATCGATGAATCGACCCTGCCGGGCAATGTGCGCGTGACCCACCGTTCGCTGTTCGACGGCAGCAACCAGGGCATCGAGCTGACCGACGCCCCGGCCTTCGGCTTCCAGGGTCATCCGGAGGCGAGTCCTGGTCCGAACGACGTCGCCGGCCTGTTCGACCGGTTCATCGCGTCGATCGAGTGCCGGGTCTGAGGAGCCGGATCGTGGCCAGCATCCGCCGATTGCCCGGCCAGGCGTCACCGTTGGTTCGCCGCGCTCCGCCCTGGGGCGGTATCGCGCTCGGCCTGCTGGCCGTGTTGACCGGGTTGTACGCTTGGGGCTGGTGGCGCGCGGCGCAGGCGGTGGACGCTGAACTCGCCCGTTGGTCAGCGCTCGTGAGCGTCTCGCGCGGGCCCGTCGTGTTGGGCCCGACGGGCCGTATCGGCGTGCGTGACGTCGTCGTGAGCGCCGCTGGATCGTCCCCCGACGCGCCTCGCGTGCGAATCGGCAACGCGATCCTCGATACCGGTGCCGGTCCGAGGATGTTCAGCCGATTATTGTCCGGCGCGACGGAGCCGGCGAGTGGTTCCTTTCGGATGCTTCTCCGTCGCGTGGTGATGGAGCCGGGCATGGATTCCGGCACAGGCGGACTGGTCGATCGCTGGGTGCTCTTCCCGTTCGATCTCGCGGGCTGTGGCGAGGGGCCCGGCGCGTCTTTAGCGGCGCTGCCGGGGATGGCCAATGCGTCCATCGACGCGGAATTGCGGGTAGAGCGCAGGGCCGACACCGCCGATGTCCGGCTGCGCGCGACTTCCCATGCGATCGCCGACCTGACCGTCGAGCTTCGGCTCGATGAGATCGGCCGCGGCAGCTGGTCCGCCGCGCTGCGTGGGGCCCGGTTGCGGGGCGCCCGTCTCGAAGTCGTCGATCGCGGCTTCGCGGCGCTCCGCAATCGCCACTGTGCGGCGCTCCTTGGTGTTCCGGAACCCGCGGCCATCGACCGGCACCTCGCCGGGGTGCGCGACTGGTTCGCGGCCTACCACGCCGAGCCGGCGGCTCCGTTGCTCGCGGTGTATCGGCGCCTGGCCGAGCGAGGCGGGATCCTCGAGGCCAACTTCCGTCCGCGGCGACCGTTGCCACTTTCGACTTTCTCGGATATGGCTCTTCGGGACTTCAGCGTGCACTTTGGCGGCACCGCGCGCGTCGAAGGCATGGTGCCGGCGACGCTGGCGCTGACCCCGACCGCGCTGCCCGACCGGGAGCCGGTCGCCGTCGACGCGCCACTGGTCGCGCTGAGTGCCGCCGCCGAGATCGCCGGGGCCAGACCGGACGCGGTCCCGGCACAGATCCAGTTTCGTCCGGGTCAAGTCCTCGACTACGAGAAGCTCGAGGTGCTGCGCGGCGCGACGCTCGCGATCACCAGCACTCTGGGCGTGACCCGTCGCGGCCGGCTGGTCCACTACACCCGGGTCGGCATCGAGGTCGAACTCGACGCCGCCGACGGCGGTTTCCGCCTCAGCATGCCACGCGACACGATTCGCCAGGTCGTGCTGGTAGCCAATCCACCGCTCGACGCGGCCCCAGCCAGTCGCCGCTGAGCGGCCGAGGACCCCATGCCCAAGCGCACCGACATCCAGAGCATCCTCATCATCGGCGCCGGTCCGATCGTCATCGGCCAGGCCTGCGAGTTCGACTATTCGGGCGCGCAGGCCTGTAAGGCGCTGAAGGCGGAAGGTTTCCGGGTCGTGCTGGTCAACTCGAACCCGGCGACGATCATGACCGACCCCGAGATGGCGGACGTGGTCTATATCGAGCCGATCAACTGGCAGACGGTCGAGCGGATCATCGAGAAGGAGCGCCCGGACGCGCTGCTGCCGACGATGGGTGGGCAGACTGCGCTCAACTGCGCGCTCGACCTCGCCGACCGCGGGGTGCTCGAGCGCCACGGCGTCGAGCTGATCGGCGCTTCGCGCGAGGCGATCCGCCTCGCCGAGGATCGCGAGCTGTTCCGCAAGGCAATGCTCGAGATCGGTCTCGGCGTGCCCAAGGCGGCGATCGCGAAGAGCCTGGATCAGGCGCTGGCGATCCAGGCCGAGGTCGGCTTTCCAACCATCATCCGCCCGAGCTTTACGCTCGGTGGTTCCGGCGGCGGCATCGCCTACAACCGCGAGGAGTTCGTCGAGATCATCGCGCGCGGGCTCGAGCTGTCGCCGGTCGGCGAGGTGCTGGTCGAGGAGTCGGTCCTCGGCTGGAAGGAGTTCGAGATGGAGGTGGTCCGCGATCGTGCGGACAACTGCATCATCGTCTGTTCGATCGAGAATCTCGACCCGATGGGGGTGCACACCGGCGACTCGATCACGGTCGCGCCGGCGCAAACGCTGTCCGACAAGGAATACCAGCGGATGCGCGACGCCAGCATCGCGGTGCTGCGCCGCGTCGGTGTCGACACCGGCGGCTCGAACGTGCAGTTCGGAATCAATC
>CALDVP010000198.1 GCA_937924195.1 uncultured Lysobacterales bacterium
GGGCAGGCCACCGTGACCACGCGGCTGATCTACCGGCGGGCCTTCCGCGAGCTGTACGTGACCAAGGGCTGGACCGAGCGTCCGACCGGCGGACCGATCGAGACCGAGATCGCGCGCGTGGACCGTCAGCTCGCGGTGCAGGGCGTGGGGATCGTGCCGATCCCCTCGACCACGCCGTGGGGACTGGTGGCGCTGATCCTCGGGCTGCTGCTGGTCGCGGGCCTCGGCTGGCGTCACTGGCCGCGCTGACCTGTGACGACTAGGTTTTGCCCGGCCTTGCCCCGGACGTGACCCGGCCGAAGAGCGGCGAGGTGCCGCGAGGCCGCGGTCGCGGGACAATCTTCCGATGACGACCGATCGGACCCCGCCGCGCGCGCCGCGACCGCGCAAACCGAAGGAGCCGTCGCACGCGACCGCTCGGGCGGCGCCGCGACCAGGCGCACCCGGTACTTCGCAACCGAAGCCTCCGTCGGGCGACGCCGGGCCTTCACCAGCCGTGCGACGGTCAGCCGACCGGCCCGCTGCGCCGTCCAGCGCATCGACTCCGCGACCGGTGTCTCGACCGAAGACACCGCGCGGGTCGAAAGCCGCGGCGCGCGCAGCTTCCGCCACGGCGTCGACGATCGAACTGCCACGCTGGTGGCCGGCGCGCTGGCCGTCGCGGCTCTACGAGCGTGCCCGCGCCTATGCGCTGCTGACGCGCCAGGACCGGCCGATCGGCTGGCTGCTGCTGCTGTGGCCGACGCTGTGGGGCCTTTGGCTCGCGGCCGAGGGTTTCCCGCCCGTCGGCCTGCTCGTGATCTTCGTCGCCGGCGTGATCGTGATGCGCAGCGCCGGCTGCGTCGCCAACGACTGGGCCGACCGCTGGCTCGATCCGCACGTCGCGCGCACCCGCGAACGCCCGCTCGCGAGCGGGCTGGTCGCGCCGCGCGAGGCGCTCGCGGTGCTCGGCGTGCTGCTCCTCGTTGCCTTCGGCCTCGTGCTGCTGACCAACGCGAAGACGATCGCAATGGCCGTCCTCGCGCTGGTGCTGGCGCTGGTCTATCCGTTCATGAAGCGCGTCACCTGGGTGCCTCAGCTCTGGCTCGGGCTCGCCTTCGGCATCAGCGTGCCGATGGCGGCGACCGCGGTCACCGACAAGTGGCCGGCGGCGATGATCTGGCTTGCGTTCCTCGGCAACCTCTGCTGGACCGTCGCCTACGACACGTTGTATGCGATGGTCGACCGCGACGACGACCTGCGAGTCGGCGCGCGCTCGACTGCGATCCTGTTCGGCGACCTCGATCTGGTCGCGACCGGTGTGCTGCTGGCGAGCTTCATCACCGCGATGGCGATGCTCGGCCATCGCGCCGGACTTGGCGGCTGGTACGCCGCGGGCGTCGCGGCCGCCGCGCTGGTCTCGGCGTGGACCTTGTGGCTGGCGCGCCGCCGCGATCGCGAGGGCGCCTTCGCCGGCTTCCGCGCGAGCCACTGGGCTGGCTTTTCGATCTTCGCCGGGCTTGCGATGGACTACGCGCTGCGCTGATTGGTCGCGATCGGGGGCTCCCGAGTGCTCGCGTCGCGCGAGCATCGAGACGATCGGCGGGTCTTAGTTCTAGCCGTCGAGCTCCGCCCAGCGCGCGTAGGCCGCTTCGAGCTCGAGTGTCGCGGCGGCGATCCGGCTGGCGACCCGTTGCAGCTCCTCGCGCGGACCGCGGAAGAAGTCGGGTTCAGACTGGCGCGCGGCAAGCTGCCGGATCTCGGCCTCGAGCGCCTCGATGCGGCCCGGCAGCTGTTCGAGCTCGCGCGCGTCCTTGTAGCTCAGGCGCTTCTTCTTCGGCGCCGGCTCGGGCGTGGGCGTCGGCGCCGCCGTCTCCGCGCGCGTCATGTCCCGGGCCGGAGATCTGCGCGGCTCGGTGGGCGGCGGCCGCTGCCGCAGCCAGTCGCTGTAGCCGCCGACGTACTCCTCGACCCGGCCATCGCCCGACAGCAAGATCGTGCTGGTCACGACCGCGTCGAGGAAGTCGCGGTCGTGCGAGACCAGCAGCACGGTGCCGGCGTAACCGCCGAGCAGTTCCTCCAGCAGTTCCAGCGTCTCGACGTCGAGGTCGTTGGTCGGCTCGTCCAGCACCAGCAGGTTCGAGGGCTGCGCGAACAGCCGCGCCAGCAGCAGGCGGTTGCGCTCGCCGCCGGACAACCGGCTGATCGTCGCGCGCGCACGCTCCGGCGAGAACAGGAAGTCCTGCAGGTACCCGAGCACGTGCTTGCGCTGACCGTTGATCTCGACGAACTCGCGCCCGCCGGCGACGTTGGTGCAGGCGTCGGCCGTCTCGTCGAGCTGGGCGCGGTACTGGTCGAAGTAGGCGATCGACAGTTGCGTGCCGCGCGTGACCGTGCCGGCGTCCGGGACCAGCTCACCCAGCATGATCTTGAGCAGCGTGGTCTTGCCCGAGCCGTTCGCGCCGATCAGGCCGACGCGGTCGCCGCGCTGGATCGTGGTGCTGAAGTCGCGGATCAGGGTGCGGCCGCCGAAGCCCGCCGACACGTGCGAGAGCTCGATCACCTTGCGGCCCGATTGCCCGGCCTCGGACGCCGCCATCCGCACGTTGCCGCTGCGCTCGCGCCGTGCCGCGCGCTCGCGGCGCATGGCCTCGAGCGCGCGCACGCGGCCTTCGTTGCGCGTGCGCCGGGCCTTGATGCCCTGGCGGATCCACACTTCCTCCTGCGCCAGCAGCTTGTCGAAGCGCGCCTGCTCCTGGGCCTCGGCGTGCGCGCGCTCCTCGCGTCGGCGCAGGTAGTTGTCGTAGTCCCCCGGCCACGACGTCAGCCGGCCGCGCTCGACCTCGACGATCCGCGTCGCCAGCGCGCGGAGGAAGCGCCGGTCGTGGGTGACGAAGACCACGCTGCCCTCGAAGGCCAGCAGCTGGGCCTCGAGCGCCTCGATCGCGGCGAGGTCGAGGTGGTTGGTCGGCTCGTCGAGCAGCAGCACGTCGGGATCGCCGAGCAGCGCGCGCGCCAGCAGCACGCGCCGCTTCATGCCGCCGGACAGGCCCTCGAAGGGCGTGTCGGGATCGAGGCCCAGCGGCGCCAACGCGCGTTCGATCCGCTGCGACAGGCCCCAGCCGTGCAGCACTTCGATCCGCGACTGCACCTGGCCCAGGCGGACGGTGTCCACCGCGGTGCCTGCGGGCGGCTGGCTCAGGTGGTGGTACTCGGCGAGCAGCGCGCCGAGTTCGCCCTGGCCAGCGACCAGGACGTCGTAGACCGGCCCGCGCAGCGACTGCGGCACTTCCTGCACCAGATCCGCGATGCGCACGCCGTCGGCGCGCCGCACCTCGCCGTCGTCGGGACGGAGGTGGCCTGCGATCAGCCTCAGCAGCGTGGACTTGCCGGCGCCGTTGCGACCAACCACGCAGACGCGCTCGCGCGGCTCGAGCGTGAAGTTCACGCCGTCGAGCAGCAGCGGGCCGCCGACCGAGAAGTCGACGTCGAGGAGCTGGAGGAGAGGCATCGGGAAAGGGTAGCCGGGGACGCGCGCGGGTCGCCGATCGCTTGCCCCAGCACCTGAAGTTTGGACTGCGCGACGACAAAAGGCGGCGCAGGTCTACCCCAGGACTGGGGTAGCCAGATCGACCCCGAGCGCCGAAGCTCCACCCGCGCTCGGGGAAGGGAGGCGCCCATGCGTGTCGCACCGCTGTTACTGCTGCTCGCCGCCAGGCCGCCGGCCATGGCCGCGACCTACGTCGTCGACACCACGAGTGACAGCGGGGCGCTCGGCGCCTGCACCGCCGCCACCGGCGTCAGCCAGGCCTTGATCATCGACGGCTACACCCAGGCCGCCGCCCAGGCCGACACGATCCCTGCGCCTGGCGCCAACGACGCCCGGCTGAAGATCGAGCTCACCGCCATCCCGGGCTTCAACTCGTTCCGGCTGTTCGAGGGGCAGGGGGCGCCGACCTTGCGCGGGGTCGCGATGTTCCTGCCCGGCGGCGCGATGATCTCGGGCGTCCGGCCGCGCTTCGTGGTGCAGGGCAACGGGTTCGGCGTCACC
>CALDVP010000199.1 GCA_937924195.1 uncultured Lysobacterales bacterium
ACGGCGCCGAAGGATTGCTCTTGCGCGCGGCAAGCCGGCTTCCGCCCGCTCGTCGCCTTCTCCGGCTAGACCCGGGTCGAGCGGCGACCTTGCGCGCGGCAAGCCGGCTTTCGCCCGCTCGTCGCCTTCTCCGGCTAGACCCGGGTCGAGCGGCGACCTCGCGCGCGGCAAGCCGCGCGCTACAGGGCCCGGGACATCGGTGGCGGGCCGCGCTCGGCACGGTTCTGTAGCGCCGGCCTTGGCCGGCGCAACGCTACAGGGCCTTGCGAATTGGTTGCGCCGTCGATGGTCGGCAACCCCACTCGTCAGAGCGGTCGCAGGTAGAAACGGTCGCAGCCGAAATGCCCGGTGGCGCCCAACGGCGCCGGGATCCGCTCGAAGCCCGACGCGCGGTAGAGCCGCTCGGCCGCGTCCATGCCGGTCAGGGTCTCGAGGTAGCAGCGCCGGAAGCCGGCTTCGCGCGCGAAGGCGAGGCAGCGCTCCATCAGCGCACGGCCGGCACCGCGGCCGCGGAGTTCCGGCAGGAAGTACATCTTGCGCAGCTCGCAGGTGCCGGCGTCGCCGCCGGCCAGCGGTGCGATGCCGCCGCCGCCCGCAATGCGGCCATCGAGTTCGACGACGAAGTAGCGATGGCGCGGCGCCGAATAGGCGGCGCTCATCGCGTCGACCTCGCGGTCGTGGATCGCGAAGCCCGGTCCTCCGGCGCCGAACTCCGGCATCACGCGGCGAATGATTGCCGCGATCGCGGCGTCGTCCGCCGCTTCGATCGGTCGGATCGCGAAGGTCGTGCCCATGACGAGACTCCAGTGCGGTCGATCAGCGGAGCGCCGGGGGCTCCGAGCCGATGTCGGGGTCGGTGACGGCGCGGCGCGCGATCTGCGCCTCGCGGCGGGCGATGTAGAAGGTCGCGGCGAAGATCAGCGCCGAGCCGAGCGCGGTCGCGATGCCGACGACCTCGCCGAACACCAGCCAGCCGAGCACGGCGACCACCGGCAACTGCACGAAGCCGATCGGCGAGACCACCGAGGCGTCCGCGCGCCTGAGCGCCCGGGTCCAGAGCTGGTGGGCGAAGGTGCCGCAGGCGCCGGCGAGCGCGACCCAGAGCCAGCCCAGCGGGCCCGGCCACTGCCAGTATGGCAGCGCCGGCAGCAGCGACATCGGCACCCAGATCATCGTCGTGTAGAGCACGATCGCATCGGGTGGTTCGGTGCGCGACAGGAACTTGATGCTGATCGAGACCAGCGCCGATAGGACGGCCGCCGCGACCGCGACCAGCGAGGCCAGCGTGAAGCCCTCGGTGCCCGGCTGCACGATCACCAGCACCCCGACGAAGCCGAGCGCGACCGCGGTCCAGCGCCGCGCGCGCACGACCTCGTGCAGGATCAGTACCGCGAAGATCGTCACGAACAGCGGGGTCGAATAGGACAGCGCCACCGCCTGCGCCAGCGGTAGGTTCACCAGCGCCCAGAAGCCGCACAGCATCGAGACGATGCCGATCGCGCAGCGCGTGACGTACAGGCCGAGCTTGTTGGTGCGCAGGATCGCGAAGCCGTGCGCGTAGAGGATCGGCAGCGCGAACAGCAGGCCGAAGGCGTTGCGGAAGAACGCGATCTGGAAAGGGTGCAGCTCGCTCGAGGCCAGCCGGATCGCGACCGCCATCAGCGCGAACAGCACGCTCGAGCCGACCATCAGCAGGACGGCCTGCCGAAGGGTGCGGACCTCCGCCTCAGCCATCGCGGTGTCCCCCGGGCCGTCGTTCCTGCCCGTGACCGGCGTCGCGTGGGCTTGCGTCCGGGGCCGGCTCAGGCGCGGCCGAGATACTCACCGGTCTCGGTGCTGATCCGCACCTTCTCGCCGACGACGATGTACTCGGGCACCTGGATCTCGAGGCCGGTCGAGAGCACCGCGGGCTTTGGCCGCTTGGTCGCGGTCGCGCCCTTGATCTCGGGAGCGGTGTCGGCGACCTCGAGCACGACCTGCTGCGGCAGTTGCAGGCCGAGCGGGGTGTCGTCGCGCAGCATCACGTAGCAGCCCTCGAGGCCCTCGCTGATGTAGCCGGCGAGGTCCCCGACGACATCGGCGCCGAGCAGGTACTGGGTGTAGTCCTCGGCGTCCATGAACACGAAGTTGTCGCCGTCGCGGTACGAGAACGAGGACGGACGCCGCGACAGATCGACCTCGGGCAGTTCGTCGTCGGCGCGCAGCGACAGGTCGAGCTTGTGGCCGCCCGGCACGCTGTAGAGCTGGAAGCGATACGTGGTGTTGCCGCCGCGGCCGGTCGGCGCGCTGCGCTCGACGGCGCGCACTTGCCAGGTGGTGCCGTTGTGCTCGACGACGTTGCCGCGCTTGATCTCGGAAGCCTTCATGGGAATCTGTTCGGTTCGGTGATCGGGGCGAGACGGGCGCTCACTTCGGCTGCAGGCGGATCGCGCCGTCGATCCGGATCACCCCGCCGTTGAGGTAGCGGTTGCGCAGCACGAAGGCGACGGCATCGGCGAACTCGGCCGGCGTGCCGAGCCGCGACGGGTAGGGCACCTGCGCGCACAGCGACTCGTAGACGGCCGGCGGCATGCCGTCGACCATCGGCGTGTGGAACACGCCGGGCGCGATCGTCATCACGCGCACACCGATCCGCGCAAACTCGCGCGCCATCGGCAGGGTCATGCCGACCACGCCGCCCTTCGACGCCGAGTAGGCGGCCTGTCCGACCTGGCCTTCGAAGGCTGCGATCGAGGCGGTGTGGACGATCACGCCGCGTTCGCCGTCGGCGCCGGGCGAGTTGGCCTGCATCTTCGCCGCCGCGGCCTTGGCGACGTTGAACGAGCCGATCAGGTTGACCCGGAGCGTGCGCTCGAAGTGCGCGAGCGGCATCGGGCCTTCCTTGCCGAGCACGCGGCCGGCGCCAAGGATGCCGGCGCAGTTGATCGCGACATTGAGACCGCCGATGCAGGACACCGCCGCTTCGATGGCCGCCTGCACGTCGGCCTCGTCCGAGACGTCGCAGCGGCGGTACGAGGCCGCGGCGCCGAGGCGTTCCGCGGCGGCCGCGCCCTTGGCGTCGTCGATGTCGAGCAGCACGACGGCGCCGCCGTCGGCGACGATCCGCTCGGCGACCGCATGGCCGAGGCCGGAGGCGCCGCCGGTCACGACGGCCTTGATCTCAATCGCTTCCATGGCTTGCTCCTGCGTGGCACGTGCCGCGTTGGGGTCGTTCTTCGGTTGCGGGATCGGGCGCTGGCGCGCCTCGGTTCCGCGGGATTCAGCCGGCGCCGCGCTTGCGGCGCTCGCTCTTCCACAGCACCTCGCCGTGGCCGTCCGCGCGCGCCAGCACGCGCGCCATCACGAACAGCAGGTCGGAGAGGCGATTCAGATAACGGATCGCCTCGGGTCGTACTGCGTCGTGGTGGGAGAGCGTCACGACCTCACGCTCGGCGCGGCGGCAGATCGTCCGCGCCAGGTGGCAGCTCGACGCGGCGAGGCCTCCTCCGGGCAGGATGAAGTCCTTGAGCGGCGGCAGGTCCTCGTTCAGCGCGTCCAGCCGGCGCTCGAGCCGCTCGATGTCCGACGCATGGATCAGCGCGCTGCCGGGGATGCACAGCTCGCCGCCCAGGTCGAACAACTCGTGCTGGACCTCGGTCAGCGTCTCGGCCAGGTCCTCACGGATGCCCACGGCGACCAGCAGCCCGATCGCGCTGTTGAGCTCGTCTACGGTGCCGTAGGCGGCGACCCGCGCCGAGTCCTTCGAGACCCGCGTGCCATCGCCGAGGCCGGTGGTGCCATCGTCGCCGGTTCGGGTGTAGATCTTCGAGAGACGGTTGCCCATCGGCGGTGCCCGCTCAGGCGGCGCGCACGCCGGCGACGTCCGGCCAGCGACGCGCGATCAGCGCCCAGGCACCGAACAACACGGTCGAGTAGACCGCGACGCCAGCCAACTGGTTGTGGAAAAACGGGATCGCGGCGACGTAGCAGGCCAGGAGCCCGTCCAGGCTCATCGGATACATCCCCGAGCGCAACCACACCGCAAAGTTCGTCACGATGAAGAAGAACAGTGCGCCGCCGACGCCGAAGAGCGCGACGCGGCCGACCGAGACGCGGCCACGCAGCCCGAAGTGCGCGGCCACCGCGATGGCCGCCATCGCGCCGTAGACCACCGGCATGCCCGAGTGGAAGCCCAGGACCACGTCCGAGACCAGCATCGCGGCGAGCGGCACCCCCATCGCGAGCCAGCGCGAGCCCAGCCACGCGCCGGCGAACAGGGCGGTGGCCTCGATCGGCGAGAAGTTCGGCGGATGCGGCAGCAGGCGGCTCAGCGCAGCGGCGAGGACCAACGCGGACAACACGATCCATTGCAGGCGCGCGGGCGCCAAGGGGGCGACGAGCATGGGCTGATCCAGGGTGGAATCGTGCCTGAGTTTAGCCCAAGGGTGCGCCACCGGCTTGTCGTCGCCTTGCCGATCGGCGCTGCGCCCCGCGTTGCTCCGACCGAGACGGTCGACGGCCTATGATCGGACCATGAGCATGGATTGCGATGTCCTGATCGTTGGCGGGGGGCTGGTCGGCTCGAGCCTCGCCTGTGCGCTCGATGCGATCGGCCTACAGACGTGGCTGATCGAGGCAGCTCCAACCAGGCGAATCGAGCGCAGCTGGGATGAGCGTCACTTCGTGCTGACGCGGACCAGTATCGAGGCCCTCGATCGCCTCGGTGTCTGGCCGCTGGCGCGCCGCGAGGCCGAAGCGGTGCGCGCGGTGCACGTGACCGGCGTCGGTGACTTCGGCAGCGTGCGGCTGGCGGCCAGTGAATACGGCCTCGAGGCCTTCGGCGCGACGCTGCCGGCGCGCGTGCTCGGCGAGGCCTTGGCCGCCCGGGTCGCCGCGCGGACCTACATTCGGGTCGAAGCCGGGCGGCTGATCGGGCTCGAAATCGGGGGCGATGCGGTGCGCGCGACGATCGACGCGGACGGCACGACGCGCACGCTCATGACACGGCTCGTCGTCGGCGCCGACGGCACCGATTCCGCAGTGCGCCGGATCCACGGGATCGACGTCGAGCGCATCGACTACGGTCAGACCGCGATCGTCTCGGTGCTCGCCACCGGGCGCCGGCATGCGGGCATCGCCCACGAGCGGATGACGGCGCACGGTCCGTTCGCGCTGTTGCCGCTCGCGGACGATCGCGCGGGCGTGGTGTGGGCGATGCCGACTGCGGAGGCCGAGCGTCACCTCGCGCTCGACGATGCCGCCTTCCTCGCTGCGGCGCAGCAGCTCTTCGGCTATCGGCTCGGGCGCTTCGCGCGCATCGGTCGGCGCCAGCCGTGGCCGCTGGTGCGGCAAATGGCGACCCGGCTGGTCGCGCCACGCGCGGTCTTGGTCGGCAACGCGGCCCAGACCATCCACCCGGTCGGGGCGCAGGGCTTCAACCTGGGCCTGCGCGACGCCGTCGCGCTGGCGACCCGACTGGCCGCCAGCGGCGGCGATCCCGGCGCGGTGGATCTGCTCGCGGATTACGCCGCCGCGCGGACGGCCGATCGCGAGCGCACGATCGCGTGGACCGAGACCCTGCTGCGTGGTTTCGCCCGCACCGGCGCGATCGGGCGGCTCGCCCGCAGCGTGGCGCTGCTCGGTCTCGATGCCCAGGCCGCCTTGAAGCGCGACCTCGCCTTTGTGCTGATGGGCCATCGCGAGGGTCTGGACGCGACGGCGCTGCCAAATCTGAAAGTCGCATGAGCTCATGCCGTGTCGAGGTGGTGGTGGTCGGTGGCGGCGCGGTGGGCGCCGCACTGGCGCTGGCGCTGGAGCAGGCCGGGTTCGCTGTGGTGCTGGTCGAGGCGCGAGAACCGGCGGCCTTCGACCCAGACCGAGTGGACCCGCGTGTCTATGCGCTGTCGCCGGCGTCTCTGGCCCTGCTGTCCCGGCTCGGCGTGCGCGACGCCCTCGCGGGGCTGCGCACTTCGCCGTATCACCGGATGCAAGTCTGGCAGGACGCGCCCGACCGTGGCCTCGGCTTCGATGCGGGCCTGATCGGAGAGCGCGAGCTCGGCTGGATCGTCGAGGACGCGGCGCTGCGCCAGGTCCTGTGGGACGCGCTCCGGCGCTCGCGGGTCGAACTGCGCGTGCCGGCGCGGGTCGAGCGCTTCGAGCCGGGCACCAGCGACGTGCGGTTGGTGCTCGACGTCGGCGCGCCGATCCGCGCGAGCCTGGCGGTCGCGGCCGATGGCGCCGACTCGCCGCTGCGCGCGCTCGCCGGCCTCGTCGTCGAGCAGGCGCCCTATGGCCAGTCTGGCGTGGTCACGCACGTGCGCACCACGCGCCCGCACGAATCGACGGCGTGGCAGCGATTCACGCCCGCGGGGCCGCTCGCCTTCCTGCCGCTTGCCGATGGACGCTCCAGCATCGTCTGGTCGGTGCGCGATCTGCTGGCGCGGGAGCTCCTGCGACTGCCCGAGGCGGATTTCGCGGCCCGCGTCGGCGCCGCTTTCCAGCACCGGCTCGGTGCGGTCGAGGTCAGTGGTGAGCGGCTCGCCATCCCGTTGCGCCTGCAGCTTGCGCGGCGCTGGGTCGGCCCGCGCATCGCGCTCGCCGGCGATGCGGCGCATGCGGTGCACCCACTGGCCGGGCAGGGCCTGAATCTCGGCTTCCTCGACGTCGGCGCGTTGGTCGCGATCCTGGTCGAGGCGCGGGACTGCGGCCGCGCGGACCTGGGCGCGCCGGCCACGCTGCGCGCGTACGAACGCTGGCGCCAGGGCGACGCGATGATCGCGGCGCGCGGCTTCGATCTGATCGACGGGTTGTTCCGCAGTGACGTCCCCGGGTTGCCGTGGCTGCGCGCGACCGGGCTGGCGCTGGTCGACCGGCTGGGATCCCTCAAGCGCGAGTTCGCGTGGCATGCGGCCGGTTTCGCCGGTCGCGTGCCGCCGCTGTGCGCTCGCCTGGCCATGCCGTGACCGCGCCCGGTCCCTGGAGCGACCGCCCGGTGCATCCGGTGCGGCTCGCCGCGCTGCTCGCGATGCTCGGCATGTTCGGGCCGTTCGCGATCGATGCGATGTTCCCCGCCTTCAAGGCGATGGCCGCGGACCTCGATGCCTCGCCGTGGGCGATGCAGCAGACGATCAGCGTGTATCTCATCGCCTACGGCGTGATGTCGCTGGTGCACGGGCCGCTCGCCGACGCCTTCGGCCGCCGGCCGGTGGTGATCGCTGGCGTCGCACTGTTCACGCTCGCGTCGATCGGCTGCGCGCTCGCGACCTCGATCGAGGCGCTGCTGGTCTTCCGCGCGCTGCAGGGCTTCTCGACCGGCGCCGGCCAGATCGTCGGCCGCGCCATCGTTCGCGATCTTTACAGTGACGCCCAGGCGCAGAAGGTCATGAGCCTGGTCACGATGTTCTTCGCGATCGCGCCGGCGGTCGCGCCGATCGTCGGCGGCCTGGTCTTTTCGGTCGCCGGCTGGGCGGCGGTGTTCTGGTTCCTGGCCCTGTATGGCGCAAGCCTGCTCATGCTGTGTCTGCGGCTGTTGCCCGAGACCCATCCGCCGGCGCGACGCCATCCGCTGGCGCTGGCACCGCTGTCGCGCCGCTACCTGGCGATGCTGTTCGACTGGCGGTTCGTGCTGCTGGTCGCAGCTTCGGGTTTCAACTTCGGCGCGCAGTTCCTGTACATCAGCTCGGCGCCGATCTTCGTCGAGGTCCACCTCGGCCTCGGCACGATGGGCTACTCGTGGTTCTTCGTGCCGATGATCATCGGAATGATGGTCGGCGCCGCGCTCTGCAACCGGATGGCGACGCGGGTGCCGCCGCGCCGGACGATGACGATCGCCTATGCGGTGATGGCCGTGGCGCAGGCGCTGAACCTCGGCTACAACTTCGCGATCGACCGTGTCGAGGTGCCGTGGGCGGTGCTGCCGATCCTGGTCAACGCGCTGGGCGTCGCGATGGCCTTCCCGGTGCTGACGCTGAAGACGCTCGACCGTTTCCCGGCGCATCGCGGCGCGGCCTCGTCGATGCAGGCCTTCATCTGGGGCGCGATGACTGCGGTCACCGCCGGGCTCGTATCGCCCCTGGTCTCGCACGCGACCCGCAGCCTCGCCCTCGTCGCGGCGGTGATGATCGCGCTCGGCTGGATCAGCTGGCGTGTCTTCGTCGCAACGACGCCGTTGCCGCGCGTCGAGCGCGAGCCGCGCGCGGTCGAGGACGTGCGCGACTGAAGTCCGTGCGCGGGGGGCGGTCACTCCGGCGGCAACAGGCCGCGGGCTGCGAGCCAGGCCCGTGCGTCCTCGGCGTCGCGCTCGAACCAGGCCCGCGCGCTGCCGAGCCGGAACGTGTAGCCCCACGCGTCCATATCGGCGAGGATCCGGTCGCGGCCGACGCCGGGTAGGCACCCGGCCCAGACGACCTCGAGGTAGCAGGTGGCATCCTCCTCGAGCGTCGAGTCGGATGCGTCGGTATGCACGTCGGCGCGTCCCTCGCGGATCGCGAGCGCGAGGTGCGCGGCTTCGTGCAGCAGTGAATGGACCGGCGTATCGGCGCGCGCGTGGACGCGACGGCCGATGATCCCGGCCTCCGGCTCACCCCAGTAACTGCCCGGGATCGGCGCGCCGTCGGGCACGAGCATCAGGTCGAGGCCTGCCGTGGCGAGCAGCCGGCGCGCATCGTCGAGGTCGATGTCGCGGAGTTCGAGGACGCGGGTCAAGGGGTCAGTCGGCTCCGGCGGCGCGGGCCAATCGTGCGGCCGGTCGCACGCGCTCGGCCAGCCACGGCACCGGCGGGAGGCCCGGATTCGGCCCGGACCAGTAGGTGTCGCGGACCCAGTCCCACGAGCACAGTGGCTTCGTCAGCAGGCTCACGCGACGCCCATTCGGCAGTGCGAGCTGGCCGATCTCGCGAAAGCCGAAGGTGCCGTGGAACAGCACCGAGACGTCGTCGCGTGGCTCGAGGAAGACCTCGCAGGCCAGCACCGGCGAGCGCACCTCGGCGAAGCTCTGGACGTCGGCGTAGAACACCCGGCCGAGACCGTGCCCGCGATACGGGCGGCCGACGACGATGCGGTCGATGTAGACGAAATCCGGGACGTGGCTCTTGAACCACGCGAAGTTGGGGCTGTCGTAGTCGGCATCGGGGCGCAGCGCGATCAGGAAGCCGGCGAGTCCGCCGTCGATCTCGGCGACCCGGAAGTAGGCCGCCTCGTCGTACAGCCGCCGCAGGCGATGCGCGTCGATCGGAATGATCGCGCGCCCAGCCGAGTTGTTGAGCGCCAGCACGCCGTCGAGGTCGGCTTCGGTGATGTCGCGCAGCCGGATCGTCATTCGCCCTCCCGTCGTGGCCGCGCTCCCCGGCCGTGGCACGAGTATCGCACCGCTGGATGGCGATGCCGCGACGCACCGCACCAATGCCCGCGAAATGGCCGTTCTGCTCGCGGTCCGGGCGAGGTCATCCCGTCGGACGACGTGACCATCGGCCGATGCGCTGCGCGACCTTGCGCCTATGATCGAACGCATGCTCGCCGCCCGCATCAACCATCTCGACCTGCTCCGCCATGCCGGGCTGTTCACCTATGCCTGCGTCGGGCTGCCGTTGCTGGTCGAGACCCTGCACCCGGTAAGCCCGCTCGATCCTTTCCACCACGGCGGCTGGATCGTGTCGTACCTGACCTTCGGGGCCTCGTACTGGGCCCTGATGCGCGACCTCGATCGCCCGCTCCGGGCCTGCTTCCGGCTCCTGTGGCTGACCGTGATGACCGCCTCCGCGATCGCGATCAACTACTTCAGCGCGAGCGGCCTCGCGGCGATCCTGTTGTTGGTGATCGCCGGCGTGCTGCCGTGGATGTTGCCGCCGGTGGTCGGGATCGTCTGGTTGATCGCTGCGACGCTGTCCTTCGTGCCGGTGTTCGTGTGGAAGGTCGAGGGCTACGGCTGGTTCGATGCGATCTTCCAGAGCGGACTGTACCTCGGGTTTTCGAGCTTCACCTTTGCAACCTCGCTGGTCGCCAAGGGGCAGGCCGAGGCCCGCGACGAGCAGCGCCGGCTCAATGCGGAGCTCCGCGCGACGCGGGTGCTGCTGGCCGAATCCTCGCGGGTCAACGAGCGCACGCGCATCTCGCGCGAGCTGCACGACCTGCTGGGCCACCACCTGACCGCGCTCAGCATCAACCTCGAGGTCGCCTCGCACCTCGTCGACGGCAAGGCCAGGGAGCACGTGCGGAAGGCCCAGCAACTGGCGAAGCTGCTGCTGTCCGACGTGCGCGAGGTCGTGAGCCAGCTGCGCCAGGACGAGGCGCTCGACCTCGAGAGCGCGCTGGCGGCGCTGGTCGCAGGGGTGCCCGAGCCGAGGATCCACCTGTCGTTCGAGCCGGGCTTCCGCGTCGAGGACGCACGGCGCGCCCAGGTGCTGCTGCGCTGTGCCCAGGAGACGATCACCAACACCATCCGGCACGCGCGGGCCCGCAATCTGTGGTTGCGCTTCCATCGCGCCGACGATGGCCGGCTTGCCGTCGACGCGCGCGACGACGGGCAGGGCGCGGCACAATGGACCGCCGGGAACGGCCTCAACGGAATGCGCGAGCGGTTGGCGAAGGCTGGCGGCACGCTCGAGGTCAGCACCGCACCCGGCAAGGGCTTCGAGCTGTCGATCCGCCTGCCGCAGGAGGCCGCCGCATGATCCGCGTGTTCCTCGTCGACGACCAGACCCTGGTTCGCCAGGGCGTGCGCTCCCTGCTCGCGCTGTCCGACGAGATCGAGGTGGTCGGCGAGGCCGGCGACGGCGCCTCGGCGATCGAGCGGATACCGGCCGTCCGCCCGGACGTGGTGCTGCTCGACATGCGGATGCCGAACCTGTCGGGACTCGACGTGCTCCGTGCGCTGTCGCAGGCCGGCGCGCTGCCGCCGACCATCATTCTGACCACCTTCGACGACGATCAGCTGGTGGTTGCCGGGATCAAGGCCGGCGCACGCGGCTATCTGTTGAAGGATGTCTCGCTCGATCAGCTGGTCGAGGCGGTGCGCACGGTCGCAGGCGGAGGCTCGCTGGTCGCCCCGGTCGTGACCCAGCGCCTGCTGACGGGCCTGAAGGGCCTCGAGACCACCTTCGCGAGCCTCGATCGTCCGGACCCGCTGACCGACCGTGAGACCGAGATCCTGCGGCTCATGGCCGGTGGGTTCAGCAACAAGGAGATCGCGAACTCGCTCGGTGTCGCCGAGGGCACGGTCAAGAATCACGTCTCGAACATCCTCTCGAAGCTCGGTGTCCGCGATCGCACGCGCGCGGTGCTGAAGGCCTTCGAGCTGGGGATCGTCTGATCGGTCATCCCGCGGAGCCGCGTCTGGGTGACGACGCGGCCCCGGGTACAGCGGCGACGCGGCTCTCAGTAGTGGGCGTGCGCGTAGGGGTCCACGTCGTCGGCGGCGCCCTCGCTGAGGCGCACGCGCAGCGCGAGTCCCTCGCGCGAATCGGCGCTGTTGAGCGCTTCTTCGAGCTCCACCTTGCCGTCCTTGTAGAGCTTGAACAACGCCTGATCAAAGCTCTGCATGCCGTCCTCGAGCGACCGCTCCATCGCTTCCTTGATCTCGTGGACCTGGCCGCGGCGGATCAGGTCGCGGATCAGCGGCGTATTGATCATCACCTCGACCGCCGGGATGCGGCGGCCGTCGACGCCGCGCACCAGGCGCTGCGAGACGATCGCGCGCAGGTTCAGGGACAGGTTCATCAGCACGTTGGGGTGCGCCGACTCCGGGAAGAAGTTCAGGATCCGGTCCAGCGTCTGGTCGGCGTTGTTCGAATGCAGCGTCGCCAGGCACAGGTGCCCGGTCTCGGAGAACGAGATGGCCGCCTCCATGGTCTCCTGGTCCCGGATCTCGCCGATCAGGATCACGTCGGGCGCCTCGCGCATCGCGTTCTTGAGCGCCTTGTGGTAGCCGTGCGTGTCCATGCCGACCTCGCGCTGGTTCACGATCGACTGCTTGTGGCGGTGCAGGAACTCGATCGGATCCTCGACCGTCAGGATATGGCCCGAGGCATTGCTGTTGCGGTGATCGATCATCGCCGCGAGCGTGGTCGACTTGCCCGAGCCGGTCGCGCCGACCACCAGGATCAGCCCGCGCGGCTCCATGATGAGATCCTTGAAGACCTGCGGCAGCCGCAGTTCCTCGATCGACGGGATCAGACTCTTGATGTGGCGAATCACCATCGCCACCTCGCCGCGCTGCTTGAACACATTGACGCGGAAGCGGCCGACGTCCTTGACCACGACCGCCATGTTCAGCTCGAGCTCGCGCTCGAACTCAGGCACCTGGCCCTCGTCCATCAGCGAATAGGCGATCTTCTTGACCAGCCCGGATGCGAGGCCGCTGGAGCCTAGCGGGTACATCTTGCCCTCGATCTTGATGTTGACCGGGGCGCCGGTGGTCAGGAACATGTCCGACGCGCCCTTCTCGACCATCAGTTTCAGGAAGTAGCCAATGTCCATCCAAGAGTCCCTGTCGTGCTCAGACCGGCCATGCGCGCGGGACGCGCATCCCCGCAGCCGCTGCGCGGCTGCATCCGACCGCGTTGGCCGGGGCGCCGTTATGTCACGGACGGCGCGCAAAATCCATCGTGGACTCGCAATCGCGATGCTGTTCGCACTCGGGGCCTGCGCGACGGTACCGCCGCCGACCGGTGACCTCGCCGGGGCCCGCAGCCTCGTGGAGCGCGCGCGGGCCGGGCTCGCCGTCGGCGCTGGCGCGGTCGAGGTGGCGCGGGCCGAGGCCTGGCTGCGCGACGCGGACGCACTGCTCGCCAACCGGCGCCATGCCGACGCGCTCTTGCTGGCGCGCCGCGCGTCGGCCTCGGCGGAACTCGCACTGGCGCGGCAGCGCGCCGCGCGCGCGAATGCCGCGCTGGCCGACGCCCGGTCCGAGAACGCCCGCATCGAACGGGAACTGGCGCGCGGAGGTGCGCGGTGAAGGGCGGCAGGTCGGTCGCTCTCGTGGCGCTGATGCTGGCCATCGCGCCGGTTCTCGCGCAGTCCGATCCGGGCGGGACGGCCGCGCGGCTCGCTGAACGGCTCGACCGGCTCGAGCGCGATCGCGAGATGGGAGTGCTCGCGACCGCCGAGATCGGCCGCGCCCGCGACGCCGTTCGGGAGCTTGCGATCAATCCGGCACGACGGGAAGACGCGCGCGCGGTGCAGGCCGGCCTCGCCGAGGATCTCGTCACCGTCGCCGAGTTGACGGCGCGTGCGATCGCGGACGAACGCCGGGTGCAGGAACTCGAACGACGCCGGAACGAGATGCTGCTCGAGCTGACGCGACGCGACGCCGAAGCCGCGCAGTTGGAAGCCGAGCGCCTGCGCATCCAGAGCCTCGCACGGGCCGAGGAGGCCGAGCGCGCGCGGCGCATGGCCGAGGAAGCGATGGCGCTGACCGAGCAGAGCGCCGAAGCCGCCGAGGCCGAGCGCCGTCGCGCCGAACAATCGCGCCGCGTCGCCGAGGCCCGCGCGCGCGAGACCGAGCTCGCGCGGCGCGAGGCGGAGCTCGCGGTGGCCGCGGCCGAAAGCCTGCGCATCCAGCGCGAGGTCGGCAATGCCGACACCGGTGCGGGTCGCTTCACGCTGGGCGAAGGCACCTTCGCGCCCGGGCGCGCGGAGTTGAGCGCCGATGCCGGGGCGCAACTCGACGAGGCGGCGGCCTTCCTCGCCGCTGCACCGGGCCGCCGCGCACGGATCGAGGGTCACACCGACAGCCGAGGTAGTGCGAACCTCAACCAGGCGCTCTCGCAGCAGCGCGCCGAGGCGGTGCGTGACGCGCTGGTCGCGCGCGGCGTCGAGGCCGCGCGCCTGGTCGCCGTCGGGCGTGGATCCGATCGTCCGATCGCGACCAACGACACGCCCGAGGGGCGCGCCCGCAATCGACGGGTCGAGATCGTGCTCGAATGACGGCGCCGATCCGTTCTCTCGCCGTTTTTGGAGCCGGGGATCCTGACCCCCCGATCAGACAGCCAATGTTGGTCGTGCCGGTGCCAGCGGACGACAACGGCCGACGAGCGATTGCCGAACGCCGCGCAAAGGCGTAGTGTCGGGTTCGTGACGTTCCGTGTCGGTGCCACGACTGCCGCGATGACCGCCCCCGATCACAGAGAGCGAGCGCCCGTCTGGCCCGGCCGGACGGTTGCTCGCAGCTCCGACCGGGGGCGCCCCGCCTGCAAGGGCGTCTTGCCACGGAACCGATGACGCCTCGCGCACCTGCGCGGGGCGTTTTTGTTTGTGCGTCGATCACGAAGCGAAGGAGGAAAGACGATGTTCGAAGGACGTCAGCAGGAAGTCGAGCGCCTGATGCAGGTCGATGCGGAGTTCCGCTCGCTCTACCTGAGGCACCGCGATCTCGAGAAGCAGGTCACGGACGCCGAACTCGGTACCCGACCCCTCGACGACTTGACCCTGGGACGACTCAAGAAGGAAAAGCTGGCTGCGAAGGACAGGTTGACGCGGATGTTCGAGCAACACGTCCATCACTGACCCGGCAACGACCGGCGTGTCGATGGGGCCCGCAACGCGGGCCCCACTCGTTTGCGGGATTCGATCCGCGACGGCTCCCCGCGACGCGGGTTCTTGGGACCCAGGCGAGGCTCGTTAGACTTTCGCCTTTCCTTCATGCGCCGCGCGGGGTCTGCCCATGACGATCCACCAGAACGTGCTCGAACTGATCGGCCGCACGCCGATGGTCAAGGCCCAGCACCTCGACACCGGACCCTGCGAGCTGTTCCTGAAGCTCGAGTGCATGAACCCCGGCGGCTCGATCAAGGATCGCATCGGGCTCGCGATGATCGAGGGTGCCGAGCGCGCCGGAAAGATCAGGCCCGGCGACACGTTGGTCGAGGGCACGGCCGGCAACACCGGCATCGCGCTCGCGCTGGTCGCGCAGCAGAAGGGCTACCGGCTGATCCTGGTCGTGCCCGACAAGATGAGCCGTGAGAAGATCTTCAACCTGAAGGCGATGGGTGCCGAGGTCGTGCTGACCCGCTCCGACGTCGGTCGCGGCCATCCCGAGTTCTACATCGACTACGCCGAGCGCATCGCGCGCGAAACGCCGAACGCCTATTTCATCAACCAGTTCGCGAATCCCGACAACGCCGCCGCGCACGAGACCGTGACTGGCCCCGAGATTTTCGAGCAGATGGGTCGCCGGATGGACGCGATCGTCTTCGGGCTCGGCTCCTCGGGCACGATGACCGGCCTCGGGCGGTTCTTCGCGAAGGCCGCGCCACACGTGGACCTGGTGCTCGCCGACCCGCAGGGCTCGATCCTGACGAAGTACGTCAACGAGGGCGTGCGGCCCGAGACCGTCGGCGCGTGGACCGTCGAAGGCATCGGCAGCGGCTTCATCCCGGACCTCGCCGACTTCTCGAACACCCGCATCGCCTACCAGATCCCCGACCGCGAGAGCTACCTCGCCGGCCGCGAGCTGCTGCTGAAGGAAGGAGTCCTTGGCGGCTCATCGACCGGCACCATCCTCGCCGCCGCGCTGCGCTACTGCCGCGAGCAGACCACGCCGAAGCGCGTCGTCGCCTTCGTCTGCGACACCGGCAACAAGTACCTGTCGAAGATGTACAACGACTACTGGATGCTCGACAACGGCTACCTCGAGCGTCCGGTCCACGGCGACCTGCGCGACCTGATCCTGCGGCCCTATGCGCAGCGCGACACCGTCGTCGTCGCGCCGACCGACCTGCTCACGCTCGCCTACCAGCGCATGAAGCTGTATGACGTCTCGCAACTGCCGGTGATGGACGGCGAACGGATCGTCGGCATCCTCGACGAGTCCGATGTGCTGATGCACGTCTACGGGGACGAGTCGCGCTTCCAGGACCCGGTCTCGACCGCGATGATCCAGACGCTCGACGTCGTCGACGTCCAGGCGCCGGTCGAATCGCTGATGCCGATCTTCGACCGCGGCCACGTCGCGATCGTGATGGATGGCGACCGCTTCCTCGGTCTCATCACCCGCATCGACCTGCTGAACTGGCTGCGGCTACGGGTGCAGTAACGGGCCGCGGGCTCGCCTGGGCGCGAGGATGCGGGCGTCTGGCGGAGGGTTGCCGCACGGCGATGCCCGTCGCGGGTCGGGTCGAGCCGGGCTGCACGACAAAGTCGTACCCAGGTCGCGATCGAAGGCGGTATCGACGTCCTCGCCGATCCGCGCGTACTGGACGAGCTCAGGCGCATCGCCCGCGACCAGTTCGGCGTTCCCCGCGATCGGCGCGACGACGCCATGGGGTTCTTCCGAGCCGACGTCGGCATCGTTGGTCGCTTCACCGGGCCGGGTCCGGCCGGCTGCGGCCGCCATGCGGCGACGGCAGGGTGGGCCGGCCGCCGCCTTGCCCGTCGATGCCTCGTCATGACGCGGAACGAGAAAGCCGCTCATCGGGGGTGCGCGAGTCCGGGGGTGCGGTGCCCGGGTCGCTGCAATCTTGCGAGGTCCGTGAGGTCTTGCGGGTCGCTATATCGTCCGCGCTGCACCACCCACGCCCATTTCGCCAGGACCGGAGCGCCTCCGCCATGACCGCTTCAGATTCCCTCGTCGATACCGCCCACGACCCCTGCGCCTACGCGCGGAGAGTGCTCCTTTGCGTCGCGGGTCTGTCGCCGCAGATCATCACCGAGACGCTCTACGCGTTGGCCGTCGCGAAGCGCGAGAAGCCGTGGATCCCGACCGAAATCCACGTCATCACGACCTTGACCGGCGCGCAACAGGCCAAACTCGCGCTGCTCGCGCCGGACCGCGATCAGTTCGGACGTCTTTGTCGTGACTATCGACTGCCGCCGATCGCGTTCGACCAGTCGAGCTTCACCGTGATCGAAGACGCGTGCGGCATGCCCCTCGCCGACATCTCGACCCCGGCAGACAACGAGGCCGCCGGCAATGCGATCCTCCGCGTCGTCGCGGGTTATGCCGGGGACCCGGATTGCGCGATCCACGCCTCGATTGCCGGTGGGCGCAAGACCATGGGCTTCTTTCTCGGCTACGCGATATCGCTGTGCGGCCGTCCGCAGGACCGGCTCTCGCACGTGCTCGTCAGCGAGCAGTTCGAAAGCCATCGCGATTTCTTCTACCCGCCGCCGACTCCGATGACGCTGCAACACCGCGACGGCCGGGAGATATCCACGGCCGACGCCCGGATCATGCTGGCCGAGATCCCGTTCATCCCGCTGCGCGGCGGCTTGCCGAGCGACCTGCAGGATGGAAGGGCGGGCTATGCCGAGACCGTGCGCGCCTATCGGCCGATCAACACCGACGAGACGGTGACGATCGTACCCCGCAGCGGCGTCGTCGAGTGGCGAGGACAGGCCATCGAGCTGACGCCGACCGAGATGGCAATCTACCTCTGGCTCGCCGAGCGGCGGCTCGCGCCGGACCGTGCCGCCCCGATGGATCAGGCGACGGGCGACATAAAGCGGCTCCATTCGGAATTCAGCCGGATCGTGAGACGACATTTCTCCGAGTACGATCGGTGTTTCACGCCTGTCGAGAAAATGGCTGAAACGGTCACGGCCATGGACGCACTCGACGAATGGCTCGGACCCCACCGAACGCGGATCAACGGCAAGATCAAGGCGCGGTTCGGCAACGTCGGGGTCCGGACGATCGGGATCCAAGCGAAGGGCCGCACGTGCAAGAAGGTCCTGGAGCTCTCCGCTCCGGCCGAATGGATCCGGTTCGCATAGGCGGCGTGGCAGACCGAGCGGGTCGGCTGCCCGCACGGTTCGGCGCAGCAGGCCTGGCGTGGCTGGCGCGCTGAGGTGATCGGCGGCCAGTTCGTGGGGCCACAGGCGGTCATCTCGGCGCGCTTGGGTCTCGGCGTTCGGGCGGCGCGCAGCGGCTGGCACGGCGCCCAGAATCCCTGGATTCGTGATCGCGCGGTGCAAGCCCGGTCGGCGAACGGTTCTCCGCGTCACCTGCCGGACGGGGTGGCGCTGCATGTCTCGATCGCCACCGGCTCGGCCCGACCGTCGATCGCCGCGTTGCGGTCATCGCGCGGCATGGCGCGGTGCCCGCGGGTCGACCCGTCTGAAATTTTGCGATTCCACCCAACCGTTGCGGGATGCCGGAGACTGGATGAGGGGCCGCGCATTGGAGTTCGCAGCCAAGGTGGGTCCGCGTTGCAAAGTTGCAATCTTCGAGTGCGTCGCAGACACGCGAAATAATCCGCCTCGAGTGGAAGCCGGCCGCGACGATCGATGTTGCGTTCACGACCGCGACGGGGCTTTCGAAGGCGCTTGTCGGCACAGCCTGGACCCAGCACACGACTCACCAATGGGGAAAGAATCCATGCAATTCGCGATCAAACATACTGCGTTCGTCCTCCCGGTTCGCACCTCCGCGCTTGCCGTGGGCGTGGCGATCGCCCTCCTGGCCGGTTGCGGTGGGGGTGGCGGTAGTACCGTTCGCGCGGACGTGCCTCGTACCACGGTCTGCAACGACGCCAATGCGTCCAACAATGGCCAGCCTGGCGCGTGTGTCTATCCACCGCCGCCACCGCCGACCTGTCAGGATCCCAATGCGCGCAACTTCGGCCAGCCGGGGGCGTGCATCCCGCGTTACCGAAGCGTCCGGGACGCGGCCCTCGTCGCAACCAACGTCGATCGTGTTCATGCCCAGGGCATCACCGGCGCGGGTGTGCGCATCGGCTTCCTCGATGGTGCGCCTCGACCGGATCTGCCGAGCTTCTCGACCTATGAGGGCCGCTACGTCTACCATGCGGACGTCGATTTCACGACGCCGTCAATTCGGGATCGCCCCGATACTAATCACGGCCATTACGTGGCGATGACCATCGTCGGGCGGCGCACGGCGATCACGAATTGGCCGGCGCCAGACCTGTTCTTCGAGGGCGGCGTCGCGCCGGGGGCCACGCTGGAGTGGTTGCGTTATTGCGTTGCAAACGCGACAAACCCAAGCGAACCCGGTGAATGTGGTGGGTTCATCATCCCGACGTATGATTTCCTGTTTCGCCGTGGGGTGATCATCGTCAACCACAGCTTTGGCGCACAGTCGCGGTGGTGGGAGAACGAGAGCGAGGCCGAACTTGTTCGTAGTGCTCGAAACGCCTATCAGCAGGCGATCGAACG
>CALDVP010000200.1 GCA_937924195.1 uncultured Lysobacterales bacterium
AGGTCCGGCGTCTGCTCGCGATCACGGTCTCGACGCGCGCCAGTGCCCCGGCGCTGGATGCCGTGCTCGACCGCTGGCTCTTGCACCCGTGGCTCGGCTGGCTGGCGCTGGCGACGACGATGTTCCTCGTGTTCCAGGCGGTGTTCGCATGGGCCGCGCCGTTACAGGAAGGCCTCGATGCCGCCGTCGGCTGGCTTGGCGGCTGGATTGCAGAGACCCTGCCCGAGGGGCGCCTCGCGAGCCTCGTGGTCGACGGCGTGCTGGCCGGCGCGGGTACGGTGCTGACCTTCCTGCCGCAGATATTGCTGCTGTTCCTGTTCATCCTCGCGCTCGAGGAGTCGGGCTACCTGCCGCGCGCGGCCTTCATGCTCGATCGGGTGATGACCGCGGCCGGCCTCACCGGGCGCTCGTTCATCCCGCTCTTGTCGAGCTTCGCCTGTGCGATCCCGGGGATCATGGCGACGCGGACGATCCAGGATCCGCGCGACCGCCTGATCACGATCCTGGTCGCGCCGCTGATGACGTGCTCGGCGCGGCTGCCGGTCTATGCGCTCTTGATCGCGGCCTTCATTCCTCGCCGGCAGCTCGCCTTCGGTATCGAGCTCCAGGGCCTGGTGCTGTTCGGGCTCTACGTCGCCGGCATCGCCAGCGCGCTCGCCGTGTCCGCGATCGCGAAACGCTGGCGCCGGCGCGCGCAGCCATCGATGCTGCTGATGGAGCTGCCCTCCTACCGGCTGCCGCATCCGCGCGACCTCGCGATCGGGCTGTGGGACCGGGCCAGCCTGTTCGTGCGCCGCGTCGGCGGCGTGATCGTCGCGATGACGGTGCTGCTGTGGTTCCTCGCGAGCTTCCCGGCGCCGCCGCCCGGCGCCACCGAGCCCGCGATCCACTACAGCGCGGCCGGCTGGCTGGGCCGAGCGCTAGAGCCCCTGGTCGCGCCGCTCGGCTTCGACTGGAAGATCGCGATCGCGCTGGTGCCGGGGCTCGCGGCGCGCGAAGTCGCCGTCGCGGCGCTTGGCACCGTCTACGCGCTCTCGGGTGATGCGGCGCAGGTCGAGTCCTCGCTGGTCGGCATCGTCGCCGGCGAGTGGAGCCTCGCGACCGGGCTCTCGCTGCTGGTCTTCTACATCTACGCGCCGATGTGCCTGTCCACGCTCGCCGTGATCCGCCGCGAGACCGGCGGCTGGCGCCCCGTCGCGATTGCGGCCGGGTACCTTTTCGCGCTGGCGTATCTGGCCTCGTTCCTGACCTTCCAGATCGCGGACCGGCTCGGATGAGCGCGTGGATCCCGTTCGAGACGCTGCTGCTCGCGCTGCTCTTCTTCGCGAGCGTGCTCGTCGTCTGGCGCACGGTACATCCGGACTCGCTGCGCCGCGCGCGCACCGATCTCGCGTTGGCTTTGCTTGCGCCCGGCCGGGCGCGCTGGGTCAAGGCACTCGGCCGTCGCATCGCGCCGAAGCCGCGCGTGGCCGATGCTGGCCGTGGTGGCACTTGCGGCGGCTGCGGCGGCGACTCGTCGAAGGGCGGTTGCGGCTGAGGCCCGCGGCCCGCCCCGCGCAGTGCCTGCCGCCGTCGGCGGACCCGCGCGGCGCGGAATCACCGACCCGTCCTCTGCAGGCTGTCGAAGGACAGCCTGCTGGGCGAGCCAGGGATGGCTCCCAACGCCGATCGATCGCGGCAAGCGATGGATCGGGCGGGAGCGAGTCCGGACATGCGCCGGAATCGTTGAAGAACGTACCGGACGTGCATTCCTCAACAGGCTGTCAGGGGCTCTCGAAGCCGTTCCGGAAGATCAGCTCGACCGGCGTGCCGACGGTGTAGGTCCGCGGCGTCGCGGCGCTGGGCCGGAAGCCGATGGCGCCGGAATACTCGGCCGTCAGCGTCAGAACGCCCGCGGCGCCCGCGGTCATCGTGCAGGTGCCGATCCCGTTGCCAGGGGAGGGCGACACGGTGCACTGGCTGCCGTCCGACGCGCGGACCTGCACCGTGCCCCGGATGCGGGTGACGCCGGACACCAGCGCGGTCGTGCGGCGGGTGGCCACGGTGACGGCGTAGGGCTGCCCCGGCGTGCCCGGTTCCGGCGTGATTGCGGCGATGCTGGTGGTGGTGTCGGCGGTGGCGAAGACGAGGTTGAGCATTCCGGTGTTCGGGGCGGAGCCCATGTCGCCGATGAAGATGGCGAGGTCATCGACCCCATCGTCGTTGAAATCCCCGACCGCAAGGCGTGCCGTACTCGTCCCGGAAGCCCGCCGGACCGGGGATGCCGCCCGCGCCTCGCCGCAGGATCTGCCCGCTGGCGAAGCTGGCGCCATCGATCGTCGCGCGCGGGACGATGATGACGAGACCGGTGTCGACGGACGTTCCCGTGTCCCGGAATGGCATGCCGATTGCAAGGTCGTCGCGCCCGTCGCGGTCGAAGTCGCCCTCGGCGTGTGATTCACCGAAGTCGTCGGAGGCCGCGGGCGATCCGGGCGTGACGTTTACGAAGAACAGTTCGCGGCTGCGCGCCGCACTCGCGCGCAGGCCCTGGACGCCGCCGAAGAGCAGGGTAACCGAGCCGGCGTCCTCGATGCTGCCGAAGTCCTTCTTCGGGGCGCCGACCGCGAGGTCGTCGAAGCCATCGCCGTCGAAGTCGCCGACGGCGAGGCGGGAGCCCCACTCGGCTCCGTCCTGGGCCGTCCCGGCGACGTTCGGGCTGTCCTGGTGGATTTCCTCGTGGGTACGGTTCGAGGCCGGGCTGGCGCCTTAGGTGACCTGCAGTTTTCGGCGGACGTCACCTAAGCATGTGGGTTGGGTCGCCGAGCATCCGAGGACATGGCGTGTCGCGTACACCACGTCGCCGAAACCGTCGCCGTTGAAGTCGCCGCTCGCAACGTCGTAGCCGACTCTGTCCTGGATATGGCCGAAGGAGGTCGCGCTGCGATCGATGAAGACGACTGGCGTCGAAAGGTCCCCGGTCGTGGCGGCGCTGCGCCGGATCGATACGCCGCCGGCCTGGTTGGCCGCACCCAGCAGAACGTGGCCCGGCGCGCCGATGGCCAGCATCGGCAGGCTGCTGGCGGAGGTCAGGCGGGTCACCGCAGCTAGGGCTCTACCCTTCCCGTGGCCCTGCGCTGGACCACTCGGAACCTCGCCACTGGTCGGCACCAGAAAATCGCGGGCGAGGTCGAACCCCAAGTCGCCACCCGGAAAGATGTGGGCGGCGCCTGTGTCCGTAAGGCTCGCAAGGTCCTCTCCCGACAAGCCGACCGCGAGACCGCTGCAACCGTCGCCATCGAAGTCGGCGACCGTGAGCGAAGCACCGAATTGATCGAGCTCAGCGGCCGTGCTCGCGACCGCGGCGCGGCGTCGCGGCGCGGCGCTCCGAACCGCCCATGGATGGCCGGCCTCGCGTCGCTTCTCGTTGCAGGGTCTTCATGGGAGCCTCTCCGGGTCACCGAGCGGCACGCGCAGCGTGACGCGGGTGCCCGCGCCGGGCCGGCCGTCGAGGTCGAGCGCGCCGTCGATCGCGGCGGCGCAGGTATTCGGCCTCGAGTTCCCGGGTGCGCGCGGCTAGCGCGTGGCCGAGGCGCTCGCCGGAGCTCTCTGCGACGTCGAGCGCGACCAGCAGCCGCGACGGCAGTGCGGCCAGCATCAGGCAGACGAGGTAGAGGATGCCCCAGTGCAGCAGGTAGGCGGCCGAGGTGAGTCCGCTCGGAGCGGCAAAACGGAAGGTATCGTGCGCGCCGAGCACGACCAGCATCACGGCGGCCCCGGCAAACCATGCGCCGCCCGGTCGCTGTGGTAGTCGGCGTGCGCGCCACCAGTGGAGCGCGAGCCAGCCGATCGCCGCCAGCAGGATCACGCGCCACGCAAGGTCCATCATGGTCACGATTGGCGCGGGCATCCGCACGACCGTGATGAGCAACCAGATCGCCAGCGCCGCGGCGAGCAGCCATTCGAGCCAGTGCGGTGGCGCGTCGGTGCTCGTCATCGCGGTCGAAAAGCGCAGTGTCGCCCACGCGGCGGCAATGAGCTCGATGTGTGCCAGGGCGGCCCGGGTCTCGATGTCGATGCCGAGGGGCAGTTCCGGCGAGACGAATTGCGCCAGTGAGGCCGCCGCGCCGAGAAGCGCCACCGCTTCCGCGTCCTCGTGCAGTCCGAACAGCAGCAGTTCGGCCGGGCTGCCGGCGGCGGCAGTTTCGCGCTGCAGGCGCACCTGCCAGCAGGGCCCAAGGCGCCGCAGGCGTCCGGATGCGGCGGGCTCCCAATCGGCCTCGACCGCGGCGTTGCAGGGGCGCACATCGATGGACTTGGCCGTCCACGGGTCGAGTTCGGCCAGGCGCGGGCCGGCCGTCAGCAGCGCGACCAGCGCCAGCGGCACGAACCACCAGACATGCGCCGCGATCGTGCGCAGCCAGCGCCCGATCCCGCGGGCCTTCGGCGTGGATGCGTCGATCGCGCGCTCAGTCGTCGACGCCACGCACCAGTCCCAGCTGGACCGCCCCGAAGGCCGCCTCGGGGCGGCCGTGGACCTGGAGCTTGCGATAGAGCCCCTTCGCGGACGAGGCGACAGTGCTCCAGCGCAGCCCGAGCGCCTGCGCGACCTCCTCGTAG
>CALDVP010000201.1 GCA_937924195.1 uncultured Lysobacterales bacterium
CGCCAGCCAGAAGTTGACGCCATCGGAATATGCCTTCAGCCAGCCGCGCGTCTCGGCGGACATCTCGTTCCAGGTCGCCTCGGCCGCGCGCCTGAGGCCGAGCGTCCGCAGCTGGACGTCGGAGGCCAGCGCCGCAGGGCCGAGCAATTCGGCGAGACGTCCCGAGACCTGGCGACGAGTCACGTCCATCTGCCAGAAACGGTCACGCGCGTGCGCCCAGCCGATCAGGAAGGCCGAATCGTTCTCGGTGGCGGCGCGGATGACCGGCATTCCCTCGGCGTCGTAGACGATGCTGCCAGGGGCCGTGAGGCCGGGCGCGGTGATGGTCTGCGCCGAGACCGCGCAGGCGCCCGACGCGAGCGCCGCGGCGAGCGCGACGGAAAGCAGGTGACGTGGCGTGCCGATCGGGCGCGCGATACGCGTGTTACGCATGACTCTCCTCCCTGATGGCGGCGCTGGGTGCGCCGTGCCCGGATTATGCGTCAGCGCATCGGCTTCGGGGGCGGAGAAGACGTGACGACGCAAGCGGGCAGCCGGGGGCTGATGCGGCAATGCAGCAAAATTGTCACGGCGACGCCGAGCGCCGTCGTCGATGCCGACCGGACCCTCAGTCGCGCGGCTTCAGCAATGCGTCGCGCGTCTGGTTGATGTTCGCGTAGACATGGGCCGGCAAATGGAAGGTCCAGCCATCGAAACGACGCTGTAGCGCCTCCACCTCCGCCCGCAACACGGCCAGCCGCCGGTCGCGATCGGCCGCGGGATCGGTCACCGCCGGCGGTGCCTCGGGTGCGGGCGAGGACTCATTCGCCTTCGAGGCGGCGACCGCCGCCTCGTGCGCGGCGCGCTCACTTGCCTGCGCTGCCGCGATCGCTGCGAGCGCGGCCTCCTCGTCCAGCGTCGCGGCGAAGCGCGCGAGGTTGCGGTTGTCCTGCTGCCACGCGGTCACCGTCACGACGACGCCGTCGAAGGTCGTGTAGCGGGCCTCGATCCTTCCCGAATCCGGCGGCGCGAGATCCTCGGCCTTCGACACGTCGTCGAGACGCAACGCCGCGAGTACGCCGGCGAGCGCGTCGACCGCGAACGGCGAAGCAACCTCGCGCCCGCGCGGCACGTCGGCCAGCACGTAGTGCTCGTCACCAGGAGCCGCCTTCGACGCGACCAGCGCGGTGCCATCCTTGACGATTCGCACCTCCCGGATGCGCGCTGAGGGGATGTCGACCAGCTCCCGCGCGAGCCAGTTGGCCACCGTCCGATCCGGGATCAGGCTGCCGCTCGCAAGCCACGCCTGCTCGCCATCGGCATCGCGCACGAAGGTGCCCTCGCCGGACAAGCCGGTGAAGGTGCCGATGATGATCGCCACCGGCTTCCCGAGGCCGCCGAGCTCGACCTTGACGCCCTTGGCGTCGACCGCGGCGAGGTCCTCGACGCCGAGCCTCGCGAAGTTCGCCGGCTGGCTGGTCTTGGCCTCGATCCGCTTCGACTTGGCGAGATCGAGCAGGAACCGCCGGACCTTGGCGAAGTCGGCTGGATGGCCGCCGCGCTCGGCGACCGTCCAGCCCGACTCCCCACGCTGGAGACTGACGATGACCCGGTCGCCCCCTCCGGTCAGGCGGATCGAATCGACCGCATTGACCGACTCCTCGAGTCCGGGCACCAGCGCCCCGCCGGGTTCGAGCGTGTCGGTCGGCGCGTCGCGGCGCACGACCCACAGCGCCAGCAGCAGCGCGACGACGGCAACGAGGGCAAGCTTGATCAGTCGGGACTGCATGGTGATCTCCTCGGACCTCAGGCCACCGACCCGCGCGGCGCGGTGACCCTGCGACGCCGCCACCACGCGAAGGCAATGGCGCCGCCGGTCAGCAGCAGCGGGACGAGGCCGATGTTGATGACTTTGAGCCAGTTGCCGAGCGACTCGATGTCGGCATCCAGCTGGCGCCGCACCTGGCGCAGCTGGTGACGGATCTCCACTTTGCGCTGCTGAAAGCGCTGCAGCGCGGCGCGCTGCTCGGCCGAGAGCACGGTCGCCTGGGTCTGGTCCTTCTGCTGCTGCAGCTCATTGAGCTGGCGCTCGGTCTCGGCCAACTCGGCCTGCAGCTCCTGTTCCTTCTCGCGGAAGCGCGAGTCGGCCTGGCGCCGCAGCGCTTCGACCGTGGTGAACGGACGCGCCGAGGTCGCTCGACCGCGGATGCTGATGAGAGCCGAGGATCCAGTCAGGTTGTCGACCGCATTGACGACCAGGTCGCCGTTGTTGGCGAAGGCGTTCATCACCTGTTGGCCGAAGAAGTTCGCGACCTGGACCCAGAGCCGATCGCTCAGCACGTCGGTGTCCGCCACGACCACGATCTCGACCGGTCCATCGGACTCGGCGCGATGGTTGGGGCCCGCCCGCTCGGGAAACGCGGTCGCCGCCTTGCCCGACAGGCGGCCAGCGACGACGTAGGTCGCACCGGTGGGGGAGAAGTCCTGGAACAGCGTGGTCGGATCCGACAGGAAGCGCAGGCGCTCGGACGGCACCAGTTGCGCCTCGGTGCTCGACTGCACCAGCGGCTCCAGCGACAGCGCCGCGCCGTCCACCATCGACAGCACGCCCGCGCTCGCAACATTGACGGTCGACAGCTCGGCCGTGATCACGTCCTCGCGGTTCATGTTGGGGCTGCGGAATCCGAGGATCGCGAGGTGCCGGACCGGGGCTCCGCTCGGCGCCTGCACCTGCAGCGCCGTGGCGGCGTCGAGCAGCACACGCTCCGGGTCGAAATTGACGCCCCACGCCCGGAACAGACGCGGCAGGTTCGAGCTGCGCTTCGCGAAGGCGGCCGCCGACGGGTTCTCCGGGTCGTCGGCCGACTCGTCGAGTTCAGCGTTCGGGTCGACGAAGACGAGGAGGCGCCCGCCCCTCAGCACGAACTGGTCGAGGGCGTACTCGGCGTCCTCGCTGAGCTCCTTCGGGTGCACCAGCACCACCGTCCGGATGTCTTCGGGGATCTGGCCGAGCGTGGCCGGCGAAAGCTGCCGGACCTCGAACAGCTCCTGCAGCGACTGGAAGAACGCCCAGGCCGGCCGCATGCCGCGTCGCTGCGGATCGAATCCCGGTCCGACGGGCAAGCCGGAAACCACCGCGACCACAGGTTTCGTCGTGGTGTTGAGCGAGTGGACCAGCTTGGCGACGTCGTACTCGAGGAAGGCTTCCTTGTCGGGCTGGAAGAACGGGATGATCATCTGGCCGTCGGTCGAGTTCGACCCGGCCAGCCCGAAGAAGATCGATTCGCCGGCCGAGCCGATCGGTACGGCCTGCAGCCCGAACGCAGTCGCCCGGTCTTCCTCTTCCGAAAACGGCAGCGGATCGATCACGGTCAGCCGCAGCTTGCCATCGGACTTCGCCACCATCTCCTCGAGCAGCTCGCGGACCCGGGTCGCGTAGGTGCGAATCGCCGGGAAATTGCGGGTGCCGCGGTCGGAGAAGAAGAAGTAGAGGTTGATCGGCTCGTCGATCTCGGCGAGCACCGTCCGCGTGCCCGGGCTCAGCGTGTAGAGCCGGTTCTCGGTCAGGTCGATGCGCGCGCCGCGCAGCAGCGCGTTCGACAGCACGATGGTCGCGATGAACAGCACCGTCAGCAACGCCAGGGTGCCGCCGGTCAGCAGTCGTCGTTGGATCGGCGTGGTCATGTCAGTCGGCCTTCCTCAAGTCGATCACCACGGCGCAGGCGTAGAGCCAGAAGCCGATCATCAGCGCGAAGTACACGAGGTCGCGCAGGTCGATGACGCCCTTCGCGATCGCATTGAAGTGCGTCAGGAAAGACATGCTCGAGACTGCGTCGACGAGGAACTGCGGCAGCACGACCCCGAGCACGTCGAGCACCATCGGCAGGCCCGCCAGCAGCAGCACCAGGCAGACCACCACGGTCAGGATGAAGGCGACCACCTGGTTACGCGTCGCCGCCGAGATGCACGAGCCGATCGCGAGGAAACCGCCCGCCATCAAAAGGCTGCCGACGTAACCGGCGAGGATCGCCCCGTTGTCGGGATCGCCCAGGTAGTTGACGGAGATCCAGATCGGGAAGGTGAGTGCCAGCGCGATCGCCGCGAAGGCCCACGCGGCGAGGAACTTGCCGAGCACCGCCTGCACCATCGTGACCGGCAGGGTCAGCAGCAGCTCGATCGTCCCGCTCTTGCGCTCCTCGGCCCACAGGCGCATCGAGATCGCAGGGATCAGGAACAGATACAGCCACGGATGGAAGGAGAAGAACGGCGCGAGGTCCGCTTGCCCGCGCTCGTAAAAGCCGCCGAGGTAGAACGTGAACCAGCCGGCCAGGACCAGGAAGATCGTGATGAAGACGTACGCCACCGGTGTCGCGAAGTAACTGGCGAGTTCGCGGCGGAAGATGATCGCAACAGGGTTCATCGAGCCCCCTCCGGCTGAGCGGCGTCGGCGCCGGTGATGGTGCGGAACACCTCGTCGAGGCGACCGCGCTCGAGCGCGAGTTCCGACACCGGAATGTTCTGTGCCCGGATCAGCTCCGAGACCGCGCCGAAGATCGCCCGGCCGGGCTTTGGGAAAGCCGTCACGCGACTGTCCTGCGCGTCGACCTCGACCTTCGCGACATCCTCGAGGCGACCGAGAGCCTCCTTGGCGTAGAGCGGGTTCGGGGTGGTCAGCGACACCGCCTGGTGGAAGCGCGAGCGTGCCTCGAGCCCTGCCGGTGTGTCGTCGGCGAGGATGCGTCCCCGCGCGATCACGATCGCGCGCGTGCAGACGGCGTGGACCTCTTCGAGGATGTGGGTCGAGACGACGATGGTCTTGTCACGGGCCATCGCGTTGATCAGCGTCCGGACCTCGTGCTTCTGGTTGGGGTCGAGTCCGTCGGTCGGCTCGTCGAGGATCAGCACCTGCGGATCGTGCAGGATCGCCTGCGCGAGCCCGACGCGGCGGCGAAAGCCCTTGGAGAGTGTCTCGATCGTCTGGTTGTATACGCCGCCGAGGGTCAGCCGGCCGATCGCGTCGTCGAGTCGCTGCCGGCGGCGCTCGCCGGTGAGGCCGCGGACGTCGGCGATGAAGCCGAGGAAGGCACCGACGGTCATCTCGCCGTAGCTCGGCGCACC
Source organism: uncultured Lysobacterales bacterium (assembly GCA_937924195.1). Taxonomy (GTDB): domain Bacteria; phylum Pseudomonadota; class Gammaproteobacteria; order Xanthomonadales; family Ahniellaceae; genus UDEA-SF1. The sequence goes on from CALDVP010000201.1 coordinate 5,098, forward strand.
CTCGGGCAGGTAACCGAGCCCGCGCCGCGCTGCGACCGGCTCGGCCTCGACGTCGTGGCCAAGGACACTCGCCGACCCGCTGGTCGGCGACAGGAAACCGGCGACGATCTTCATCGTCGTGGACTTGCCGGCGCCGTTCGGTCCGAGGAATCCGAGCACCTGCCCGGGCTCGACGCGGAACGACACCCCGTCCACGGCACGGATCGCGCCGTAGTGCTTGGTGAGGTTTCGGGTTTCGATCATGTCGGCGTGGGTCCTTCGTCGAAGGCACGCAGACCGTCGCGGCTCGGCTCGGGCGCGCGCCTTGTGATGGAAGATCGAATCGCGCGCCAGCCGCGGCGCGCGCCTGGCGCTCCTGTACCGAAGCGCCGGGCAAAAGTTCCCGATCTCAGCCGCCGGCCGGGGCCGGCTCGGCTCTCCCGACGTCCCCGTCGACCGGTTCG
>CALDVP010000202.1 GCA_937924195.1 uncultured Lysobacterales bacterium
ACCGCGTGCAGGCGGTGGTGCAGGACCAGGTCTGCACGACAGGAACGGGCATGCTCGGCGGCAGCATCACGACCTGCCAGGCGGTGCCGCGCGTGGCCTACGTCGATACGCCCGCGGCGCAGGCGCACTTCGAGGCGTGCATGATCTGGCGCGACACGGAGCGGAAGTTGCGCGCCAGCGGCGTCCGCTGATCTCCGCCTGGGCTGAACCCCGTCAGCCTGAACCCTCGGCGGCCGCGGCGGCATGGTGGCGGCGACGCTGCCGCCGCGCAAGAGGGATCCGGGTCAGGCTGATGATCGAGACCATCCGCGAGTTCCAGGGCCTGATCGCGCTCGCCGTCTCGCTGCTGATCGGCGTCTTCGCCTGGGCGTTTCGGAGCGAGGTGCAGAAGATGGTCGCTGACCGCGCGTCGTCGGCCGCGCTGGCGCGCGTCGCGACCCAGGTAGAGGACGTGGACCGGCGGGTGATCTCGATCGAGGAGCGGCTGATGACGCTGCCATCGGCTGAGCAGATGCACCAGCTGGCGCTGCGGATCGAGACGCTGGCCGGCGACGTGCGCAGCACGCTGGCGCAGCTCGCCGGCACCAACGAGATGCTGCGCGGCCACGCGCGCAAGCTCGACCTGATCGACGACTTCCTGCGCGGCGAACGGTCGTGAGCTGGGACGCCCACCTCGCCGAGGATCGCCGGCTGGCGCTGCTGCGTTTCCTGGACGCGGCGCCTGGCTATGCCGCCAACGAGAGCCTGCTGCACGCCGCGCTGGAGCGGATCGGCCACGCGATTGCGCGCGACGTGATCCGCACCGACGCCGCCTGGCTCGCCGAGCAGGGGCTCGTGCGCACCGAGACGGTGCACGGTGTCTTGGTCGTCACGGTGACGGGGAGAGGTCAGGACGTCGCGCGCGGCCGCGCGGTGGTGCCTGGGGTGAAGCGGCCGCGGGCGAAAGACTGATGGTCCGGCGGTCGAGCGTGGCGCGGCTCGATCCCCGCATCCGCGAGGCGGTGGACGCTGCGATCCGCGAGGGCCGCGCGACCGTCGACGACCTGGTGGCGCTCATCGCCGGCTTCGGCGCGCAGGTCTCGCGCAGCGCGGTCGGCCGGTACCGCAAGAACTTCGAGGACTCGCTGGCGCGCTACCGCGAGGCGCAGGAGGTGGCGGGGCGATGGGTCGCGCAGTTCCAGGCCGATCCGGACGGCGACGTCGCGCGACTGCTGGCGGAGATGCTGAAGACGCTCGCTTTCACCTCGATGGCCGATCGGTCGAGCGCCGATGCGCGCGACATCCACTTCCTTGCGCGCGCGATCAAGGATCTGGCGGCGGTCGACCAGGTGAAGGCGCGGGTCGAGGCCGAGTTGCGCGCGGCGGCGCAGGCGCGCGCGGCCGCCGCGGTCGCGGCAATCGAGGCCGAGGCCGGCGCGCGGCGGATCAGCCCCGAGGCGCTCGCGGCGATCCGCGAGCAGGTCTACGGGATCGTCCAGTGAGGCGCGTAGACCTGCTGCCGGCCGACGGCCTGGGCGTGACCGCATGCACCCTCGGCGTGCGGCTGTGGCTGGAGGTGCGCGGCCGGGGCCGCCGCACCGAGGTGTCGGTGCTGCTGGACGTGGACGATGTCGAGGCGCTGCGCGCGGCACTGGACGACGCCGGTCGCGCGACGCTCAGTCTCGCGGCCGCGCAGGGACGGGTCGGCCATGCGTGAGTCAGCAGAGTCCCCCGCGCTGACGCTCTACGCCTACCAGAAGCGCTGGGTCACCGATCGCGCGCGCTTCAAGATCGGCATGTTCGCGCGCCAGACCGGGAAGACCTTCATCACCGCGCTCGAGATCGTCGACGACTGCGTGGCCGCGATCGCGGCCGGTCAGCGCGCGCGCTGGGTCATCCTGAGCCGGGGCGAGCGCCAGGCGAGGGAGGCGATGGACGAGGGCGTGAAGCGCCACGCAGCGGCCTATAATCTGGGCTTCAGCGAGCTCGAGTACGACTGGGTGGGCGCCGAGACGCGCGTGCGCGCGCTCGAGATCGAGTTCCCGCTCGGCAGCCGGATCACCGCGCTGCCGGCGAACCCGGACACCGCGCGCGGGTTCAGCGCCAACGTGTTCCTCGACGAGTTCGCGTTCCACCAGGACAGCCGGGCGATCTGGCGCGCGCTGTTCCCGGTCGTCTCGCGGCCCGGCCTCAAGCTGCGCGTGACCTCGACGCCGAACGGCCGGGCGAACGTGTTCTACGAGCTCATGACCAGCACCGATCCCGTGTGGTCACGCCACCGCGTCGACATCCACCAGGCGGTGGCGGACGGGCTGCCGCGCGACATCGAGGCGCTGAAGCGCGCGCTGAACGACCCCGACGCGTGGGCGCAGGAGTACGAGCTCCAGTTCCTCGACGAGGCCTCGTCGTGGCTGTCCTACGCGCTGATCGACTCGGTGCATCACGAGCTCGCTGGCGACCCGGCGCTGTACGCCGGCGGGCCGTGCTTCGTCGGCGTCGACATCGCGGTGCGGCGGGACCTGTTCGTGATCGTGGTGCTGGAGCGCGTCGGCGACGTGCTCTGGCTGCGCGAGCTGTTCACGGCGCGCGGGCTGCGCTTCGCCGACCAGGCCGCCGAGCTCGATAGGGTGATGGAGAGCTACCGCGTCATGCGGGTCTGCATGGATCAGACCGGCATGGGCGAGATGCCGGTCGAAGACGCGCAGGCGCGCCACGGCGCGCTGCGGGTGGAGGGGGTGC
>CALDVP010000203.1 GCA_937924195.1 uncultured Lysobacterales bacterium
GACAAGCCGGTGCTGCTGCTTTCCGGCGAACACGACCCGGTGACCCCGCCGCGTTACGGCGACCGGGCGCTTGCCGGCTACGCCAACGGCCGGCATCTGGTCGCGCGCGGCACCGGCCACAACGTCTTGCAGGTCGGCTGCATGCCGCGCCTGTTCGCTGACTTCCTCGACAGCGCCGACGCCAAAGTCCTCGCTGCAGAATGCCTCGACGACCTCGGCGACACGCCGCCCTTCACCGGCAGCTACGGGCCTGAGCCTTGAGCCTCTCCATCGCCATCGCCCGCCGCAGCCCGTCATCGGACGTCCGCTGATGCTCGTAGTCGAGAACCTCCACAAGGCCTTCCGGACGAAGACCGGCACCGTGCGCGCGGTCGACGGGGTGTCCTTCCGCGCCGCGGACGGTGAGATCACCGGCCTGCTCGGCCCGAACGGCGCGGGCAAGACCACGGCGCTGCGCATGCTCTACACGCTGATGGCGCCAGACCAAGGTTCGATCCGGGTCGATGGCATCGACGTCGCGAAGGACCCGACCGCGGCGCGGCGGCGGCTCGGCGTGCTGCCCGACGCGCGCGGCATCTACAAGCGCCTGACCTGCCGCGAGAACATCGCCTACTTCGGGCGCCTGCACGGCATGGCCGAGACCGAGATCGCGCGCCGCACCGACGCGCTGGTGGCTGCGCTCGACATGGGCGAGATCGCCGACCGTCGCACCGAGGGCTTCTCGCAGGGACAGCGCACCAAGACCGCGATCGCGCGGGCGCTGGTCCACGATCCCAAGAACGTGATCCTCGACGAGCCGACCAACGGCCTCGACGTGATGACGACCCGCGCCCTACGCGAGTTCCTGAAGCGGCTGCGCGCCGAAGGCCGCTGCGTGCTGTTCTCGAGCCACGTGATGCAGGAGGTCGCCGCGCTTTGCGACCGCATCGTCATCATCGCCCACGGCCGCGTGGTCGCAAACGGCAGTGCCGAGGAGCTGCGCGCCGCGACCGGCGAGGCCAACCTCGAGGACGCTTTCGTCAAGGCGATCGGCTCGGCGGAGGGCCTGCACTGATGCGCGCGATCCTGACCGTCTGGGCCAAGGAGCTGGTCGACACCTTCCGCGACCGTCGCACGGTGCTGACCAGCCTGCTGATGGGCCCACTGCTCGGGCCGCTGCTGTTGGCCGCCATGCTGTCGATGATGGTGAGCCAGCAGGTCGACCGCGCCGAGCGCCGACTCGAACTGCCCGTCGCCGGCGCCGAGCATGCGCCGAACCTGGTCGCATGGCTCGAACGCCAGGGTGTCGACGTCAAGGACGCGCCGGCCGACGTCGACCGCGCGATCCGGCGTCAGGACCTCGATGTGGTGCTGGTGATCGCACCGGCCTTCGCCGACGACTGGCGCGCCAACCGGCCGGCACTGGTCGAGGTCGTGCACGACGCCTCGCGCGCGCAGCAGACCGGGGTCACGATCGCGCGGGTCAAGGCACTCATCGCGCAGTATGGCGCCGAGATCGGATCGATGCGGCTGGTCGCGCGCGGTGTGCATCCGGCAGTTTCGAGCCCGATCGCGGTCGCCGAGCGCGATCTGTCCACGCCCGAGGCGCGCTCGGGGATGATGCTCTCGTTCCTTCCCTACATCCTGATCCTCGGCGCCTTTCTCGGCGCGATGCACGTGGCCATGGATTCGACCGCCGGCGAACGCGAGCGCCAGTCGCTCGAGCCGCTGCTGGCGACGCCGGCCGCGCGCGCCGCGATCATGTCGGGCAAGCTCGCCGCCGCCGCCAGCTTCGCGCTGATCGCACTGGCGCTGACGCTCGCCGCGATCGTCGTCACCTTCCCGTGGATGCCGACCGACAAGATCGGTATGAAGATCGACCTCGGCGTCGTCGCCGCGCTCAGGATGTTCGCGGTGCTGGTGCCGATCGCGCTGTTCGGCGCCGCGCTGCTCACGCTGATCTCGGCCTATGCGAAGAGCTACAAGGAGGCGCAGAGCTACACCAGCCTGCTGCTGCTGCTGCCGATGATCCCGACCATGGTGCTGCTGGTGAACCCGGTGAAGACCGAGGTGTGGATGCTGGCGGTGCCCTTCCTCGGGCAGAACCAAATGATCATGAAGCTGGTGCGCGCCGAAACCATTGGCGCGCTCGAGTGGGGCATCGCGATCGGCGCGGGTCTGGCGCTCGCTGCCGTCGTCTGGGCCCTGGCGGCGCGTCTCTACCGCCGCGAGCAGCTCGCGATCTCGGCGTGACCACCGCCGGCGGCGAGCCGCGCCGTGACGCTGCCCAGAGGCGGTAGCGACAGTCCGAAGGCTGCGTCCTCGCCGAGTCCTGCGACAGCGATCAGAAAGGCGCGGATCGCGCCGGCGTGACTCACGACCAGCATGGGGCCAGCCGACGAGTCGATCGCCGCGAGCCGCGCCGTGGCGCGGCCGACCCGCGCGAGCACCGCAGGCCAGGCTTCGCCGCCGGGGGCCGCGTGCTCACGCCAGTTCGCATACCAGTCTGCGAGCGCGTCGCCTTCGTCGCGTTCGATCTCGCGCCACGAACGTCCTTGCCATCGTCCCAGCGAGACTTCCCGCCAGTCGGGATCGATCCGGAACGGCACGGCGAGCCGCGCGGCGATTCGCTCGGCGGTCTGCCGGGCGCGCACGAGATCGCTGCTGACGATCATCGACGGCAAGGGGTGCGGCCAATCATCGAGGAGTCGTTCGAGTGCCTCGGCCCCACGGACCGAGAGCGGCACATCCCATTGCCCCAGGGCACAGCCCACTGGCGCCGCGCTCGCGGCGTGCCGCAGCAGGCACAGCTCGATCGGCGCGACGGTCATGCGCGTACCACGGCCGCCGCGGTCAGCAGCCAGACCAGCTCGGTGGCCTGGTTGATGGCCCCGAGGCAGTCGCCGGTGATGCCGCCGAGACGCGCCCGGAACAACCCCGCTGCGCCGACCACGAGCGTCAACGTGGCGGTGATACCGAGTGCCACGAACCAGGGCCCGAACTGGAGGCCGACGAGGATGATCGCCGCGATCGCGGCCCCGGTTCCGATCGCGAGCTCGGGCGGCCCGATGCCGCTCGCAACGGGTTTCATGGCCGACGTTCCGCGGACGTAAGGCAGCGCCAACGCCAGCACCAGCGTCGACCAGCGCGCTGCGGCGTGCGCGCCGATCAGCACGACCATGGCATCGCGAGCGGCGACACTGGCGAGTGCCTGCCATTTGCCAAGCAACAGCATGATCAGTGCGATCGCGCCGTAGGCTCCGATCCGGCTATCGCGCATGATCTCGAGCCGACGCTCCGGGGTCCAGCCGCCGAACAGGCCATCGAAGGTGTCGGCCCAGCCGTCCTCGTGGAACGCGCCGGTCAGCAGCAGCATCGCGGCCAGAGCGATGAGCGCGGCGAGAGCCGAATCCCAGATCGCACTGGCGAGGAGATAGACCAATCCACCCACGCTGCCCACGACCATGCCGATCAGCGGAAACCAGCGCGCGCTGCGGCCGAGCTCGACCGGATCGCCACTGGCGTAGCGGGCCACCCATGGCAGCCGGGTGAGAAAGGTGGCTGCGGTCGCGATCCGACGGAGTTCGCGGACGATCACGCGAGCGTGCGCTCCGAGACACCAGCCGATTCGAAGGTCGCCATCTCGCGCATGATCGCGGCAGCCGAGCGCAGCAGCGGGATCGCGAGCAGGGCGCCCGTGCCTTCGCCGAGCCGCAGCGACAGATCGAGCAGTGGTTCGGCTCCGAGTCCATCGAGGCACAGGGCATGCCCAGCTTCGGCCGAACGATGCGCAAAGATCAGGTGCGCACGGATATCGGGATCGAGGCGGGTCGCGACCAGCGCCGCAACCGATGCGATGAAGCCGTCGATGACGACCACCCGGGTGCCACTGGCGGCGGCGATGATCGCGCCGACCATTGCCGCGATCTCGAGACCACCGAGCTCGGCCAGGAGCGCGGCCGGATCGGTGATGCCAGCGACCCGCGCAAGCGACGCGCCGACGACCTGCCGTTTGCGCTCGAGGCCGGCGTCGTCGACGCCGGTGCCCCGCCCGACGCAGCATTCGATGGGTGCGTCGGTGAGCGCCGCGAGCAGCGCAGCCGCGACCGTGGTATTGCCGATCCCCATCTCACCGACGGCGATCGCGTCCACGCTACCTGCGCGCGCCACCGCCGCGACGCCTGCGGCGAACGCGGCGTCGCGCTCGGCAGCGGTCATGGCCGGCTCCCGGTCGATCCGCCCGCTGCCACGCCGCACCTTCGCCGCGACGATGCCCGGTGGCGTCTGGACAGGGTCAAGATCGACGCCGACGTCGATGACTTCGAGCTCGACGGCATTCGCCCGTGCCAAGACGCAGGCCGCTGCACCACCCTGGGCGAAGTTGATCAGCATCTGCCCGGTGACCGCGCGCGGATAGGCGGACACGCCGGCTTCGCTGATCCCGTGGTCGGCGGCGAACAGCAAGAGCCGCGCGCGACCGATCGACGGCCTCACGGTGCGCTGCAAGGTCGCAAGGTGGACCGCGAGCGCGCCGAGTCGCCCGAGCGCGCCGCTCGGCATGGTCTTGCGCGCCAACTCGGCCCGCGCGGCACGCCCGCGATCCGCGTTATTCATCGCCGCGCCAGATCAGGGTCAGCAACCACTCGCGGCGAGACGTCGCAAAGCCGCGCGCCAACTCGTAATCGCGATCGAAGGCGTTGCCGAGACGTGCGCCGAGCGTGAAACCGCGGCCGAGCTCATGCTGATACCGAAGATCGGTGAGCGCGTAGCTCGACAGCGTGCCACCGAAGTCGCGACGAGCGCCGACATGTTGCCAGGCGAGCCCGAGGCGCCCGGATTCGCCGACCGGAATGGCCAGATCGACACCGGCCTTTCGCTTCGGTCGACGCAGGAGCCGAAGACCCGTGCGCGCGTCGACTGCATCGAGCGTGCCGATGTCGACCGCGAGCGCGAGCGGCCCGAAGTCGCGCGACCAGCGCGCCTCGATGCCGTCGATCTCGGCCCGGTTGACGTTGACCGCACGGAATCGCTCGCCCTGGAACGCGATCAGATTGCGGACCTCGGTGTCATACACCGCGAGGTCGAATCGGTTATCGCCGAGATTCAACGTCGCGCCCAGTTCCAGGCTTCGCGAGCGCTCGGGCCGAAGATCGGGATTTCCCGCGAAGCTGCCGCCGAAGCCCGGCGAGTAGAGCTCGTTGAAGTTCGGTTGCCGGAATCCTTCGCCCCAGGACGTATAGATCCGCCCGACAGCGAAGCTGAACCCGACGGCCGCCTGGGCCGTGTTGGCACCACCGAACTGGCTCGAGTCGTCGCGACGCACGGCCAATTCGTAATGCAGGGGCGCGGGACTCCCCTGCACACTCGCGAACAGCGCATGGTTGCGGCGCGACCCCCGATAGAGATCGCGCCCGCTCGAGGTGCTCCGATTGCCACCGCGCTCATCGCTGCCGTTGTAGCCGAACACGGTGCGGATCGACTCGCCGAGCGCCGCGCGGTGGATCCAGTCGAGCTGGGTCCGGTTGGTCGTGAAGCGCTGCGCGAAAGCCGGGGTCTCGAGTCGCTCCCCGCCTCGCCCGATCAACAGCTCGTGACTCCAGCCGTCCGCGAGCGGGCCCCGCCAGCTCAGGCTGAGGGCGTCATTGCGAGCGTCCGTTTTGCCCCGGTCGAAGTCGACGTCGGCACGCGTGGCGTAGGCGGTGAAGCCGAGCACCTGCTCGCCGAACACCCGTCGGGCGCGCAGCGCAAGGTTGCGGTTGTCGTAGCCGTCGCGGTCCGGATCGAAGCTGAAGTTGCCGGGACGGGTTGCGTTGAAGCCGTCGAGCGTCTCGGCGCCGGCCGAGACCGAAACCGCCGTTGTTCCGTCATCGAGGCCCCAGCCGCCCTGGGCCGCGAAGCGTCCCCAGCGACCGGCGCGCAAGCTGGCCGAGGGACCCACCGCGCGGCGCGTGGTGA
>CALDVP010000204.1 GCA_937924195.1 uncultured Lysobacterales bacterium
CGCGCGCCTGCTGCGGCCGGACGTGTCCGAGCAGGATTTCCGCCAGGAGTTCGCGTCGCTGACGCTGGGCTCGGGCGCCGCGGCGATGGTGCTGGGCCGCTCGGAGCTGCTGCCGAACGGCCACCGCTTCGTCGGCGGCGTGACTCGCGCGGCGACCCAGTTTTCGCACCTGTGCCGCGGCAACATCGACCGCATGGTCACCGACACCCGGACCCTGCTGGTCGAGGGCCTGAAGCTCGCGGCCAAGACCTTCCAGGCCGCGCGTGCGGCCATGGGCTGGGCGGCCGACGAGATCGACGAGTTCGCGATCCACCAGATCAGCAAGGTGCACACCGCGGCCTTCGTCGAGCTGCTCGGCATCGATCCGAAGAAGGTGCTGACCGTGTTCCCCGAGTTCGGCAATGTCGGCCCGGCTTCGGTGCCGATCGCGCTGTCGAAGCTCGACGAGATCGGCCGTCTCGAGAAGGGCAAGCGCGTCGCGCTGCTCGGCATCGGCTCGGGCCTCAATTGCTCGATGGCCGAAGTCATCTGGTGAGCCCGAACGCGGCGCGCGGCGGCACCGCGGCGGGCGGCGAGCGCTACCCGGACTATCCGTTCGCGAGCCACTGGTTCGAGCACCCCAACGGCCTGCGCCAGCACTACGTGGACCACGGCACCGGCGCGCCGGTGCTGATGCTCCACGGCAACCCGACCTGGAGCTACTACTGGCGGCGGCTGATCCTGGGCCTCGCCGACCGTGCGCGCTGCATCGCGCCCGACCACATCGGGATGGGCCTCTCGGACAAGCCGGACGATCGTCGCTACGGCTTCCGGCTGGCCGACCGGGTCGAGGACCTCGAGCGCCTGTTCCAACACCTCGTCGCCCAGGGCCTTCCCGAGCGCGGCTGGACCCTGGTCGTGCACGACTGGGGCGGCATGATCGGCGGCGCGTGGGCCATTGCGAACCCGGGCCGCATCGCGCGCCTCGTGGTGCTGAACACGGCGGCCTTCCCGAACCCTAAAGGCGCGAGGATCCCGCTGGCCTTGAGGCTCGGCCGCGACTCTGCGCTCGGCGCCTTCCTGATCCGCCGTTTCAATGCATTCGCGGCCGGCGCGACCCGGCTCGCGGTGATGCGGCCATTGCCGGCCGACGTGCGCGCGGCCTACGTCGCGCCCTTCGACACGTCGGCGAATCGGCTGGCGACGCTGCGCTTCGTCCAGGACATCCCGCTCGGGCCGTCCGACCCGGGCTACGACCTGGTGGTCGCGACCGGCGAGCGCCTCGGCGTGTTCGCGGACCGGCCGACGCAGATCCACTGGGGCCGGCGCGACTTCGTCTTCGACGACGCCTTCCTCGCCGAGTGGAAGCGGCGCTTTCCGGCGGCCGAGATCCACGAATACCCCAACGCCGGGCACTACGTGCTCGAGGACGCGCACGAGCACATCGTGCCGCGCGTCCGCGCCTTCCTCGCCGCGGCACGCTGACCGGACGCCCGCCACTCGCCGCGACCGGAGCCGCCGCGATGCCCGCCATCCCGCTCCCCGCCTGCCCGATCACCTTCAACGAAGCGGACCGGATCGACGACGCGATCCGCTCGCGCTCGTTCTGCGACGAGATCGTCGTGGTCGACTCGGGTTCGACCGACGACACGGTCGCCCGGGCCGTGGCCCTCGGCGCCCGCGTGCTGCATCGTCCCTTCGACGGCTACCGCTCGCAGAAGGACTTCGCCGTCCGCGCCTGCGCCCACGACTGGGTGCTGTGCCTCGACGCCGACGAGCGCGTCGATGCCGAACTCGCGGCCGCGATCGCGGCCGAACGCGCGACCGGATTCGCGCGGGCACCGGCCTATCGCATCGCACGCCTGACCGACTACTTCGGCGCCTTCCTGCGCCACGGCGAGGCCTATCCCGACGCCGTGGTCCGCCTCTTCGACCGGCGTCGCGCGCGCTGGGCCGGCCGCGAGGTCCACGAGCACGTCGCGGTCGACGGCCGCATCGCGGACTTGGGCGGCCACCTCGAGCACTTCAGCTACCGCAGCCACAGCGAGGAACTGGCGAAGCTCGAACGCTACGCCGAGCGCTGGGCCACGCAGGTGGCCGCCGAAGGCCGGCGCGGATCGCTGGTCGCGATCGTCGTCAATCCCGTCTGGCGCTTCTTCCGCGGCTACGTGTTGAAGGCCGGCTTCCTCGACGGCTGGCGCGGCTTCGTCTACGCCGCGACGCGCGCCGCCTACGTGCGCCAGAAGTACGTGAAGCTCTGGCTCAAGGCGCGAGGCGAGGCGTCGTGAATCGAGACGGCAGCCAGGCGGGCGCGACCCGGTGCGGCCCGCGCCGGGCGAGCCTGGCGCTACGGATCCGCCGTGACTCGTAGAGCGGGGCTTGCCCCGCTTCGGTCTGGCACGGGTCGAGGTCGGCTGCCGGACGTGGCGATCGAGGCGATGGCCGCGACGACTCGGGCGAAGACCCTCAGCCCCCCGGCAGCCACACCGTGAACGCCGCGCCACCGCCGTCGCGGTTCGCGGCCTCGACGCGACCGCCGTGTTCCTCGGCGACCTTGCGCACCACGGCAAGGCCAAGCCCCGTGCCCTTGGCCTTGCCGCTGCGGTAGGGCTCGAACCAGCCGGCATCGAAGTCGGCCGGCAGGCCGGCACCGCGATCGGCGACCGTCAGCCGGATGCCAGCGTCGGCGCGGGCGAGTCCGACCTCGATCTCCGGCGTGCCGCTCGAGGCCTCGATCGCGTTCTTGACGAGGTTGTGGAGCAGCTGGCGGAGACGTCCGGCGTCGCCGCGGATCGGCGGCAGGCCGGGCTCGAAGCGACGCAGCACGTGGCAGCGCGCAGGATCGTCATAGAGGTCCAGCACCTCGCCGACGATCCGTTCGAGCGCAATCGGCGCGAGGCTCAGCTGCGGCGCGCGGGCATAGTCGGCGAAGGCGTCCACCATGCCCTTCAGCGCCTCGACCTGGGCGACGATCGTGCGCGTCGACTTCGCCAGCACCTCGGCGTCGCGGCCGTCGAGCTTGCCGTCGAGCCGGTGCGCGAGGCGCTCGGTCGCGAGCTGGATCGGCGTCAGCGGGTTCTTGACCTCGTGGGCGAGCCGCTGCGCGACCTCGAGCCACGCGGTCTCGCGCTGCGCGCGCGCGAGCTCGGTCTGGTCGTCGAACACGATCACCCAGGCCGGTGCCTGACCTGCCGTCACCGGCAGCGAGGCCGCGCGCAGCATCAGCAGCTGGGTCCCGCCCGGCGCGAGTCCCGGCAGCGCCACCTCGGCCCGCCACTCGCGAACGCCGCCGGCGATCTGGCGGGTGATGGCGTCGGCCAAAGCGGCGAGGCGCGGTGCGCTCTCGGCGAGCACCGGCAGCGGCGACTCGCGCAGGTGCGACAGCTCGATCCCCAGGATCGTGCCCGCGGACTCGTTCGCGGTCCGCACCACGCCGTTCGCGTCGACGGTGATGACGCCCGAGGACAGCCGGCCGAGCACGGCTTCGAGGAAGGCACGTTGCCGCTCGGTTTCGGCCTGGCTGGCGCGGGCGGCGGCGCTGGCCTCGGCCAAGTCCGCGGCCATCCGGTTGAACGAGGCGGTGAGGAAGCCGAGTTCGTCGTCGCCGCCCGCCGGCAGGCGCGCGTCGAAGTCCCCGGCCGCGATCCGCCGGGTACCTTCGGACAGGCGCGTGATCGGCGCGACTTGGCGTTTCGCAACCGCCAGCGCGGCGAGGATCGCGAGCAGCGCCGCCAGCAACAGAACCGCGGTCAGGATCAGGGTGAAGGTCAGCTTCAGTGATCCGCGCAGCAGCGCCAGCCGCTGGTAGTCGAACCAGCTCTGCTCGATGTTCCGCGCCAGCGGCTGTACGCGCGGAGGCAGGTCGTAGATGGCCTGGAGCACCGCGGCACCGGCAGCGCGGCGGATGCGGACGACGAGATCCTCGCCGAGCGGCTCGGCCACGGCCTCGACCGCGCCGTCTCGAATCGCGAGCAACGCGCCGCTGTCGGGCGGTGCGGGCAGCAGCAGGCGGGCGTCGTCGGCGGCGACTGCGAGCACCTGTCCGTTGAGGCCGAACAGTGCGAGCTGGCGCGCCTCGCCGGCATCCAGTTCCGATTCGAGGACCTCCTGCCAGTCCTCGTCGGGCGCAAGTCCGACGCGCAGCGCCAACGATTCCGACGCGCGCAGCGCCCGCGCACGCTCGGCGTCGAGGAAGTCGCGGCCGAGCGCCAGCGCGTCGTCGAGCGCGCGCTCGATCCGCACGTTGAACCACGCATCGACGCTGTCGTGCAGGAAACGCAACGCGAAGCCGTAGACGAGCACGATCGGCGGGACCGCGACCAGCACCAGCGACAGCGCCCAGCGCGAGGCGAGGCGCGCGCCCGGCGCGCGGGCCCGGCGCTGGCGCACGAGCTCGAGCACGCGCCACCCGATCGCGAGGACCAGCACGGCGACCGCGACCAGCGCCGCGCCGGCCAGCCACGGGGCGAAGCGGCCGAGGCGGCTGACGTCCTGCTCGAGATCCCCCGCCAGCAGCACCGTGGCGGCCAGCAGCGTCGCCAGCGCCAGCGCCGGCAGCGCGACCGAGGCACCGCGGATCAGCGCGCGGAGGTCCACCGGTGCTCCGAGCCGGCGAGTTGCCATTCGCGGTCCACCAGCGCCGGCAGCCGCAACGCGGCCGGCAGGGTGCTGCGGTCGAGCGCGACCGACAGCGCGAGATCCTCCGCGGCGTCGCTCCACGCGGGATCGAGCGGCAGGCGGACGCGGTCGAGGCCGGCCAGTAACTGCGTGCGGCGCGCGAAGGTACGCCCGTCACCGCGTTCCACGTCATAGAGTTGATACTGATCGACCAGCGGCAGGTAGCGCAGGCGCAGGTGGCGTTCGCTGACTTGCCCGCGCGCGTCGAGCCGGAAGCGCAGCGTCAACGGCACGCCGCGGTCGAGTGCCTCGACAAGCCGCGGCGACAGCACGAGGTCGATATCCACCTCGAGCGTCGGCTCGCCGTCACGCTTGAGGTTCGCCGCGTCGATGCGGACCGACGAGGCGGGCTGACCACAGGCCGCGAGCGCCAGGGCGAGCAGCGTCGATGCCGGCCGCCACAGCGGTATCCGTGGGCCACGGCGATCGCGAGCTTCGCTTGCTCCTGCGATGGCGACGGCAGCACCGGCCTTCGCCGCGCGTGGGACCGACCG
>CALDVP010000205.1 GCA_937924195.1 uncultured Lysobacterales bacterium
TGGGCGCGCCGACTCAGTCGCGTGAGGCGGCGCCGCCAACCCGCGGCACGTCATCGGTCGCGATGTCCTGCTCTCGGATCGCGGCGCGAGCGAGCAGGTGCGAGGCGACCGGGAGCGTCGCGACGAGCAATCCGAGGATCAGCCCGAGCCGCACGCCGAAACCATCGGCCGGGATCGCGACGAAGGCGCCGAGCGCGATCAGCGCGAGTGCCAGCGTGCCGGCCTTGGTCGCGGCATGCTGGCGCGATAGCGCATCCGGCAGCGTCACGACGCCCCAGCCGGCGATCACGAGGACCACCGCGCCGAGCGCGATGAGCAGGGTCGCGAGCAGCGTCGTCATCGCGGTCCTCCGGGCCTGTCGCGGCCTTGCGGCGCCTGTTCGATCAGCCGCGCCCAGCCGATCGTCGCGACGAAGGCGACCAGGGCAAGGCCTATCGCGACGTCGAGAAACACCGTGCGTGCGGTCGCGAGCGCGGCCGCGATGCACAGCGCGATCGCGGCCGCGAGCAGGATGTCGAGCGCGACGACGCGGTCGGCCTGGGTGGGGCCGGCGACGAGGCGATAGGTGGCGAATCCGCTCGCCGCGAGGGCGCCGGCGACGAGGATCGTGATCGCGAGGTCCGTCATCGGCGTGGCTCCCCGAACAGCGTCACCAGGCCCGGCTCGAAGTCGCGGCGAATCGAGGCCAGCAGTGCCTCGGGGTCCGAGGCGTCGAGCGCATGCACCAGCAGTTCGTGACGCGCCAGGTCGACGTCGATCGTGGTCGTGCCGGGCGTCAGCGAGACCATGCAGCCGAGCAACGCCGCGCCCTCTTCGCTCATCGGCGCGAAACCGACGCGCAGCAGCGCGACCGGCGGTGGCGGTCGGCCGGGCCGGCCGCTCTTCAGGATCACGCCGATCGTCGTAAAGCCGGCGACCACCACCGCGATCACGAAGCGGACCGCAAGCCCGAGCGCGGCGGCGAGCTTCCTCATGGTGCGGCTCCTCCCAGCGTGGCGGCCGCGGCGCGCGCGTAGGCGATCAGCGCCTCCGGCTGCGTGCCGATCCAGAGCGTGATCGTGGCAAGGCCCACCGTGGCCGCGATCGCGGGTGCGAGGCGCGCATCGCGCGGCGCCGTCCAGTCGGCCTCGGGATGCGGGCGCCAGAAGGCCTCGAGCCAGATCTTCGTCATCGAGTAGAGCGTCAGCACCGAGACCAGGAGCGCGACCACGGTCCACACGATGCGGCCCTGGCCGATCGCCTCGAACAGCACCAGGTACTTGGCCCAGAAGCCCGAGAGCGGCGGGATGCCGATCAGCGACAGCGCCGGGATGGCAAACAGCACACCGAGCCACGGCCGTGCTTGCCACAGGCCGCCGATCCGGCGCAGGTCGTAGCTGCCGGTGAGTCGCCAGATGATCGCGCCGATCAGAAACAGGTTCGCCTTCACGACGATGTGGTGCCACGTGTAGAACAGCGTCGCGGCATTGCCGGCCTCACCGGCGAGCGCGGTCGCGAGCAGGATGTAGCCAATCTGGCTAATGATGTGGAAGGCGAGGATTCGGCGGATGTCCCAGTGGTAGGCCGCGCCGAGTACGCCGATCAGCATCGTCGCGGTTGCGATCCAGCCGAGCGCCTCGAGCAGCACCATCGGCGGCGGTGCGAACACGTCGCCCAGGAGTCGCAGCACCGCATAGGCCCCGACCTTGGTCAAGAGGCCCGCGAACAGCGCGAGGATCGGTCCTGGCAGCGTGTGGTAGCTCGCCGGCAGCCATGCGAAGAGCGGGAAGGCACCGGCCTTGACCAGGAAGGCGAGGCCGAGAACGGCCAGCAGCAGTGTGGTCAGCGCTGGCGGCAGGCCGCCGACCGCCTCGGCGAGCGCGCCGTAGTTGAGGTGCCCGGTGGCCGCGTGAATCGCGCCGACGCCGATCAGCAGCAGGAGCGTGCCGAACAGGTTCAGCGTCAGATACTTGAAGCTCGCGTCGAGCTGGTCGCGGCGGCCACCGATCGCGAACACGCCGAGCGCTGCGATCAGCATCACTTCGAACCAGACATAGAGGTTGAAGAGGTCGGCCGTCGCGAATGCGCCGGCCACGCCCGCGAGCACGCCATGGACCTGCGGCAGCAGCAGCGGATGTCGGTTGCCGGGGTCGGCGTCACTCTCGTGAAAGACGAGGCAGGCAAGGCCCATCAGCGCGGTGATCAGCACCAGCGAGGCGCTGAGCCGGTCGAGCCGGAACTCGATGCCGAACGGCGCCGGCCAGTTACCGAACGCGATCACGAGAGTTTCGCCGCCGTGGACCGCAGTGACGAGTGCCAGCGCGGTTCCGAAGAACGCGACGATGCCGGCGAGGCTCAGGATCCGCTGCAACCGGGGGTGCCGGTGCGCGAGTGCGGTCACGAGCGTAGTCGCGAGCGGCACCAGCACCGGGCTTGCGGCGAGCCACACGCTCATCGCGCGACCTCGCGGCCCGGGTCGGCGCCGACGACCGGCTCGAAGGCCTGATCGGTCGCGGGCGGCTTGACCGGGTCGGTCGGGAGTGGCTCGGCGTCGCGCAGCGCGAGCGCGTCGTCGGTGCGCGCGTCGCGGATCAGGCGCAGCATCAGCACCAGCGCGAAGCAGACCAGCGCGAAGCCGATCACGATCGCTGTCAAAACCAGCGCCTGCGGCAGGGGGTTCGCGGTGTCGGCGAGCGCGGTCTCGCCCACCGTCACGACCGCCGGCGCGGTCCGGCCAAGGCGGCCGGCGGCGAACAGCACGAGATTCGCGGCGCTGCCGAACATCGCAAGTCCGAGCACGACGCGGAACAGGTCGCGCGACAGTGACAGGTATACGCCGACGGTTACCGTCACGAACACCACGAGCGCGATCGTCGCGATCATCGGCGCGCCTCCGGCGAATCCTTTGCCGGGGCCTCGAGATCGGCCTCGAGCAGGGACAGCGCGTAGCCTGCGAGCGCGCCCCAGACGCAGAGATAGACGCCGACGTCGAAGACCAGCACGGTCGAGACCTCGATCTCGGTGAAGCCGAGCGGGATCGCGCCCCACAGGTGGGTCAGGAAGGCATCGCCGAGCAGCAGCGCCGGCAGTCCGGCGATCGCGCCGAGTGCGACACCGACGGCCGAGAGGATCAGCGGCGAGCGGAACGGCAGCCGCGCCTCGGCCGCGGCCGGCCCGTGCGCCAGCGCCCACAGCACCGAGGCGCTGACCGCGACCAGGCCCGCGATGAAACCGCCGCCCGGCTCGTTGTGGCCGCGCAGCAGGACCACCAGCGAGGCGAGCAGGATCACGACGTAGAGCGGCCTCGCGACGACGTCGAGGATCACGAGGCGCGGGTTCATCGGGCGTCTCCGGCGGGAGCGCGGCGGCGGCGCAAGGCGGCGACCAGCGGCAGTGCGGCCATCAGCGAGAGCATCACGACCGCGATCTCGCCGAGCGTGTCGAGCGCCCGGAAGTCGACCAGGATCACGTTGACGACGTTGCGTCCGTGGGCCTCCGGGACGCTGGTGCGTCCGAACCAATCCGGCAGGGACATATCGAAGGGCCCGGCGGTCGCGATCATCAGCAGCGCGGCGACCGCGGCGCCGAGCACCACCGAGACACCGAGCGCAAGCGGCCGGAAACGCGGCTCGGCAATGCCCATGCCGCGACCGAGGCGCTTCAGGCCCAGCAGCACCGCGGCCACCACGATCACGAACACGGTCTCCACCGCGAACTGGGTCCAGGCCACGTCCGGGGCGCCGGCGAAGACGAAGAGCAGCGCGCTGCCGAAACCGACCAGACCGACCGCGAGCAGCAGCACCAGCCGGTCGCGCACGAACGGCGCGACCAGCGCGCCGGCGATGACCAGCGCCGCCGCGCCGGCAAAGCCGAGGCCGGGCCACTCGATCGCGGCCCACGTCGCCGCCCCGCTGGCGACGAGGTGGGCGATCGCGACGACGATCGCCGCGGCCGCGCTCGCCGCGACGAGGCCGACGTAGACCGGCAGACGACCGTCCTGCACCCGGCGCGTGACCGCCGCGGCGAAGGTCGGGATCCACGTCAGCGAGCGCTCGTACTGCGAAGCCATGCCGATGCGACCGGTACGCGCAGCGATGCGCTCGAAGCGCTGGTGCAGCGGATCCCACAAGAGGTAGATCACGACGCCGATCGCGAGCGTCACCGCCAGCGAGCCCAGCACCGGACCTGGCGCCAGCGAGAGGCTGAGCACCGGCACCTCGGTGCCCGGGATCATCGCGACGCCAGCGAGCGCGATCAGGTCCTGCACGTAGAACGGGAACAGGCCCAACGTGATGCCGAGCAGCGCCAGCAACAACGGCGGTCCGACCAGCGCTGGGCCACATTCATGCGCCTCGACGCGCTGATTCTCACCCGGGTGCAGCCAGAACACGCGGATCGCGGCGACGCCGGCGACCGCGACCGCGATCGAGCCGAACACGGTGTTCGCGGCCTTGGCGAAGGTGAACACGTCGACCGCGGTCTTGGCCTCGAGGATCACGTCCTTGACGATGAAGCCGAAGGACAGCGGCATGCCGGCCATCGAGGCGCCCGCAAGCAGCGCCGCCGCCGCGGTCCACGGCATCTGCCGGCGGAGGTCGCCCAACCGGTCGATCACGCGCGTGCCGGTGCCGTGGTCGATGTTGCCGGCGACGAAGAACAGCGGCGCCTTGTACAGCCCGTGTGCGAGCAGCAGGGCACCGACCGCGATCGCCGCGCCCTCGCCGCGCATGCCGACCAGCATCACCAGCGTGCCGAGCGTCGCCACCGTCGACCACGCCAGGATTCGCTTCAGGTCGCGCTCGCGCAGCGCCAGCACCATGCCCCAGGCTGCGGTCACGGAACCCACGACCTTCAGCGTCCACTCCCATGACGGCCATTCGCCGAAGGCCGGGTCGAGGCGGGCCAGCAGGAACACGCCGAGCTTCACCATCGTCGCCGAGTGCAGATAGGCCGACACCGGAGTCGGCGCCGCCATCGCGTTCGGTAACCAGAAGTGGAACGGGAACTGCGCGCTCTTGGTGAAGGCGCCGACCAGGAGCAGGCCGAGTGCGGTCGTCAGCGCCGGCGTCTCACCGAGCGTCGGCACGATCTCGACGATGTCGCTGATCCGGGTGGTGCCGGTGGCCTGCGCCAGCACGATGAAGCCTGCCAGCAGGGCGAGCCCGCCGGTGCCGGTGACCATCAGCGCCTGCTGCGCCGCCTTGCGACTCTCGGCCCGCGCATGCGAGTAGCCGACCAGCATGAACGAGGTCAGGCTGGTCGCCTCCCAGAACAGGAACAGCACGAACAGATCGTCGGCGGTCACGCAGCCGACCATCGCGACCATGAACAGCACCAGCATCCAGAACAGTCGCCGCTGGTTCGGGTCGCCGGCGAGATAGCCGCCGGCATAGACGAACACCGCGGTACCGATGCCGGTGATCATCAGCAGCATCAGCGCGCCGAGGCCGTCGATGCGGAAGCGCCACTCGATGTCGAGGCTCGGAATCCACGACCATGCGAGGTCGACCGGCAGGGTCTTCGTCGCCAGCACCCACGAGACCAGCACGAACAGGCCGAGCGGCGCCAGCACGAAGGCGGCGCGCGCGGCCACGCCCATCGCATCGATCGGATTGGCGGTCTGGGCATGACCCATCTGGGACATCTCGTCGGACAGACGATCGGGAGCCGAAGGGCGGTGCCGTTGGGCGCCGCGGATAGCCGTCACGATCGCGGGCGAGACCGGCTGTGTGCCGGTGCGGGGCATCCGCGTCGCGTGGCGAAGCGGTACGAATCGCGAAGTGTGCCGGATCACCGTGCCCGGCGCAATTCACCGGCATCAGGATGCGTGGCGTTTGCTTCCGCTTTGTGAATTCAGGATGAAGTGCTGGTGCGGCGCAGGGCCGCAGCCGGCAGCGCCAGCAGCCCGGTCGCGACATCGGCGAGCACCGCGCGCGGCGCCAGCGGCAGGTGCGTGGCGCGGCGACCGGCGAGCAGCGCGATCAAGACCATCGGCAGCGTGATCAGCGCGAGCGCCGCCAGTCGTCCGATGCCGAGGAAGCCGTGGATCGAGTGGGTCGCCGCGGGCATCAGCGCCATCCCGATCGCGAGGACCCACGCGACCGGGCGCGAGCGGCGGTGCGCCCAGCCGAACAGGCCGACCGCGGCCAGCGCCGACCACAGGCCCTGGCGGCCGAGCGCCGAGGGCACCGGCAGCGCCCATCCCAGGGCCAGTGCCGACCACTGCATCAGCGGCGCAGCGATCGCATGGAGCGTCCGAGCCTGCCGCGGTTGAGGCTCGCGCGGGCTGCGCCCGGCCGGCGACTCGACGTGCTCCGGATCGTTCAAAGCGACGCGGCGAGGGCGAGGACGATCCGGGTCTTCTCCTCGCCCGGCGTGGTGAGGTCGGAGTAGTTGATCTGTACCTCGCTCTGGTCGCGCACGAAGTGCAGCATCACGACGCCCGTGGTGCTGGTCGTGTACGCGTTGGCGCCGAGTGCGGGCTGCGGCGTGAATCCGGTGGTCGTGGCCGCACCCTCGCGTCGCGCCGCGAGCCGCTCCTCGGCCTTGGCCGCAGACGCCGAGGTCGCGACGAAAATCTCGACCGTGTGCGTCGGCTGCTCCTTCGCGAACTCGATCGTGCCGCGACCGGCCCAGTAGGTGCAGCGCGAATCCCAGACGTAGCCGCTCATCCGCGGCTCGATCCGCTGGGCGACCTCGAACTCGAGGTCCGGCAACACCGACTTTAGCTTCTCGGGTGTCAGCCACGTGCAGGCATCGACCGGGGTCGTCGCCTTCAGGCGCTCCAGCTCGTCGTCGACCGCGGTGGCGGCCGCGGCGGGCGGAGCGCTCGCGGCCGACGGGGTGTCGTCGCTCGAGGCCGGTTCGCGGCCGCTGCAGGCCGCGAGGGCCAGGGTGGCGAGAACGGTGCAGGCGGTGGTAAGTCGGCGCATGGATCGGCTCCTGTGGGGAAGGGGGCTCGGGAAAAGTCTCGCCCGGGCCGTGGTCGCGATCAACCCGGATCCGGCGTCGGCCGGGGCGCGGCGTGCTCGGGGCCGGCCGCGTGCTCGAAACGCCCGGTGTCGAGGAAGCGGATGGTCTGCTCGATCGCCTCGTGGTCTCGCATCATCAGCGAGCGGGTGACCGGCAGGACGAGGAAGTCGGCCATCCCCTCGAGCCGGGCACGCTCGAGCGAGACCTTGCCGTCGCTCGGGCCGGGGATGAAGCCCTCGAACGGCTCCATGAAGGGGGCGTCGCCGGCGATCACGCCGACCACGAAGGGGGCCGGCCCGAGGCGGTTCGGGACCGAATCGACCCCGGTGCCGAGCTGCAGCCGGCCGGGCCGTTGACCCAGTAGAACGGCGACCAGTGCTCCATCGCGTCGACGATCTCGCTGCCCTGGTTGGGCGGACCCAGCATCACCACCCGCCCGATGGCGACCTCGGGCGCGGCGTCGGCGATCTGCCGCACGATGATCCCGCCGATCGAGTGGGTCACGAAGTGGACGGTGCCGCGCGGCGCGCACTGCGCCACTGCCGGCGCGACGAAGCGCTCCGCGAGTTCCTCGATCGGATAGCGGGTGGACGGGCAGTCGATGTTGCAGGTCCGGTAGCCGGCGGCCTGCAGTACGGCCTCCATCTTCGCCATCGACGCGGCCGAGCGCGCAAGCCCGTGCAGGATCACGACGGTGCCGTCCGCCGGGGTGTCGGGGGCCAGCGCCGGGCAGGCTGCGACGGCGCCGAACAGCAGGCCGACCGCAAAGGACCGCCACGCCAGGCCTGCCGCGGACGGCGACCGACGCCGCCGACGTGCGCCGTCGGTGTTCGCCTGCGTCCTCGCGTCCGGATCGGACATGCCCCGCTCGCGCGGTCGCGGCCTCAGGCGCCGAGCGTCAGCAGGCTGGCATTGCCGCCCGCCGCCGTGGTGTTGATCGTCAGCGTGCGCTCGGTGACGAAGCGCGTGAGGTAGTGCGGACCACCGGCCTTCGGTCCGGTGCCGGAGAGTCCCTCGCCACCGAAGGGCTGCACCCCGACCACCGCGCCGATCATGTTGCGGTTGACGTAGCAGTTGCCGGCCTTCACGCGCGCGGCGATGTACTCGACGGTCGCATCGATGCGCGAGTGGATGCCGAGCGTGAGGCCGTAGCCGGTCGCGTTGATCGCGTCGATCACGTGGTCGAGCTCGTCGGCACGCCAGCGAACGACGTGCAGGATCGGGCCGAAGACCTCGCGCTCGAGGCGCTCGAGCGAGTCGATCTCGTAGGCGCGCGGTGCGACGAAGGTGCCATACGCGCAGTCGGACGGCAGTTCGACCTTGCGGATCAGGGTCGCCTCGCGGTCCATCCGTTCGGCGTGCGCCTCGAGCACGCGGCGCGCGTCTTCGTCGATCACCGGGCCGACGTCGGTCGAGAGCAGGCCCGGGTCGCCGACGCGGAGCTCGCCCATCGCGCCGGCCAGCATCGCGACGACCCGGTCGGCGATGTCGGCCTGCACGAACAGCACGCGGGTCGCCGAGCAGCGCTGGCCGGCCGACTGGAAGGCGCCCGCGATCGTGTCCTTGACCAACTGCTCGGGCAGCGCCGAGGAGTCCGCGATCAGCGCGTTCTGGCCGCCGGTCTCGGCGATCAATACCGCAATTGCCGCCTCGCGCGCGGCCAGCGCCCGGTTGATCGCGCGTGCGGTCTCGGTGGAGCCGGTGAAGACCACACCGGCGACCCGCGGATCGCGCGTCAGCGCGGCACCAACCGTGGCACCGTCTCCCGGGAGGTACTGCAGCACCTCGGCCGGGATGCCGGCCTCGTGCAACAGCCTCACGGCCTCGAAGCCGATCAGGCTGGTCTGCTCGGCGGGCTTGGCGATCACGCCATTGCCGGTCGCGAGCGCC
>CALDVP010000206.1 GCA_937924195.1 uncultured Lysobacterales bacterium
CAGATCGCGGTAGGAGCGCAGGGCCGTGGTGACTGCCGTGAAGAGCTTGTTGGCGGTCAGCTCGGTCTTCTCCTTGTAGTCGTTGATGTCGTAGGTGCGGATCACCTCCTGCTCCGGCGCCTGCCCGGGCTGGCCGGTGCGCAGCACGATCCGCAGGAAGCGGTTGCCGAGGGTCTCGCGCGCGTGGCGCACGACCCCGAGCCCGGCCTGCTCGGTCTCCATGACGACGTCGAGCAGCATCAGCGCGAGGTCGGGGTGGGCGGTGAGCATCGCCTGGGCTTCCGACGCCGAGTGCGCCGACAGGATCTCGAGCGGCCGGTCCTCGAAGCGGAAGCCACGGAGCACGAGCCGCGTGACCGCGTGGACCTCCGGCTCGTCATCGACGACGAGGATCTTCCACGGTTCGACCTCGACCTTCGAATCAACGAAGAATTCCATCCCGATTCCCCCGGCGCGATCGCTGGCCCGCGAGCCTACTGCGGTCGCGGCCGGCCGGCGGACTGGACGACGGCCCGCCCCTGCGCCATCTTTCGCGGCTTACAGGCGGAGACCGATCGATGAGACTTGCGTGCCGACTACTGTTGCTGCTGTCGATGGGGCTGCCGCCGATGCCGGCCGCGGCGACGGATGGCGAGCGGCGCGTCGTCGATCCGGCCCTGCTCGCTACCATCGTCGACGACGAGGCGAACCCGCTGCCGCGGGGGCTCAGCGCGGAGGAAAAAGCCCGCTGGCGGCTGCCGATTCCGGCCCTGTTGGATCGTAACCCGCCGCCGGGACCGGTCCGCGCGCAGGCCGAGTACGAGGAGAACGACGGCCTGCTGATCCGTTGGGGCACGCAGAATGCGTTGCTGACCGAGATGACGGTGGCGGTCACGACGCTGACCGCGGACGCGCGGATGTACATCGTCGTGTCCGGCGCCAGCCAGCAGGCGAGTGCGACCTCGACCCTGCAGTCGGCCGGAGCCAACCTGTCACGGGTCAGCTTCATCACCGCGGCGACCGACTCGGTCTGGATCCGCGACTACGGCCCGCGCTTCGTCGACCACGGCGGCCAGCGCGCGATCGTCGACCACACCTACAACCGCCCGCGACCGAACGACAACGCCTTCCCGAGCGTGCTGGCCAACCTCTGGGGCGAGCAGCGCTTCCTGATGCCGCTCAACCACGGCGGGGGAAACTTCCACCTGTTCGCGACCCGGCGCGCGTTCATGACCGAGTTGATCGTCAACGAGAACCCGTCATTGACCGCGGCGCAGATCCGCGACCTCTACCAGACCTACCAGGGCCTCGACGTGGGCATCACCACACCGTTCCCGGCAAGCTTCGATTCGACTCAGCACATCGACATGTGGACGCTGCCGGTCGACGACGACGAGATCATCGTTGGCAGCTATCCCTCGAGCGTGGGCACCCCGGCGGCCATCGCCGACGACTTCGCGGCCGCGCGCACGGCGGACGGGATGACGGTCTGGCGCACGCCGGGCTTCCGCAGCGGCAGCACCCACTACACCTATACGAACTCGGTGATCATCAACAACCTCGTGATGCTCTGCCGCTTCAACGGATTCGACGTCCAGAATGCGCAGGCGCGTGCAGTGTTCGAGCAGGCCTTCGAGGACAAGACCATCGTCCAGGTCGACTGCTCGTCGATCATCTCTCTGGCCGGCGCGATCCACTGCATCGTCATGCACGTGCCGCGGATCATTGAAGGGCTGCTCTTCCGCAACGGCTTCGAATGACACGGTGTCGTTCCGCGCACCGCGCCTCTGCGCGCTGTCTTGCGTTGCATGCCGCGGTCAGGGTGCGCCAACGCGCAAGCAAGCCACTGCGAAGCGCAGGGTGCGCCCTGATGCACCGGAGCGCCGCGGCGCACCGGGCTTCGATTCCAGTGGGCCGGGGTCGAGCAACTCGGACGTGATGCCGTGAAGCGCATCCGGATGCGCGGGGTTTGGATAGCCTGCCGCTCTACGCACCGACGCGTCGGCGTGACGGTCCCGGTTGCACCGCACGTGCCTCAGCTGCGGCCCTCGAACAGTTCGCGGCCGATCAGCATACGCCGGATTTCGTTGGTGCCGGCTCCGATCGCGTAGAGCTTGGCGTCGCGCAGGATGCGGCCGGCCGGATACTCGTTGATGTAGCCGTTGCCGCCGAGCGCCTGGATCGCCTCGAGCCCGCAGAACACGGCGCCCTCGGTGGACTTCAGCAGGCACGCGGCCGGGTCGATCCGAGACTGCACGCCGCGGTCGTAGTCCTGCGCGACCATGTAGCTGAAGGCGCGGGCCGACTGCAGCGCCACGTACATGTCGGCAACCTTGGCCTGCATGATCCCGAAGGCGCCGATCGGCTGGTCGAACTGGCGCCGCTCGCGCACGTAGGGCAGGACCAGGTCCAGCGCGGCCTGCATCAGCCCGATCGGCCCGCCCGAGAGCACCAGGCGCTCGGTGTTGAGGCCGCTCATCAGGATGCGCACGCCCTGGTTGACCTCACCGAGCACGTTCTCGTGCGGGATCTCGCAGTCCTCGAACACCAGCTCGCAGGTGTTCGAGCCGCGCATCCCGAGCTTGTCCAGCTTCTGGGCGGTGCGGAAGCCTCGCATGCCCTTCTCGACGATGAAGGCGGTCATCGCGCGCGAACCATGCTCCTTGCCGGCGGTGCGCATGTAGACCACGAGCACGTCGGCCTCGGGGCCGTTCGTGATCCACATCTTGTTGCCGTTCGCGACCCACACGTCGCCCCGGCGCTCGGCTCGGCAGGCCATCGAGCCGACGACATCGGAACCCGCGCCGGGTTCGCTCATCGCGAGCGCGCCGACCCACTCGCCCGATACCAGCTTCGGCACGTACTTCGCGCGCTGCGCCCCGGTGCCGTTGTTGTAGAGGTTCTGCAGGCACAGATTCGAGTGCGCGCCGTATGACAGGCCCACGGATCCCGAGGCCCGCGAGATCTCCTCCATCGCAACGGTGTGCGCGAGGTAACCCATTCCGGCGCCGCCGTACTCGCCCGGGATCGTGATGCCGAGCACGCCGAGCTCGCCGAACTTGCGCCAGAGGTCCTGAGGAAACTCGTTGCGCTGGTCGATCTCGGCCGCGCGCGGTGCGATCTCCTTCTCGGCGAAGGCGCGCACGGTCTCGCGCAGCAGTTCGATCTCTTCGGTCAGCGGAAAGGGGCGCATGGCGGCTCCGCGCGGATGTTCGATGGAGACGGCGAGGCTAGGCGGCGTGGTGTGAGCGCCCGGTCGGCGGCTCTCGCGCGATCAGGCAGGCTGCCCCGGGATCAGGCGTGGCGCAGCCGGCCGAGGAAGCGTGGCGGCTGGTTACCCATGAAGGGCTTGCGGATGCGGCCGATCGTCGTGATCCGCTCTTGCGCCATGCGCTCGGCGGCCTCGGCGGTGGTGACGCCGTCGCGTTTCGCGATGTGAAAGATCTTGCCGAGGTTGTAGTAGATCGTGCGCATCATCCGCATCGCACGTTCGCGGTTGTAGCCCTCGATCTCGAGCGACACGTTCATCAGACCGCCCGCATTGACCGCGTAGTCCGGCGCATACAGGATCCCGCGCTCCTCGAGCAGCTTCGCGCAGTCGTCGCTTGCGAGTTGATTGTTCGCGGCGCCGCAGATGACCTTGAAGCGGAAACGCGGGATCGTGCCGGGGTTCACGGTGCCACCTAGGGCACACGGCGAATAGACGTCGGCATCGACATCGTAGATCTCGTCGAGACCAACCGCCTCGCAGCCGTGCGACTCGACCGCCTCGCGCACCGCTGCCTGGTTGATGTCGGTCACATAGACCTTGGCGCCGTGCTGGCGCAGCAGCTTGATGAACTCCATGCCGACGTGGCCGCAACCCTGGACCGCATAGCTGTATCTCCCGATCTCCTCGTCGCCGAAGCGCACGTTGAGCGCGGCCATCAGGCCTTGCATGGTGCCGTAGGCGGTGAACGGCGACGGATCGCCCGAGCCGCCGTGTACCTGGTGCACGCCGGTCACGTACTCGGTCTCCATGAGCACGTATTCCATGTCGTTGACATCGATACCGACATCCTCGGCGGTGATGTAACGGCCCCCGAGCGAGTTGACGAAGCGGCCGAAGGCGCGGAACAGCGCCTCGCTCTTGTCGCGGCCCGGATCGCCCCAGATCACCGCTTTGCCACCGCCGAGGTTCAGTCCTGCGACCGCGGCCTTGTAGGTCATGCCCTTCGACAGTCGCAGCACGTCGTCGACTGCTTCCTGCTCGGACTTGTAGTTCCACATCCGCAGCCCGCCCAGAGCGGGTCCGAGCCAGGTGTTGTGGATCGCGATGACGGCACGGAGGCCGGCATCCGGGTTGTGGCAAAAAACCACTTCCTCGTGGCCGGAACGAGCGATGGTGTCGAAGATCATCGGGAAACTCCGGAAGGGGCCGCACGTGCTGCACTGCGACAGCGGGAGGCGGCGATAAGGAAATCCGGATTGTAGCGGACGCCGCAGTTGCGGCCCTTTACTGGCGTCCGCGCGGCGGCTCGCCTCACGGGAGGATGAATCGACGACATTGGTCCGGATTTTTTGCCTGTTCGCGTCGATCTTGCGGTCCGCCTCGGCCGCGGGGGCGGCGTCGGCCGATGCCGACGCCAAGGTGCGAGCGGCGATCGAGAAGAGCCGCGCCGCGATGCTCGCCAGGGGCGCCTTTCGGGTGGACGGCACGATCGAGATGAAGGGCG
>CALDVP010000207.1 GCA_937924195.1 uncultured Lysobacterales bacterium
ACGTAAGGATTCACGGTGGCGTACGCGGGCGGCTCGACCGCGCCTGCCGCCTGCGGCAGCGGCGTCCGCATCGCCTCGACCAGCGCCAGCGCGTCCGCGCTGCGCAGCCCGTCGGGCGTGTCGAAGGCGCCGCTGGCAACCGGCTTCATCGCCAGCGCGTCGACGCCGGCGAGACGCAGCGCGCGCACCAATGCTGCGCTGACGAAGGTCTTTCCAACCCCGGTGTCGGTGCCGGTGATGAAAACGCCGCTCATCCGGAACGCGCTCCCGCGCTGACGAGGGCGCGCCGGTAGACCACCTGCGACATCGGAAACGAGGCGAACATCCCGAAGTACAGGAAGCCGGGCAACCCGAACATCCAGGCCGTGCCCGGGGCCGGCATCGACAGCGCGACCGCCACCGAGGCGGTGGCGAGCAGCACGAAGTATCCGTAGGCCGCGGCGTGCGCCAGCGTCGAGGCGCGCTCGTGGGCGTCGAGGCCGATCGCCGCGCGGCGGCGCCAGGCGTGCAGGTAGAGCGCCGCGATCACGCCGGCGAGCGTCGCGAAGCACAGGCCGTAGGCGACGAACATCTTGCGCAGGTCGTCGAAGGTCCGGATGCCGGCGCCATCACCGAGGCGGCCGTCACTGACCCAGGTGAATAAAGATTCGAACAACATCCGCAGCGGATAGACGTAGATCAGCACGAAGAACACCAGCAGCAGCGACTGCACGTCGTGGTCCGGTCCGCGAGGCCGTAGCGGCGGCTCCAGGTGTCGTGCGCCGACCAGAACACCGCGATCAGCGCGAAGGCGGCGACGAAGGCCGGGATGCGCTCGAGGGCGTGGACGAGATCCGCAACCGACTCCGGCAGGCTGCCGGTCGCGATGACGAGCAGCGTCACTGCGAAGGCGAAGGCGGCATCGACGAAGGTCTCGAGCCGCGTGACCTCACGGCCGCGCTCGCGGAAGCCATCGCTGCGCTGCTCGGATGCGCCCATGGGCGGATTATGGCGGTGCATTGGGCGCGGGCGGCTAGACTCAGCGCTCGCTGTCAATCGGGAGCGCCCATGTTCACCTGGAATCTGTCGGCGGGGACGAGCAAAGCCGAGCAGTACGAGGAACTCGCCGCCATCGCCGAGGGCCTGCTCGCCGGCGAACGCGACCGCATCGCCAACGCAGCCAACTTCTCGGCCCTGCTGTTCCATGCCCTGCCCGGTCTCAACTGGTGCGGCTTCTACTTCCACGACGGGCGCGAACTCGTGGTCGGTCCCTTCCAGGGCCGTCCGGCCTGCGTCCGCATCCCGATCGGCAGGGGCGTCTGCGGCACCGCAGCGGCGACGCGCCAGACCCAGCGGGTCGACGACGTCCACGCCTTCCCGGGCCACATCGCCTGCGACGCGGCGTCGCGCTCGGAGATCGTGGTACCGCTGGTCGATGCCGCGGGGAACCTCGTGGGCGTGCTCGACCTCGACAGCCCGGAACCGGCGCGCTTCGACGCCGACGACCAAGCCGGCGTCGAGCGTCTCGCGCGGGTATTCATGTCGGCGATCGACGTCACACGGCGCGCGGCATGAGCGAGAAGATCCCGAACATCGGGCCAAAGACCCAGGCGCAGTTGCGCCAGATCGGCATCCGAACGCACGAGGACCTCGCGCGCTTCGGGGTGGTCGAAGCCTTCGTGCGCCTGAAGCGCGCGGGCTTCAAGCCCTCGCTCAATGCCCTCTACGCGCTCGAGGGCGCACTCTCGAGTCGCCACTGGACCTCGCTGTCGGCCGAGGAGAAGCACGCGCTGGTCAGCGAGGCCAACGCCAGGCTCGAGGCCCTGAAGCAATCGAAGACCACGGTGATGCCGGTGCGCGACGTCGCCGTGTCGCGCGAGGAAGGCTACGACGACGGTCCGCCGGCCGTGGCCGATCCGGGCGAGACGGCGGCCGAGCCGGGCGGACCGGATGCCGACTGAGGCTCGATCGCGGGCGTCCCCGCGGCGCGCCGAGGCGCGCCCTACAGGTCCGGCCGCGCGCCAGCGCGCGCCCGATGGATCGGGCCTCAGTTTGGCTCGAAGTCCTCGCGACTGAAGCGTCGCCCGCTGCCGCGCGACTCGGCCGGAGGCGGCGGATCGAAGCGCGCAGGTTCCGGCGTCTCGAAACGCTGCGGCGGCAGGTCGACACGCGCCGGCTCGGCCCGTTCGAAACGCTGCGGCATCGGACGCTCGTAACGACTCGGCTGCGGCGCCTCGAAACGCTGCGGCGGCGGGTCGAAACGCGCGGGTTGCGAACGCTCGATGGTGGCGCCGTCGTCCGCCCAGCGTCCGCCGTCTGGCGGGCGCGAACCGGGCATCGGGGCGATCCACCCATCGGCCGCGCCGCGAGGCATCACCCGACCCGACGGCCGGTCGAGTCGCGTCGCATCGGTGGCATCGAGGCCGCGGATGGACCCCGGATCCGCGATTCTTGGCTCATGGACGCGGCCGGCTCCGGTATCGATGCCGCGGTTGCCGCGATAGCGCGAATCGCGATCCGCGATGCGCTGGACTTCCTCGGAAGCCGGCAACCAGCGAGGATTGGCGACGCCGATGCCGTCGGCCGGGCGCCAGTCGACGGTGCGTTCCCGCGGCGGCGGGCGGTGGCCGCGATAGGGGCGGTGCCAGGTCGAACTCCAGCCCCCGCCGTACCAGCCGGAGCCGTACCAACCCGATCCGTACCAGCTCGAATACGACCATGGGCGATACCACAGGCTGCCGGACCACGGCCCGCTCGACCAGCCGTAGCCAACCGACCATGACCAGCGCGAACGCGAAGTCGGATGCCAGGCCGGATACCACGGCGAGGCCCAGGCCCACGAACTCCCGTACCACGGGTCGTACCACGGATCGCGGAAGCCCCACGGCGTGTAGCCGATCCGATACGGGGCGTACCAGCGACTGGAGCCGTACCAGGCGCTGCCCGGGTCATACCAGCCACCACCGCTGTAACCGTAGCGGCTGCCCCCGGACCAGTAGGCGTAGCCATCGCGCGTGCAGGGCTGGTAGCGGCAGTCGATCGAAGTGCCGCCCGGACCTGAGGCGATGTAATAGTCGGGATAGGTCACGCAGCCGGACAATCCGGTCAGCGTGGCGAGGATCAGGGTCCAGCGCGAGGCATGCTTCATCGCCGCTCCCGATGACGGTGGTCGAGTCCTGCCATCGTCGACCTGGCGAATTGAATTGCCCCTGAACCCTTCGCGGTCGCGTCGGACCGTTCAGCACGCCTTGGACGAAGGTCTCCCTGCTACCTTGCCGGCATGATCGACCTCCCAGACTACTCGTCGATTCGAGAGGCCGCGCAACGCCTCGCCGCACGGGTCGTGCGAACGCCGGTCGTCCGTAATCCGGTGCTCGATGCCCTCGTCGGCGCGGAACTGCATTTCAAGTGCGAGAACCTGCAGCGCGGCGGGTCCTTCAAGTACCGAGGCGCCTGCAACGCGATCTTCGCGCTCGACGACGCCACCGCGGCGCGCGGCATCGTCACCCAGTCCTCGGGCAACCACGGCACGGCGGTCGCGCTCGCGGCGCGCGCGCGTGGCGTCCCGGCCCACGTCGTCGTCCCGCGCAACGCGCCGGCGATCAAGCTCGCGCAGATCCGCGAGGCCGGCGCCCACGTGATCCTGTGCGAGCCGTCGATGGCCGTCCGCGACGAGGAGTGCGCGCGCGTGCTGGCCGAGACCGGCGGCACGCTGGTGCACCCCTTCGACGACGCGCGTGTGATCGCGGGCCAGGGCACCGCGACGCTCGAGCTGCTCGAGGACGTGCCGGGGCTCGACACCGTGATCGC
>CALDVP010000208.1 GCA_937924195.1 uncultured Lysobacterales bacterium
CGATGCCGATCTGCGCCTTGGTGGTCGGGCTCATGCTGCCGAGCAGGCCACCCGCGCCCTTGCCGCGGCGCTGTTTGCCGCCGAAGCTGCCGCCCATGCTGCCGCCGAGGATCTGGCCCAGGAGTTGCTGCGGATCGAGCATGATGCGGATCTCCGGCGGTCGTTCGGTCGCGCTCCGGGGCGACCCCGGGCGCGCGGACTATGGCAGGTGGACGGCTCGAAACAAGTCCCGCCGGTGAAGGTCGTCGAGGACCGTCGCGCGGGTGTCCGGTCGTCGTTAGGCTTTGTGCCATCCTTCCGAGGCGTCCCATGGCCGACGGCAAGCCGAGTCTCGTCCCGCGCGGCCCGCAGCGCATGTGGGCCGCGACGCAGTGGTCGTGGAGAGGCCTGATCCAGGCATTCCGCCACGAGAGCTCGTTCCGGCTCGAGGTCTATCTCTTCCTCGTGCTGGCTCCGATCGGGGCCGCCTTCGGATCGACCGCCGTCGAGCGTGCACTGCTGGTCGGATCGCTGCTGCTGGTGCTGGTCGTCGAACTGCTGAATTCCGCGATCGAGGCGGTGGTCGACAAGGTCTCGCCGGAATACAGCGAGCTCGCAGGCCGGGCCAAGGACATCGGCTCGGCGGCGGTGTTCGTGTCGATGCTGAACGTGTTGCTGTGCTGGGGACTGGTGCTCGGTGGTCGGATATAGCGGTTGGCGCCGGGCGTGGAGCTGGAGGGAAGGAGGCAAGCGATGACACTGTTTCGCGCGATCCTGGCGACGATGCTCGCTGCGCTGCTGGCCGGGTGCGGCTACAACGACATCCAGCGGGCCGACGAGGCCACCAAGGCCGCGTGGTCCGAGGTGATCAACCAGTACCAGCGCCGTGCAGATCTGATCCCGAACCTGGTCGCGACGGTCAAGGCCTTCGCGTCCCAGGAGGAGCGGGTGCTCACGGAGGTCACCGAGGCCCGCGCGCGGGTCGGCGCCATGCAGGTGACGCCCGAGATGGCCAACGATCCGGCCGCGCTGGCCGCGTTCCAGGCCGCGCAGGGGCAACTCGGCGGAGCCCTGTCGCGCCTGCTGGCCGTGGTCGAGGCTTATCCAGAACTGAAGTCGAATCAGAACTTCCTCGATCTGCAGGCCCAACTCGAGGGCACCGAGAACCGGATCGCCGTCGCGCGCAAGCGCTATATCGACGCGGTCGAGGCCTACAACGTGCTCGTGCGCCAGTTCCCGGTGAACCTGACCGCGATGGTATTCGGCTACCAGGCCAAGCCGAACTTCTCGGTCGAGAACGAGTCGGCGATCGCGCGCCCGCCAGTCGTCGACTTCGGTCGGGAACCGCCGCCGGCGCCGCCCGGCGGGTGAGGCGGCGGGCATGGCAGTGCCGATCGCGGGTTCGGCCTCGCTCGCCTCGACCGCGTTCCGCGCTTTCGGTTTGACGCTGTGGCTGATCCTGGTCGCGGGCATCGTCCGCGCCGATGCGCCCACTGCGCTGACCGAGCCCGTGGTCGATCGCACCGGCACGCTCGCTCCTTCCGAGATCGCGGCGCTGCGCGCCAAGGTCGACGCGATCGCGGCGCGCAAGGGCAGCCAGGTGGCGGTGCTGATGGTCGAGAGCACCGCGCCGCTGTCGATCGAACAATACGCGCTCGCGGTCGCCGAGGCGACGCGACTCGGTCGCGGCGGCGTCGACGACGGTGTGCTGGTCCTCGTCGCCAAGGACGATCGCGCGGTGCGGATCGAGGTCGGGCGCGGGCTCGAAGGTGCGATTCCGGATGCGATCGCGAGTCGGATCATCCGGGAGTATCTCGGACCGAAGTTCCGGGCCGGAGACTTCGCCGGTGGGCTTGGCGACGCGGTCGACGCGCTCGGGTGGCTGATCGATGGCGAGCCGCTGCCGGCGCCGCTCGATGCGCACGGCGCGGGCGATCGAGCCGCCGAACTCGATTTCTATCTCGGCGCGTTTCTGGGCGCGTTCGTCGCCGCTTTCCTCTCTGGCTTCGGGTGGCCGCGTGCGGTGCGAGTCCCGTTCGCCGGCGTGATCGGGGCGCTGCTCGGCGGTGCTGCCCTGAAGTCCCCGGTGGCGGTCGTCTCTGCTGGGCTGGCGGCGATCGTGTTCACGATCATTCATGGTGGTGGCGCTTTCCGCGGCGGAGCGATTGGTCCGCGCGGCAACGTGCGCGGCAGCGGGTGGTCGAGCATTGGCACGTTCGGTGGCGGGCGGGGAGGGGGTTGGTCCGGCGGTGGCGGCAGCTTCGGCGGCGGGGGAGCCTCGGGCCGATGGTGAGCTCGAGCGCCTGGCATCGGCTGTGGCGCAACCTCGTCGCCGAGCGCGGACTCGCGCGTCGTGCCTTCGACGAGACCGCGCTCAGGCGCATCGAGGATGCGGTCCGGCAAGCGGAATCGGGCCACGGCGCCGAGATCGTGGTCGCCTATGAGACGCGACTTCCGGTCGTCGAGGTGCTTCGCGGTGTGACACCCCGCGATCGGGCAATGGCGGCTTTCGCCGAACTCGGCGTCTGGGATACCGCGCGCAACACCGGCGTGCTCATCTACCTGCTGCTGGCCGAGCACGCGATCGAGATCGTCGCCGACCGCGGCATCGCGGAGCGCGTTTCCGATTCCGATTGGGCGGAGGCGATCGATCGGGTCCGCGAGGGCTTCGCCGGCGGGGATCCGGCCGACGGTCTGGTCGCGGCGATCTCAGCGATCGCGATGCTGCTCGAGCAGCGGTTGCCAGCATTGGAGTCGAACACGAACGAACGTGGCGATCGACCCGTCCGATTGCGCTGATAACCTTTGCGCCGCGCACGCTCGCGCATCGCTACGGGCACGGAAGACATCGATGAAGCTCGGCAGTCTCAAGGAAGGTGGACGGGATGGCACTCTCGTCGTGGTGAGTCGGGACCTCTCGCGCGCGGCGCGCGCGACCGGCATCGCGGCGACGCTGCAGGCGGCGCTCGAGGACTGGGATCGCGCCGCGCCGCGGCTCAATGCGCTGGCCGAGGAACTCGAGGTGGACCGGGCGGTGGGCGCGTTCGCGCTGGACCCCGCGGTGCTCGCCGCGCCGCTGCCGCGCGCCTATGAGTTCGTCGACGGCAGCGCCTACCTGCCGCACGTGGAGCGCGTGCGTCGCGCGCGCGGCGCCGAGGTGCCGAAGAGCTTCTACACCGACCCGCTGATGTACCAGGCGACCAGTGCCGGCTTCCACGGTCCCTGCGACGACATTCCGGTCGTGTCCGAGGACTACGGCATCGACCTCGAGGCCGAGGTCGTCGTCATCACCGACGACGTCCCGATGGCGGTGGCGCCCGAAGCGGCCGCGGGCCACATCCAGCTCGTGGGCCTGGTCAACGATGTCAGCCTGCGCCATCTGATCCCCGACGAACTGGCAAAGGGTTTCGGCTTCCTGCAGTCGAAGCCACGGTCGGCCCTCTCGCCGGTGTTCGTGACCCCCGACGAACTCGGAGCGGCCTGGCGGGACTCGAAGGTCCACCTGCCGCTCGTCACGCACATCAATGGCGAGTGGTTCGGTGCGCCCGAAGCGGGCGTCGACATGCAGTTCAGTTTCGCCGAACTGATCGCGCACGCCGCCAGGACCCGTCCACTCTCCGCCGGCACGATCGTCGGTTCTGGCACCATCGCGAATCACGACGAGGGCAAGGGCGCGTCGTGCCTGGCCGAGCGGCGCACGCTCGAGGTGCTGCGCGACGGCAAGGCGACCACGCCCTTCCTGCACTTCGGCGACCGGATCCGGATCGAGATGCTCGATCGCGCCGGCCGGAGTATTTTCGGTGCCATCGACCAGCGCATCGCGCGCTACGTCGGGCGCTGACGGGCGAGGATCGATCCACGGGAGGGACAGTGATGGCGAGCGTGCTGAAGCTTTATTCGTACTGGCGGTCGAGCGCGTCCTACCGCGTCCGGATCGCGCTGAACCTGAAGGGCCTCATCTACGAGATCGTGCCGGTCAACATCGCGCCAGGCGCCAGCGAACAGCTGACCGAGCCCTTCCGTCGCCACAACCCGCAGCGGCTGGTCCCGATCCTGGTCGATGGCGAGCGCGTCTTTCGCCAGTCGCTCGCGATCATCGAATACCTCGACGAGGCCTACCCCGAGCAGCCGCTGCTGCCGTCCTCCGCGCGGGACCGCGCACGGGCGCGCTCGATCGCCCAGTTGATCGCCTGCGAGATGCAGCCGATGCAGAACCTGCGCGTGCTGCGCTACCTGGAGGCGGACCTCGCGCTCGACGAGGGGCGCCGTACCGAATGGGTCCGGCATTGGATCGAGGAGGGCTTCACGGCGCTCGAGGATCTGTTGGCCGGTAATCCGTCGACCGGCGACTATTGCGAGGGCGATTCACCAACCATCGCCGACCTCTGCCTCGTGCCGCAGTGCTACGCGGCACGCCGCTACCAGGTCGATCTGGCCCGCTACCCAACCCTCGCGGCGATCGACGCCCGATGTCGCGCGCTCCCGGCGTTCGCCGCCGCGGCGCCCGAAGCCCAGCCCGACGCCCCCCGGGCCTGACGGCCGGTCTGGCACGGTCGGGCCGTCAAGTCCGAAATGCGACGGGGCCGCTTTCGCGGCCCCGTCGAACGAGCGAAGCAAGAGCGCAGACGGTCACTCGCCCGGCTTCTTCTCCTCGACTTTCTGCTTCATTTCCTCGGCCTTTTCCTTGATCGCCTCGCCGGCGGCCTCGATCTTCTCGCCCGCGGCCTGGGCGGCCTCGGCGGCCTTCTCGGTCGCCGCATTGGCGGCCTCGGCGGTCGCCGCGGCGGCCTGATCGACCGCCTCGCCTGTGGCGGTGGCGGCGTCGGAGGCCGCTTCGCCGACCGCTTCCGCGGCCTGCTCGGCGGCTTCGGCCGTGGCCTGGGCGGCCTCCTTGACTTCTTCGGCGGCCTTCTGGGCCGCGGCCTGAGCCTGCTCGGCGGCCTTCTGGGCGTCGTCCTGCTGCTTCGGGCTGCACGCGGACAGGGCAAGCGCCACCGCGGCGGCGAGGGCGATCTGGGTCAGCTTCATCTGCATTTCCTCGATGGTTTGGGTGGGGGCCGGACCTTGGGGCCCGGCCGGCACGGGGATGTCAATGCGCCGTGACGCTGCTTTGTACCGCAAAGCTCAGAGTACTTCCACGGCCAGCGCGGTCGCCTCGCCGCCGCCGATGCACAGGCTGGCGACGCCGCGGCGCCCGCCGCGCGCTCGCAGGGCGTGGATCAGCGTGACGACGATCCGGGCGCCGGATGCCCCGATCGGATGCCCGAGGGCGCAGGCGCCGCCGTGGACGTTGAGTCGGTCGTGCGGGATCCCGAGGTCGCGCATCGGCGCCATCGCGACCACCGCGAAGGCCTCGTTGACCTCGTAGAGGTCGACGTCGTCGGCCTTCCAGCCGGCCTTGTCGAGTACCGACTGGATCGCCCCGACCGGGGCGGTCGTGAACCATTCCGGTGACTGCGAGTGCGTCGCGTGGGCGACGATGCGGACCTGCGGCTTCGCGCCGTGCGCGATCGCGTCGGATTCACGCATCAGCACCAGCGCTGCAGCGCCATCGGAGATCTTCGACGACGAGGCTGCGGTGATCGTCCCGTCCTTCTTGAAGGCCGGGCGCAGGCCGGGGATCTTCGACAGATCGATCTTCCCGGGCTCCTCGTCGGTGCTCACCACCACCTCGCCCTTGCGGCCGACGACCTTGACTGGGGCGATCTCGGCGGCGAAGGCGCCGGAGGCGATCGCGGCCTGGGCGCGGCGCGCGGATTCGGCGGCGAAGGCATCCTGCTCCTCGCGGGTGAACGCGTACTTCGCGGCGCAGAGCTCGCCAAAGACGCCCATGGCCTGCTTGTCGTAAGGATTTTGCAGGCCATCCCACGCCATGTGGTCGACGATCTCGGCGTTGCCGTAGCGGATGCCGGTGCGCGAGTTCGGGATCAGGTGTGGCGCATTGGTCATCGACTCCATGCCGGCCGCGACGACGACGTCGGCCGAGCCGGCGCGGATCAGGTCGTGGCCGAGCATGATCGCCTTCATGCCGGAGCCGCAGACCTTGTTGATCGTGGTGGCGCCGGCCGAGACCGGGATGCCGGCGCCGAGCATGGCTTGGCGGGCCGGTGCCTGCCCGAGGTTCGCGGGCAGCACGCAGCCGACGATGCCCTCGGAGACGAGGGCCGGATCGATCCCGGCGTGCTCGATCGCGCCGCGGATCGCGGTGGCACCCAGTTCGGTGGTCGGAACGCCGGTGTACTGGCCCAGCATGGAGCCGATCGCGGTGCGCTTGGCACCGACGATCACGATCGAATCATTCATGGTCTCCTCCAGAGGTGCGACTGTTGGATAGTGGAGCATATTGCAGCGCAGCACACGTTGCGGCAAGGCGACGAATGCCGGATTTGGCGACGCGGTGCTTGCCGCAGGGACCGGTCGGCGGCAAGGTTGTAGCCATGGCGTTCCCGGACACGGCCCACGTCGAATCGCTGTTACTCGCGTCGCTGGCGCTGCTGTCGGTTGCTTTGGCGTGGCGCCTGCGGCGCCTGCGACGGCGCGCGGCGCACGATGTCGATGCTGCGGCCGAGCGGTTGCGCCTCGTGCTCTGGGGCACCGGCGACGAGCTCTGGGACTGGGATCTGGTGCACAACCGCGTCCATCGCGAGAACCCGATGCGTCACTTGCTGGCCGGCGCGAGCGAGATCATCGACGCGTCGGCGATGCTCGCCTTCATGCATCCGGATGATGCCGCACCCGT
This sequence comes from uncultured Lysobacterales bacterium, assembly GCA_937924195.1. GTDB lineage: Bacteria > Pseudomonadota > Gammaproteobacteria > Xanthomonadales > Ahniellaceae > UDEA-SF1. Next base: position 6,719 of record CALDVP010000208.1, read on the forward strand.
GACGCGCGCGATCACTGCCCATTTGAAGGGCGAGACCGACCACCTCGACACCGTCTACCGGGCACGCGACGTCGACGGCGAATGGCGCTGGCTGCGTGCGCGCGGACGAGTCACCGCGCGTGGTCCGGACGGTCGCGCGCGACGCCTCGTGGGCACGACGGAGGACATCACCACCTTCAAGCGCGCCGAGGAAGAACTCGCGCAGGCCAATGAGCGGCTCGAGCAGCGGGTCTATGAACGGACTCAGGAGCTGTCCAGTACCAATGACCGGCTACGTGATGAGATCGAGCAGCATCGTCATACTCAGGAGGAGTTGATTC
>CALDVP010000209.1 GCA_937924195.1 uncultured Lysobacterales bacterium
CGTGGGCGACAGCTACGACAACGCGCTGGCCGAGACCATCAACGGCTTGTACAAGGCCGAGGTGATCCACCGGCAGTCCTGGTGCAACCGCGAGGCGGTGGAGATGGCCACGCTCGACTGGGTGCACTGGTTCAATCACCACCGACTGCTGGGGCCGATCGGGAACATCCCGCCAGCGGAAGCCGAAGCGGCTTACTATCGGCAACAGGCTGCGTTGCCCAAAGCAGCGTGACTCAAACCAAACAGCCTCCGAGAAAGCCGGGGCGGTTCACACGGATCGGGCGTCGAGCCGCTCGCCCTCGATCTCGCTGGTCTTGAGCACGTCCTCGGTGATCGCCGCGAGGCCGGCCTGGTCGCGCAGGGCCGGGCCCACGTCGGCCAGTCACCCCAGCAGCAACCCCTGGGCGCGACTGACCTCGGCCATGGGGCCGGCGAGCGCGGCTAGATCGAAGCGCCAGCGAGGCCAGTCGGCGGCTTGCCAGATGTAGTCGTGATCACCGCGATTCATGCGGAGATTACGCGCCGGAATCGCCGCAGGCGCGCATTCGCCGCTCGTGATGCGGTGAATGGGGCGGTCATTCGCCGCACGGCAGGTGCGCGCCTGACCGCGGCGGTTCGGACGCTCTGCGCACGTCAAGCGGAACCGGTGGGCCAAGGCCCACCCTACGCAAAGGCGGCCAGAGTCAGCCGGTCAAGCGAACCGCGATGTCCAGGCGCACCGGGCGCGTGATCGGCGTCCGCAGAACGACGGGGCGACACGGGTTGGCCCCCTGCGATAATCCGCAGCCCGTTGCCGGAGCCCCGCCCTTGAGCACCTCCACCGTCGCCGAGCTCGTCGACCTGATGGCGCTGGAGCGCCTGGAAGACAACCTCTTCCGCGGCCAGAGCCGCGACATCGGCACCAAGTACGTGTTCGGCGGACAGGTGCTCGGGCAGGCGCTGTCGGCGGCGCAGCAGACCGTCGGCGACGGCCGGGTCGCGCACTCGATGCATGCCTACTTCCTGCGCGCCGGCGATGTCGAGGCGCCGATCGTCTACACGGTCGAGCGCACGCGCGACGGCAACACCTTCTCGACCCGTCGGGTCGAGGCGATCCAGCACGGCCAGCAGATCTTCGTGATGGCGGTGTCCTTCCAGCGCCCGGAAGCGGGCGTCGAGCACCAGGTGGCGATGCCGGAGGTGCCGCGGCCAGACGATCTCGATCCGCCAGAGCCGATCGACCCCGAGCGCTTCGCCCACATCCCGGCCAAACTGCAGCGCTGGCTGTCGGCGAAGGGACCGTTCGAGTTCCGGCATGTGTGGCCACGCGACGAGATCAGGGTGCCGAAGCGGCCACCGATCCAGCACGTGTGGTTCCGCCTGCGCGAGCGCATCGGCGACGACGAGATGCTGCACCGGGCGCTCCTCGCCTATGCCTCGGACTTCCACCTGATCGGCACTGCGACGCTGCCGCACGGGATCTCGTACCTACAGCCGAACGTGCAGATGGCGAGCCTCGACCATGCGCTGTGGCTGCACCGGCCGTTCCGGGTGGACGACTGGCTGCTGTACTCCTGCGACAGCCCGACCGCGATCGGCGCGCGGGGACTGGCGCGAGGCGCGGTCTACGACCCGACCGGCCGACTGGTCGCCAGCACCGCGCAGGAAGGTCTGCTGCGGGTGCTGCCAGCCTGAGCCGGACGCGCCTCGCGCCGGCGTTGATCCGGCGTTGCGGCCCGGGCCGCTAGGCTTTCGTCATGCGCCAGATCTTTTCCTCTCCGCGGATCGAGAACGTCCGCCTGCTCGAGCGCCTGCTCGAGGACCGCGGCATCGAAACCCGGATCACCGGGCTGGCCGAATGGAAGCGGCCGAAGAGCCGAGAGTTCAGCTACTCGGACCGCGAGGGCCGACAGCCGTGGCCGGTGCTGTGGATCGTCAAGGCCGAGGACTATCCGCGCGCACGGCAGCTGCTGCGCGACGAGGGCGTCCACATCGACACGACGCGGAGCACCGGCGCACGCTCGACCTTTCTCGACCAGTCAGCGCCGCCGATCTCGCCGGTCGGCCGCACTGCGCAGGGCGGCAAGGCCGCGAGCCGGCTGCGCCTGATGCTCGTGGTCGTGTGCATCGCGGTCGGGGTCATGACCTTTTTGAAGCACCTCGGGATCGCCGGCTGACGGTATGCGCGCCGAAGCGGTCCGCCTGCTGCGCACCGTGCCGCACCGCTGCGGCTACTTCTGCGGGCGGATGGCACAGAATCTCGTGATCGACCCGCACGCACGGGACCTTGCCACGATCTTCGGAGACGCGCTGCGTGCGGGCTTCCGCCGCGCGGGCGAACACGTCTACCGGCCCGCCTGCCACGGCTGCCGCGCCTGCGTCGCGGCGCGCATTCCGGTGCCGACATTTCAGCCCGACCGCGCGCAACGTCGATGCATGCGCAGGAACCAGGACCTTGCGATCGTCGACCGACCGGCGCGAATCGACGACGAGACCTTCGTGCTCTACCGACGCTATCTCGAGGCGAGGCATCCGGGCGGCGGAATGGACGATGCCGAGCCGGTCGACTTCACGCGCTTCGTGCGCTCGTCGTGGAGCGAGACGCGATTTCTCGAGTTTCGGCTCGACGGCACGCTGGTCGCAGTCGCGGTCACCGACCACACGCCGGCCGGCCTGTCCGCGGTCTACACCTTCTTCGATCCGGAGCTTCGGGCGCGCGGCCTCGGGACCTTCGCGATCCTCTCGCAGATCGAGCAAGCGAGACGCCTGGGCCTGCCGCATGTCTACCTCGGTTACTGGATCGCCGGCCACCCGAAGATGGACTACAAGGCACGCTTCCGCCCGCTCGAGGTACTCGACGAGGGACGCTGGCGCACGCTCGATGCGCCAATCGAGCGGCCCGAGCGCGCAGCCGAATCCCCGTAGCGCGCGGCTTGCCGCGCGCGGGGTCGCTGCCCCTCTCCGGCCTTGCCGCCCGGAACGACGGCATGCGCGAAACCCGCCTGCCGCGAGGCATGCCGAACCTCGCGCCGGCCAAGGCCGGCGCTACAGGGGAGCGTCGAGCGCGTCTTACGCCGGCCAAGGCCGGCGCTACAGGGGAGCATCGCACGCGTCTTACGCCGGCCAAGGCCGGTACGGCAGGAGAACGCGTTGCGCGGCCCACCGCAACGGCCGGGTCCTGTAGCGCGCGGCTTGCCGCG
>CALDVP010000210.1 GCA_937924195.1 uncultured Lysobacterales bacterium
GGAGGTCCGCAATCTCGCGATCGCCGAGCCCGGCGAAGTAGCGCAGCTGCACGACCTCGGCCGCGCGCGCGTTCGCGGCCGCGAGGGCCTCGAGCGCCTGGTCGAGTGCGACGAGGTCGACCGCGTCGCGATCGTCCGCGACGACCGCCGCCGCGGCCGCCAGCGACTCGGGCGCGAGGCCACCGCCGCGCTTGGCCGCGTGCGCGGCGCGCGCGTGGTCGACCAGCACCTGGCGCATCACCCGCGCCGCGATCCCGAACCAGAGCCGCCGGTCGACGTCGTCGGGCAGCCGCGAGCCGACGTTCCGGAGGTAGGCCTCGTTGACCAGCGCCGTGGTCGAGAGCGTCTCGCCACCGCCGAAGGCACGGCGCTCGCGGCGCGCGATCCGGCGCAGCTCGTCCTGGGTCGCACGGACGAGGTCGTCGAGCGACCCGGGCTGGCCGGCCGAAAGCCCCACGCGCAGCGCCGCGAGCGCCGCCGCGATCGGATCGGGCAACGGAAATCCGTTCGCGATCAGGCCTTTGGCGTCATTGGCGGGATCCATGCACGGATCGGGCGCTTCTTTCCGCAGAGAGCATAAACCTTCGATGGAGCACTTCGCCATGCGCCCGTTCCCGTTCCTACTCGCGCTCGGCCTCACGGCCACGATCCCGACCGCGGCTGGCGCCGCGACCTGGATCTGGCCGGATCACTCCGGCACCGGACCGTGCGCCGCATCGCTGCAAGCCTGCATCAACTCCGCCGCGCCGGGCGATACCGTGCTGATCGGCCCGGATGAGGCGCTCTCGCCCGATGCCTACACCGTCATCGACGAGACACTCTCGATCTCCAAGTCATTGACGCTGGATGCGCTACCCGGCATCGACGCCGTGTTCGCTCCGAATCGCCGGATCAACGTTTCCACTGCAGCCAGCGGACCGCACGTCGTTGCGATCCGCAACCTCATCTTCCGGCGGGGCGGTGTCGCGATCGTCGACCAAGGCACCGTCTCCGGCAGCCGATTTGCGCTCGAGCGGCTCAGGATCCGCGAAGCGCCAGACCCCAGCCAGCAGACCTGCGCGCTCTCTGCCAGTTTACGTAGCCCCTCGCCGGAGATCCGGATCTCGGAAAACCACGTCGACATCGGTGGTCCTGCGGTGACCACGCCGTTTCGCTACGGGATCTGCATCGCCGACGGGTCGGGCGCGAGCTCGGTGCAGACACACATCCTGCGCAACCGGATCCGCGTGGGTGACGCATTCACCGAAACGGGGATCAGCGTAGGCCACGAACATGCCGGCGGTTCGGCGACGATCCTCGCCAACCAGATCTCCGGACCTGGGCTGCGCTACGGCATCTATGTGTCGATGGCTCCGGCGCTGACCGCTTCGGCGACGCTTCGCAACAATGTGGTCACTTTTGCCAGCGATCCGCTGGACGGAACCGGAATCAGAGCCGAGGCAAGCAACGTGACGGCGACCAACAACACGGTCGTCTACGGCCGCAAGGGTCTCGAAATCTCCGCGACCTCGGGCCGGGTGGCGAACAACCTGATTGCCCACAACGCATTTCTGGGTCTCTCGAGCTCTTCGGGAGTCAGCAATGGCCATAACCTTTTTCACGCCAACGGCTTGAACACGAGCGGACCCACCCCAGGACCAGGCACGGTGCTGGCCGACCCGCTGCTCGCATCCTCGGTTTACCCGCGGCCGCAATCAGGATCCCCTGCGATCGACGCCGGCAACAACGGCGACACGCCGCTCCTCAGCTTCGACGTCGATGGCGAGCGGCGCACCGTGGACACGGTCGACATCGGCGCCTATGAGGCCAGCGGCGATGGCGCCGCCGTGATCGAGGCCACGACCAGCAACACGGCCTTGCACGTGATGTTCATCAACCCGTTCCCCGTACCACTCACCCCGGGCGACAAGCTGGTCGCCACGGCCATCCGGACTCAGCCCCCGTTTTCAGGCACAGGCCAGCACCTCGGGATCTACCTTCCCTCCCCGCCCTCCGGATGGGCGCTCTTCCACCAGAACACATCCGTACCCATCGAGTACGGTCAGCGCTTCGCGGTCATGGCGCCGTACCGCAGTCAGTTTGCAGTCGAACACGTCAGCGATGCCACCACGGTGTCCGGGAACCGGTCGCGAATCAACCATGCCAGCCTGAATTCGCTGCCCGATGCAATCGCCGTGCCGATGCATCGGTGGGAATCGGCGTATCACGACCGGCCGATCGGCCTTTCCTTCACCGCTAGCCGTTGGCACGTGCGCAACGAGGACGGATCCGCGATGCCCATCGGCCTCAAATTCAATCTCGCGGTCGCCCCGCTGGGTTCTCCCAACGCGTTTCGTCGGACGGTCGGCGTCGCCTCAGCGTCCAGCGTGCGCCTCGATCACCCGCTACTCGACGACAACGCCTGCGCGGCGCCGGTCGTTGGCCGCGCCGACGATCCCGACTTGCCGGGAGAGGTTTTGAATCCAACCCGCTTCAGCGTCGAATACCGGCAGCCGAGCGGTCCCGGTGCGCCGGGACGATGGTTCGTGGTCAGCGAAGGGATCGGCTCCCCGACGTTCCCGGCGGCGGCAGCGTTCCACACGCTCATCCATGGGCCGCAGGCCAATCGGTGCCTCGCCTCGCTGCCTGATCCGCTGTTCTCGAATGGCTTTGAGTGAGCGCCGGGCGGAACGGCGGTCCGGCTTCGGCATCCCCTGATCCCGGAGCCGCCGCCGTGTGCGGTCGGCCCGCTATACTCCTCATGCTCCGCGGCCGCCGGGCCGCCGTCGACCAGGTAGTCCCCGTGCAAAAGCATGATCTCCTCTTTATGAAGCACTTCGCGCAGGTGATCGCGGGGCTCGTGACATTGACCGTATTGCTCATCATCAGTGCCTGGATCATCAATGCCCGCGTGAGCCCGAACGAGGACAGCCCTGCTCGCATCGCTCAGATCGAAGCCCGCATCGCACCGGTCGCAGCCGTTTACGCCGGCGACACCGGGCGCTCGGCGATGCTGGCGGCGCAGGAAGCCGCCCGGGCAGCTACGGCGATCAAGGTGGCCTTCGACGGCGCGCTCGATGGTGCCTTGATCTATGAGCGCGTCTGTGCGGCCTGCCATCTGACCGGGGCGGGCGGCGCACCGGCGCCAACGGCGGCCGCGTGGGCCCCGCGCCGGGCCAAGGGCCTCGACCTCTTGGTCACCCACGCGATCGAGGGCTTCCGTGGCGAGGCGGGCCTGATGCCGGCCAAGGGCGGCCGTCCGGATCTCACCGACGAGCAGGTGCGGGTCACGGTCGAATACATGCTCGACAAGTACAAGTGATCGCGCCCCGCGGCGCGCCACCGGAAGCGCCGCCCGAGGGCGGCGTTTTCTTTTGCGCAAGGAGAACCCGATGAGACCCAGCTCTCTGCTCGTCGCCGCGCTCGCGGCCGGCCTCGTCGCTTGCGGCGGTGGTCCAGGCAGCTCGACCGCCGACCCGATCCGGTTGGCGCCGTTCGCGTGCGGCAACTTCGCAACCGCGATCCACGAGATCCAGGGGCGCGGCAAGGCCAGCCCACGGCTCGGCCACGTGGTCGACGTCGAGGGCGTCGTCACCGGCAACTTCCAGGAGGGGCTCGGCGGATTCTTCATCGAGGCGCCGGCCGCAGCGCGCGACGCGGATCCCGCGACCAGCGAGGGGCTGTTCGTGCTCTTGCCCGAGCGCCGCGACGAGGTCCGTACCGGCCGCCTGCTGCGGATCCGCGCCAGCGTCACCGAAGCCGGCGACGCCGAGGGCGGTCGCGGATTGACGGCGCTGCACGCGATCAGCGAGATCGCGGTCTGCGGCGACGGCGAGCTGCCCGATCCGGTCGTGGTCGACGCGCCGCCCGCTGACTGGGAGCGCTTCGAGGGCATGCGCATCGCGATGCCGGGTCCGGTCACGCTCACCGGCAACGCCGAGCTGCTGCGCTTTGGCCGCATCGACGTGTCGCTGGCCGGCCGCCTGTTCCAGCCGAGCGAGGTCGCGCGCCCGGGCGCGCCCGCCCGCGCCGTGGCCGAGGCCAACGCGCGGGCGCGGATCACGCTCGACGACAACCTCGAGATCGAGCACCCGCGCCGGATCTGGTGGATCGAGCCGATGCCGTCGGCGCGGTCGCCGTGGCGAGTCGGCAGCGAGCTCGAGGGCGTCGCTGGCATCGTCGACCAACGCCTCGGCGGCTATCGCGTGCAGCTCACTGACCGTCCGGCGGCGGTGCGCCAGGCCGAGCGACCGGCCTCGCCCCCCGACGTTGGCGGCGACCTCCGCGTCGCCTCGTTCAACGTCGAGAACTTCTTCAACGGCAATGGCCGCGGCGGCGACTTCCCGACGCCGCGGGGCGCAGATTCGGTGCGTTCCTTCCGCCAGCAACGCGACAAGATCGTCGCGACGCTGATCGGGCTCCGCGCCGACGTCGTGGCGCTGCAGGAGATCGAAAACGACGGCTGGGACGAGCACAGCGCGATCGCCGACCTCGTTGGCGCGCTCAACCGCGCGTTGGGGCGAGACGGCGACTATCGCTTCGTCCGCTCCGCGACCGAACTGCTCGGCAAGGACCAGATCAAGGTCGGGCTCATCTATCGCGAGCGCCGAATGCGCTTGCTCGGTGAAGCGGCCAGCTATGAGCAGGGTGCCTTCGTCGATCGCAATCGGGTGCCGCTGGCCGCGACCTTCGAGCCCGTGGATGGTGGCCGACCATTCACGGTAGTGAGCAACCACTTCAAGTCGAAGGGCGGCTGCGAGGAAGCGAGCGGCGGCGACCGCGACCAGGGTGACTTCCAGGGTTGCTGGAACGATACCCGGCGGCAGGCAGCGCGGGAGCTGATGGAGTGGCTGGCGACCGATCCGACCGGCAGTGGCAGCGACCAGGTGCTGATCCTGGGCGACTTCAACGCGCATGGCCTCGAGGATCCGGTCCGGCTGATGGTCGATCGCGGTTTCCGCGACCTGATCAGGCAACACGCGGGCGATGGCCCCTACAGCTACGTCTGGCGCGGCGAGTCGGGGCGACTCGACCACGCGCTGGCCAGCGCATCGCTGGCGGCGCGCGTGACCGGTGCCGCCGAATGGCACATCAATGCCGACGAGCTCGAAGTCTTCGGATGGGCCAATGATCGGGTACCGGACAGAGTCCGCCGACTGTCCGATTCCGGTGCGATCCGTTCATCGGACCACGACCCCCTGCTCGTAGGATTGAGGCTGGAGTGATCAGCCAGGCTTGATGTCCGGCGCCGCCCCGCCACTCGGGCAGAGGCAAGAGGTGATGTCGAAGACGCTCTACAAAGTGACCTTCCTGTCGAATGGCAAGGTGTACGAGCTGCATGCGCGCCAGGTCGCGGCCAGCGAGATCTGGGGCTTCACCGCGATCACCGACCTCGTCTTCGACGCCGAGGGCGTGAGCGTCGTGATCGATCCGATCGAGGAGCGCCTGCGCGACGAGTTCGCGAACACCAGGGTGCTGCACCTTCCAATGCACGCGATCGTGCGGATCGAGGAAGTGCGCCAGCGGGGTCAACTCGCGATCCGCGACGCCGTGACCGGCGAGAAGATCACGCCGTTCCCGCTGCCGCCGCCGAAGTCGCGCTGAGCGGTCGTCGTCGCGTGACCCGAGCGGGGCGAGCCCCGCTCTACAGATCCACGAGACCGTGTCGCGACCGGCCTGCCCGGCGCAATCCTTGCCAGATGCGAGGCACTCCTCGTCGGCCGTCGGAAGCCCGAGCGGGGCGAGCCCCGCTCTACAGATCCACGAGGCCTTGTGGCGACGGGCCTGCCCGTCACCCGGCCCGTCGGCTCAGCCCCGGGCCTGGTAGAAGGCGACCTCGCTCGTCGCATGCCAGGCGCGGACTTCGCGCCGGAACGCATCGAAGGAGTCGTAGACCCGCTTGGCGAAGGGGTCGCGCCCGGCAATCTCGAGCAGCAGCGCCTCGGAGGTCTCGCGCAGCGCTGCGAGCACCTGATCCGGCAGTCGCCGGAACTCGACCTTGTGCTCGTCGCGCAGCGCCACCAGCGCGCGGTGATTCTGCGCGGTGTAGTCTGCAAGCATGTCGTCGTTGATCGACTGGCAGCAGGCCGCGACCAACGCCTGAAGATCTTCCGGCAAGCTCTCCCACGCCGGCTTGTGGATCATGCACTCGAGCGTCGGTCCCGGCTCCTGCCAGCCGGGGAAATAGCAATAACGCGCGACCCGGTGCAGGCCAAATGCGAGGTCGTTGTAGGGGCCGACCCACTCGGTGGCGTCGATCGCGCCGGACTGGAGCGCGGTGAAGATCTCCGCGCCCGGCAGGTTCACCGGCACCACGCCGAGTTTCGCCATGACCTCGCCGCCGAGGCCCGGGATCCGCATCTTGAGCCCTTCGAGGTCTCCCAGCGTCTCCACCGGCTCGCGGAACCAGCCGCCCATCTGGACGCCCGTGTTGCCGCCAGGCAGGTTGATCACCCCGAACTCGGCGTACTCCTTGCGCAGCAGCTCCATGCCGCCCGACGCCATCCA
>CALDVP010000211.1 GCA_937924195.1 uncultured Lysobacterales bacterium
GCGGGCGCGACGTTCGCCTGTGCCCGATCTCGAGCGCCTTCACCCCGTTCGGCACAACCGAGTGGACATTGGCGGCCGGGCGCCTCGGCGGCGAGCTCCGAGGCTCGCTGTCCTCGTTCGGTCTGAAGCATCTGCTGATCGGAGGTGGCGGCCAGGGCCCGGGCTTCGCACTTGGCGCCACCTGGACGCGCCTCTCGCCGCGCGGCGAGGCCGCGCTCCGCGAACTGGACCTCGTCGGCATCGCCACCGTGCCGACGCCGGTCGATGGCATGGTGGTCCACGTGAACCTCGTCGGCCGCGAGCTGCGTGATGACGGCGGGCGGGCGCGGCGCGGCCTCTGGGCGCTCGCGCTAGACCGCGACTTCGACGGCCGCGCCGGCCTCGCGGCGGAGGTTCTCGGCGTCACCGGCGACGAGCGCCGCTGGCAGCTATCGGCACGCTGGCTGCCGGTGGCCGACCGGCTTCAGATTGACGTCAGTTACGGGCAGGCGGTCGGCAACAGCCCGACCGACCGCCTCGCGACCGTCGGCCTCGTCTTCTTCTTCGGCCCCTGATCCCGCCATCGACCCGGAGGAACCTGCCATGAACCGCGAAGAGCTGGCCTTCATGCTGCGCGGCCTGGTCCGCACCCCGAACCCACGCGCGCTGCGCGCGGCGATCCGATCGACCCCGGCTGCCGACCTCGTCGATGCCCTCGAAACGGTTGCGATCGCCGATCTCGTTCGCCTGTTCGTCGATCTCGCCCCGAGTGAACTCGCGTCGTTGTTCACCTACTTCGACCCCGATCGCCAGGACGAGCTTCTGGCCTCGATGCCGCTGGCGGCGGCCGCGCGGCTCGTCGAGGAACTGCCAGCGGACGATCGCGCCGACCTCGTCGCCCGCGCACCTGAGCCGCTGCGCGCCCGGCTGCTTGCCGCGATCGACGCCGTCGAGCGTGACGACATCCTCAAGCTCTCGGCTTATCCGGAGGACTCGGTCGGCTCGGTCACGACGTCGGACTTCGTGTCGGTGCGCGCCGACGAGACCGTCGACGAGGTTCTCGCCCGGCTGCGCGCTGGCGTCGAGGATGCCGAGACGATCTACGTGCTCTACGTGCTAGACGACGACCGCCGCCTGCTCGGCACCGTGTCGCTGCGCAAGCTGGTGCTCGCCCCGCCCGACGCGACGATGGCGTCGATCATGCGCGAACAGCCGGTCCATGCCCGCGCCGACTGGCCACGTCGGCAGGCCGCCGAGCTGATCCGTCGCCACGACCTGCTGGCGGTGCCGGTCCTGAACGGCGGCGACCGGATGATCGGCATCGTCACCGTCGACGACGCGATGGACGTCGAGGCCGCCGAGGATGCCCGCCGCCTGACGCGATTCGGTGGCACCAGCCAGTTCGGGGCTGGCGATCTCGATCTGCGCAGCTCGTCGATGGGGACGTTGTTCCGTGCGCGCTTGTTCTGGCTGGTCGTGCTGACCGTGTTCGGGGTCGTGACCAGCACCTTCGTCGCCGCCCAGGAGGAGATCCTCGCCGAGGTCATCATCCTGGCGGCCTTCATCGCCCCGATCGTCGACATGGGCGGAAACACGGGCAGCCAGTCGGCAACGCTGGTGATCCGGGCGATGGCGCTCGGTGACGTGCGCCTGTCGTGGCGCGACCTTTGGTTCGTGATCCGCCGCGAACTGCCGGTCGTCGCTGCGATGGGTGTCGTGATCGCGGTCCTCGAAGCCGTGCTCGCCTTCTTCAGCAAGGACGTCGGCGGCGAGGTGCTGTTGGTCGTCGGGCTCGCGATGCTGTGTTGCACCGTGATCGGCGGCCTCGCCGGCGCACTGCTGCCCTTTGCCGCGCGACGGATTGGCGCCGACCCGGCGACGCTGTCGGCACCGATGATCACCTCGATCATGGACCTCGTCGGGGTGATGATCTACTTCGGTCTCGCTTACGCGCTGCTGGGGGATCTGTTGCAGGCCTGATCGCCGCGGCGCTGGACGCGCCGGACCCGGAGCGCCGAGTGATCCGGCAGACCACCCCGGAGAGCCTTTCGACCGTGCAGCGCCGACGATTACCAGAAACCGATGTCATGCGATAATTGCGCGCGGCGAAGCGGATAGGAGTGCGACCCATGTCCAATGCCCTCGTGACCGGCGCTGCTGGCGGAATTGGTCAGGAACTCGTGCGCCAGCTTGCGGCTCGAGGCGACTCGGTGATCGCCACCTGCCGCACCTCGGATCGACGACTGGACGCAATCGATGGAGTTCGGGTCGAATCGGGCATCGACCTCGCGACCGACGACGGCGTCGAGGAGCTCGCCGCGCGGCTCGCCGGCACGACGCTGGACCTCGCGATCCTCAACGCCGGGTTGCTCGAGCGCGATGCGATCGACGCCCTCGACCGCGACGCCGCAGCGCGGATCCGCGCCCAGTTCGAGATCAACGCGCTCTCGCCGCTGCGGCTCGCCATGCTGCTGCTGCGGAGCTTCGCGCCCGGCGCGAAGCTGGCGCTGATCACGAGCCGCATGGGCTCGATCGCCGACAACTGCTCGGGCGGTTATTACGGTTACCGGATGTCGAAGGCCGCACTCAACGCAGCCGCGAAATCGCTCGCCATCGACCTTGCCCCGCGCGGAATCACCGTGGTGCTGCTGCACCCGGGCTTCGTGCGCACGAAGATGACCGGCGGCCGCGGCGACGTCGAACCGGCCGATGCAGCCGCGCGGCTGCTG
>CALDVP010000212.1 GCA_937924195.1 uncultured Lysobacterales bacterium
CCTCGCAGGCGTCCCCGGCTCGGTGCTGTGGCTGCTCGCCCCGGGCGCCGAGGCCGAGGCGCGCTTACGTGAGCGGACAGCGCGCGCCGGCATCGATCCCTTGCGACTGGTGTTCCAGCCCAAGCGCCCGCACCTCGAGTACCTCGCGCTGTATCGCCATGCCGACCTCTTCCTCGATACCCGCCCTTACGGCGCACACACGACCGCGAGCGATGCGCTGTGGGCCGGCTGTCCGCTGTTGACGCTGCCGGGCGGGACCTTCGCCTCGCGCGTCGGCGCCTCCCTGCTGCATGCCCTCGGCATGGACGAACTCGTCGTCCGCGACCCGGACGAATACCGCCGGCGCGCGATCGCACTCGGGCGCGATCCGAACGCCCGCAAACGCTTGCGCTCGGCGCTCGACGCCGCGCGCCGCGACGCGCCGCTGTTCGATATGACGCGCTTCGCCCGCGACTTCACGCGTGCGGTGAGCGCGATGACCGAGCGGGCGCGCCGCGGCGAACCGCCCCGCGATATCGTCATCGAAGCCTGAAGGGGTGGCCTTTCGATCGACCGGTCGCGCCCGATCGTCATCCCGTCGGGACGCGGGGGCTGCGCTATCGTCGAATGCCGGATCGGAGGGGACGAGCCGATGAAGTCCGCAAAGGACAAAAAGCCGACGCGGCAACGCCGCGCAGGGGCCGCGGACGCGACAACACCCAACGGCAAGCCCGTCAAGGGCATGAAGAAATCCGAGTACGAGGAGCGCCTCCGTCCGCTCCACGTCCGTCTGACCGAGGTTCAACGCTGGCTGCTGGCCACGGGCCGGCGCCTCGTGGTGCTGTTCGAGGGGCGGGACACCGCCGGCAAGGGCGGCGCGATCAACGCGATCGCCTCGGTGCTGAATCCCCGCTACTGCCGCGTCGTCGCGCTGCCCAAGCCAACCGAGCGCGAACGCACCGAGTGGTACTTCCAGCGCTACGTGGCGCACCTGCCCGCCGCCGGCGAGATCGTGCTCTTCGACCGCAGCTGGTACAACCGCGCCGGCGTCGAACGCGTGATGGGCTTCTGCAGCGAGACCGAATACCAGCGCTTCCTGCGCGAGTGCCCGGTGTTCGAGCGCCTGCTGGTCGACGACGGCATCCTCCTGTTCAAGTACTGGCTCGCGGTCGACCAGGCCCTCCAGGAGCAGCGCTTCGCCGAGCGCGTCGAGGACCCGCTCAAGCGCTGGAAGATCTCGCCGATCGACCTCGCCGCACGCGCGAAATACAAGGAGTACGGCGACGCGCGGGACGCGATGCTGCGCGCGACCCACAGCCCAGAGGCGCCCTGGTATCTCGTCAACGCCAACGACCAGCGGCGTGCGCGCCTCAACATGATCCAGCACCTGCTCGACTCGCTGCCCGAGCACCGCATGCCCGAGGCCAAGGTCGAGCTGCCGCCGCTCGAGGGCAAGCTCGCTGTCGAGGATATCCGGGGGCCTGCGATCGCGGTGCCGGAGCGGTACTGAACCGCCCCGATCGAGGCCCGGCGGCGTTGCCCCGGCATGATCGTCGGCTCGTGATCCCCCGCCACGCGAGCACGGCACCCGATCGACGGACCGCCTGTAGCGCGCGGCTTGCCGCGCGCAGGGTCGCCAGTCGTCTCCGGCCTTGCCCGACAGGGTGGCGCAACTAGCGAGGCCGCCTTGCCGCCCCCGTGAGCCGCGAGTTCGGGCGGCTTTTGCTACGGCACCATCGCGTCTCACCAGACCCGCTCACCGCACGCAGTCGCTGTGGATTGGCGCCGTAGCGGCGGCCAAGGCCGGCACCACGAACGGGCAGGCCCGGGTCGCGCGGGCTGCCATGCGCCGCCTCGGCGGTGAAACCGGGCTCGCAGCGGCTCAGACCCCCTTCGACCAGCGCCCGAGCGCGGCCAGGCCGTTCTCGCGCGCGCGCTGGGCGACGATCTTCTGCGCCGCGGCGAAGTTGCCCTGCATGTCCTGCGCCCAGAGCTTGAGGGCCGCCTGCTGCATCGCGCGGCCGTACGAGAACGACAGTGGCCATGGCTGCGTACCCCTGCGGTTCATCGCGTCGAGGTGCGCGGTCGCCTGCTCGTCGGTCTGGCCGCCGGACAGGAACACGATGCCGGTCAGCGCCGCTGGCACCGCGGACTTGAGGCAGCGGAGGGTCTCGGTCGCGACCTCCTCGACCGAGGCCTGCTCGGGGCAGCTCTTGCCCGGCAGCACCATCGAAGCCTTGAGGATCGTGCCCTCGAGCATCACGTCCTGCTCGTAGAGCGAGGCGAACAGTGAACGCAGCGTGGCCTCGGTCACGTCGTAACAGACCTCGATGTCGTGGTCACCGTCCATCAGCACCTCGGGCTCGACCATCGGCACCAGGCCCGCTTCCTGGCACAGCGCCGCGTAGCGCGCGAGCGCGTGGCAGTTGGCCTCGATGCAGGCCGACGAGGGGATGTCCTCGCCGATCGTGATCACTGCGCGCCACTTCGCGAACCTGGCGCCGAGCTGGACGTACTCGGCGAGCCGCTGGCGCAGTCCATCGAGACCCTCGGTCACGACCTCGCCCGGAAAGCCGGCGAGCGGCACCGGACCCTTGTCGACCTTGATTCCCGGCAGCATGCCGGCGTCCATCATGACCCTCGTGAACGGCACCCCATCGCGCGTCGACTGGCGGATCGTCTCGTCATACAGGATCGCACCCGAGATGTGGTCGGAGAGCCCCGGGGTCGTCAGCAGCATCTCGCGATACTGGCGGCGGTTCTCCTCGGTGTTCTCGACCCCGACCGCGTCGAAGCGCTTCTTGATCGTGTTGCTGGACTCGTCGATCGCGATGATGCCCTTGCCCGGGGCCACCATGGCCTGGGCGATCTCCTGCAGCTGTTCGATGCTCATCGGGGGTCTCCGGGGGACGGTGCACGAAACGTGAATGATAGCCCCGCCGAGGCCGCCCCCGGGCGGCGCGTGCGGGCTCAGGGACTGCCCAGACCTGCGTGCCGACGAAACTGCGATCCCGTACCGGGTCGAGCTGCTTCAGCGCGGTCGCGATGCCGGCAGCGTGCCATCGTGCGGTTGGTGCCGAGCGGCGGGATCGTCGCGCCGTGCAAGTCCGGAAACCAGCGATTCCGCTCGGTCGACGCCGATGCAGTCAGCGCCGCCGTGATCGCCGAACCGTCCAGCACGGCGAGCGACCAGCGTCCGATCGAACGAAGCATCGCGCATCTCCGGGTTGCGCCGATCCGGACACCCTTTGCTGTCGCCGACGCCACGTCAGGCGAGCGCCGCGGCCAGCTCGGCGCGCAGATCCTCGACATCCTCGACGCCTATCGACAGGCGAATCAGGTTGTCATGGATGCCGAGCCGCGCGCGGGTCTCGGGCGGCACCGAGGCGTGGGTCATGATCGCCGGGTGGTTGATCAGGCTCTCGACGCCGCCCAACGACTCCGCCAGCGCGAACAGCCGGCAGCGCTCCATCATCGCGCGCGTCTCGGCAAGCCCGCCTTTCAGGTACACGCTGACGATGCCGCCGAAGCCCGCCATCTGACGGGTCGCGAGCGCATGCTGCGGGTGGCTTGCAAGCCCGGGATAGATCACGCGCTCGACCTTCGGATGCTGCTCGAGCCAGCCGGCGAGTTCCAGCGCATTGGCGCAATGCGCGCGCATTCGTAACGCCAGCGTCTTGACGCCGCGCAGGGCAAGGAAGCTGTCGAAGGGGCCCTGGATCCCGCCAACCGCGTTCTGCAGGAACGCCATGCGCTCGGCGACCTCGGCGTCGTCCCCGACCACGACCACGCCGCCGACCATGTCGGAGTGCCCATTCAAATACTTGGTCGCCGAGTGCATCACCATCGTCGCGCCATGCTCGAGCGGCCGCTGCACCAGCGGCGAGGAAAAGGTGTTGTCGACCACGAGCCACAGGCCGCGCCGGCGCGCGAAGTCGCCGAGGCGCGCCAGATCGACCAGCTTCAGCATCGGGTTGGTCGGGGTCTCGCACCAGATCAGCCGCGTGTTCGGCCGGACCGCCGCCTCGAGCGCGGCGGGATCGTCGAGATCGACGAAGCTGAACTCGAGCCCGGCCGAACGCCGGCGCACGCGCTCGAACAGGCGATAGGTACCGCCGTAGACGTCGTCCATGCAGACGACATGGCTGCCGGAATCGAGCAGGTCGAGCACGGTCGCGGTGGCCGCAAGACCCGAGGCGAACGCGAAGCCGCGCGTGCCGCCCTCGAGGTCGGCGATGCAGCGCTCCCACGCGAAACGGGTCGGGTTGTGCGAGCGCGAGTACTCGTAGCCCTGGTGCACGCCCGGCGACTGCTGGACGTAGGTGCTGGTCGCGTAGATCGGCGGCATCACCGCGCCTGTGGACGGATCCGGCGACTGGCCGGCGTGGATCGCGCGGGTGGCGAGAGCGAGGGGCTTTCCGTGCATGGGCAACCTGTGGGAATCGGGAGTCGGCTGGGGACAGGCCGGCGGCGCCGACCGGGCGCCGGAGTCTAGCCCGGCGCCTGGTCGCGATTCGGGATCGCCACGCGGTCTTCTCGAGGACGCGGCCAGCGACACCGAACCGCGCCGACCTCGTTGCAGGCGCCGGGGTCGAAATCGTCGTTCGATCAAGCGATTCCACTCGAACGCATTGACCCCTTCCGTACGTCATGCACCGATGGCGTTCGCCGTCGCCATCCAAATCTGGCACACCGCATTTTTGCGAGGGTGACTTCAGCGATCCGGGAAATGCAGAATCGCCGGACCCAAGGTTGGACCGAGGCCCTCGCATGACCACTCTCATCTCCTTCCTCGGCAAGGGTCGCGATGATCGCGCCAAGGGCTATCGCACCGCTCGCTATCGCTTCGGCGAGCGCGAGATTCGGGAAACGGCCTATTTCGGCCTCGCGCTCGCGGAGCAGGTCCGCGCCGAGCGCCTCATCCTGATCGGCACGTCCTCGAGCATGTGGGACGTGCTGGTCGAGAACCTGGTTGGCGACCAGGCCGACGAGTCACAGCGCCTCGAACTGATGGACGCGGTCGCACGGAGCGCCGTCGACGAGGACATGCTTCGACGGTTTGAGCCGCTCATCCAGCGCTCCATCTGCCGTCGGGTCGGGTCGCTCGTGATCGGCGCGGCCGCCGAGACTGCCGAGCAACAGGTCATCCTTGCGCGCCTTGCCGAACGACTGTCCAAGCGCGAGCGGGTCGTGATCGACGTGACCCACGGCTACCGGCATCTCGGCATGCTGGCGCTCGCGGCCGCCCGCTACCTCACGCACGTCAGCGGGGTCGAGGTCGATGCGGTCTACTACGGTGCGCTCGAGATGACCGGATCCGATCGCGAGACGCCGGTCGTGCGGCTCGACGGACTGCTGCATCTCCAGGCGTGGACCGAAGCGTTGGCCGCCTTCGAGGCGAGCGGCGACTTCTCGCGCTTCGCGCCGCTACTCGCGGCCGACGGCCTCGAACTCGAACTGACGAACGCGCTGCCGCGCGCGTGGCGATTCATCAATCTGACCAATGTTCACGACGCCGCGACGGCCCTCAGGCCGCTGTGCGAGCGTCTGAAGAATCCACTCGCCGGCGTCGCCGAGCTTTTCCGCGGTCGCCTGCGGCAGGCGCTGCGCTGGGTCGAGGGCAAGGACCTCGCCGAGCAGCAGCGCCGGCTCGCGCTGCAGTCGCTCAGACGGGGCGACTTCCTGCGCGCGAGCCTCTTTGGGCTCGAGGCCTTCCTGTCGCGCGCAACCCTGGACTCGGGCGGCGACCCGCTCCGGTACGTGGACAAGCAGCGTGCCGAAAAGGCGTTCGAGGAGGAGCTCGACGACCGCAAGCATCCCCACTGGAAGCGCGAGGCCTACTGGATGCTCAAGAGCGTCCGCAACGCCTGCGCCCACGGCTCCCTGCCAACCCATCGGCCTCATTTGGCACTCGTCCGGAATCCCGACCGGCTCGCCCAGGAGCTCGAGGCCACACTGAACCGCGTGACCAACACCTGATCCCACCGCAAGATTGCCGTTTCCCAGGAGCCCGCCGATGTCCGCGACACTCGACGCCATGACGACTTCCCCGCCAGCCCCGATGAGAATCCTCCGCCCCCAGCTCACCTTCCTCACGCCCGCGTTCCTCGGCAATGCCGATCAAAACGGCCAATGGCGCACGCCGCCGATCAAGGCGCAGCTGCGGCAATGGTGGCGAGTCGCGTATGCGGCGCGCAAAGGCTTCCGAGTCAGTGTGGCCGACAAGCGCCATGAGGAGGGCCTGCTGTTCGGCAATGCGTGGCTTGATAACGAGTTTTGCAAGAGCCTGGTGCGGATCAGGCTCGACCGATGGGGCGAGGGTCAGCTGAAAAAGTCGCAATGGCCAAAGGACAGCGCCGTGACGCATCCCGAAGTAAGGAATCCTGTCGGAAGCGCACTTTATCTCGGCTACGGCCCACTCATTTACGAGCGGGCCTCCGGCGGCACCGCCCTGAAAGCCAACGCCGCGATCCAGGCCGGTGAGGCGGCCACTCTTTGCATTGCCGTACCGAACGAGCACGCGTCGATTCTCGAGCGTGCGCTTTGGCTCATGGACCGCTACGGCACCCTGGGCGGCAGAAGCCGCAATG
>CALDVP010000213.1 GCA_937924195.1 uncultured Lysobacterales bacterium
TCGCGACAGGATGCAGATCAAGATGACGGAACCGGAACTGCTTTTCAACGGCCGCTGGCTGCGAATCCGCCGGCGCGGGACTTGGGAGTACGTCGAACGGGTCAATCCGAAGGGCGCGGTGATCATCGTCGCCGAGACGCCGGAAGACGAGGTGCTGCTGGTCGAGCAGTACCGTGTGCCGATCGCTGCGCGCACGATCGAGATGCCGGCCGGGCTGGTCGGCGACCTGCCGGGCAGCGAGGACGAGGGCATCGTCGAATCGGCCCGCCGCGAACTGCTCGAGGAGACCGGCTGGCAGGCCGCTCGGATCGAGATCGTGATGGGCGGACCTTCGTCGGCCGGTATGAGCACCGAGCTGATGACCTTCGTCCGCGCCTTCGACCTGACGCGAGTCCACGAGGGCGGCGGCGACGCGACCGAGGAGATCCAGGTGCATTGCGTGCCGCGGGATCAAGTCGCCCCGTTCCTCGCCGACCACATGGCGCGCGGCTACGCGATCGACCCGAAGCTCTACGCCGGACTCTACTTCCTGGAACGCGACGCCCGTGGACGGCCTTGGCCGGGGCGCTGACGAACGATCTCAGGCGATCCCGGCGCCGCGCAGCACCAGCCACGCCGACAGGCCGAGGATCACGAGCCAGGTGCCGAGCGTGCCGACGAATCGGCCCGGCGAGGTCCCGGCCGAGCGCGTCAGTCCCCAGGCGTGCGCAAGCCGCGCGCCGACCAGCGCGATGCCGGCCACATGCAGCCAGTGGCTGCCGAGGCCCGAGAGTTCGGCGAGCAGCAGCAACAGCAGCGCGATCGGCACGTACTCGGCGGCGTTGGCGTGCGCGCGCACGCGCCGCTCGAGCTCGCGGTCATCGCCGACGCCGATGCCGATCTTCGCACTGCGCCGCCGCGCCACCACGAGCACGGCGAGCGCGAGCAACAACAGGCCGGCGAGGCCGGCGTAGAGTGCGGTGATGGTCGGCGTCATCGGCCCGCCTCGACGCCGCGGGCACCGTTCAAGGCGTCGCGTCGACGACGCGGATCGAGACGGCCATCAGGCGCCACTCGCGGGAACCGGCCTCGATCGGCTTCGCGTCCGGACCGGCGTCCTTCGTCATGTGCTCGGCCTGCTCGGCATCGAGCACCCGCTCGGTCAGCGTGCCGACCGCGATCGCGTCACCGCTGGCGTCCTTGGGCAGGAAGTACTTGTGCTGGGTCATCACGCGCGCCGCGGCGTCGCCGTCGGTCAGCATCACCCAGCAGCCCTTGTTCTGGCAGACCTGCGCGACGCGGCCGCTGACGACGATCTCGCGATCCTTGTAGGCGTCGGGATCGGCCAGCACCTGGGCCAGCGGCACGGGCGCGGCATCAGCCGAGATCGGCGCACCATAATCGGTCGCGAGGGCGGGAACGGCAGCGGCCAGCAGGGCGGCGGTCAGCAGTCGGCGAATCATCATGGGCTCCTTCTAGTCTGTGGAAGTCAGGCCGCGAGCGGAAGCCCGCGGAGTTCGGCTTGCTCGTCACGAGTGGCGAAGCGCCCGTTGTCGTCGCGGGTGACGCGCGCCATCGCGCAGCCGGGATCGTGTGTGAAGTAGAGGCGAACGCCGCGCGCCAGCATCTCATCGAGGAATCGGCGCTTCTCGTCGATGAGCAGTTCGGGATAGCGGTCGTAGCCCATCGTGATCGGCACATGGACCCACGGCCGGCCCGGGATCAGGTCGGCGCAAAAGACCACGCCGCCATCGCCCCCGATCTCGGCCAGCAGCAGGCCCGGCGTGTGGCCATCGCTCGCGTGGAAGCGCACCTTCGGACCGAGCGTCGGGCTGTTCGCGCCATCGATGACCTCGAGCCGCCCACTGCTCTCGAGCAGCCCCGGCAGTTCTGGAATGAACGAAGCGCGGTCGCGCGGGTGCGGATGGCGCGCGCGCTCCCAGGCCCTGCGCCCGACGATGAAGCGCGCGTTCGGAAACAGCAGGCGTGGCGGCTCGCCCTCGGCATAGGGCGCGAGCAGCCCCCCGGCGTGGTCGAAGTGGAGGTGCGAGATCACGACCGCGTCGATGTCGGCGTCGGTGAATCCGGCTTCCGCGAGCGAGTCGAGCAGGACATGGCGCTCCTCGACGACGCCGTAGCGCTGGCGCAGTTTCGGCGGGAAGAACGCGCCGATCCCGGTCTCGAACAGCACACGCCTGCCCTGGAGATCGTCGACCAGCAGCGCACGGCACGCCAGCGGCACCCGATTCAGCTCATCGGGCGGCAGCCACGTCGACCACACCGCCTTCGGCGCGTTACCGAACATGGCGCCGCCGTCGAGACGCTGACTGTTGCCCAGGATCGACCACAGCTTCATGGCCCTGCCTCCGCTCCGGTCGGCCTGCGGCGTCGGTTGCGGGCGATCATCGGAAGATCGCTCCGTCCGTCGGTTCGTCGACGCTGGCGCTCTTCCAACGACGATCGAAGCCGGCCTCGACCCGGCCATCGCTGAGCCACCACGAAACGATCTGCATGTTGCCCCAGTTGCGTTCACCCTGCGACACGGTATGGCCCTTGGCCTTCAACGCCTCGACCACGTCGGGCGCCAGCGCCCCGGGCTCGGCCGACAGCGTGTCCGGCAGGTACTGGTGGTGGATGCGCGGTGCGTCGGCGACGGCCTGCGCGCCCTGCCCGTCGAGCACCGCGAGCACGCCGAGCAGCACCATCGAGATGATCCGGCTGCCACCAGGCGTGCCGAGCACGGTGACGCGGTCGGGCGCCAGCACGAAAGTCGGCGTCATCGATGACAGCGGCCGCTTGCCCGGCGCGACGGCGTTGGCGTCCTCGCCGACCAAGCCGAAGGCATTCGGCACGCCGGGTTTGACCGAGAAGTCATCCATCTCGTTGTTCAACAGGAAACCGGTCCCGGGAATCACCATCCCGTTGCCGAACGGCAGGTTCACGGTCTGGGTCACCGACGCGAGGTTGCCTTCGGCGTCGATGATCGAGTAATGCGTGGTCTGGTCCGAACCCGGGCGCGCGCTGATGCCGGGCAGCAGCTCGCTCGGGGTCGCGCGCTCGAGGTTGATGCCGGCGCGCAGGCCAGCGGCGTAGGCCGGATCGACCAGCAGGTCGACCGGGATCCTCACCTGGTCGGGGTCGCCGAGGTAGATCGCGCGATCTCGGTAGGCCCGGCGCATCGCCTCGACCAGCACGTGGGTGCGGGCCGCCGGCGCCATCTGGTCGAGCTCGAAGGGCGCGAGGATATGCAGGATCGAGGCCAGCGCGACGCCGCCCGAGGACGGCGGCGGCGCCGTCACGATCTCGGCGCCGCGATATCGAAAGCGGATCGGTTCGCGCTCGATCACCGCATAGCCGGCGAGGTCCTCGAGCGTCCAGATGCCGCCGGCGCGCCGCACGCCATCGACCAGCCGCCGCGCGGTGTCGCCGCGGTAGAAGCCGTCGAAGCCGTCGCGCGCGAGTCGCCGCAGCGTTCGCGCATAGTCCGGGTTGCGCATCCGGGTCCCGACTGCCGGCGGCTTGCCGCCCGGAAGGAACAGCGCGCGCGCGCCACGGTCGGCCTCGAGCACCCTCTGGCGCCAGCCGATCATGGCCTGGTTCTTCACGCCCCACGGCCAGCCGCGCTCGGCGAGCTCGATCGCAGGCATCAACGAGCGCTCCAGTGGCAACCGCCCGTAGCGCTCCGCGAGATGCACGAGCCCCGCCGGCAGGCCCGGGATGCCAGCCGCGAGTGGTCCGTTGATCGACCGCTCCGGGATAGGCTGGCCGTTGGCGTCGAGAAACATGTCTCGGGTCGCCGCCATCGGCGCCCGCTCGCGGGCATCGACGAAGACGACGTGGCCGTCCGACGCGCGTCGCAGTAGAAAGAAACCGCCGCCACCGATCCCCGAGCTCTCGGGCTCGACCAGACCCAGCGTGGCGCTGACCGCGATCGCCGCGTCGAAGGCGTTGCCGCCGTCGGCGAGGACGCGGTGTCCGGCCTCCGTCGCAAGGCGATGCGCGGAGGCGATGACCGGTTGGGCAGGTTTGACGACCGCACTGGCGGCGGGGACCTCGGCCGCGATCGACGGGACCGGCAGGACCAGCGCCGCCGCGAAGGCCCGCGCCAGCACCATCCCGACACGGCGGAGGCGACTCACGCCGCTGCGTCCCGGGTCAGCAGCTCGTACTTCGCGAGCAGTTGCTCCTTCGACTCCGGACGTTCGGGATCGACGATGATGCACTCCACCGGACAGACGATCACGCACTGCGGTTCCTCGTAATGACCCACGCACTCGGTGCAACGGGACGGCGCGATTTCGTAGATCGTCCGTCCCGCGCTGATGGCCCGGTTCGGGCAGACCGGCTCGCAGACGTCGCAATTGACACACTGGTCGGTGATCAGCAGCGCCATCGGAGCTGTCCCGTGCGACGGCCTCGGGACCGCCGCGCCGGGCTCACTTCATCTCGATGAAGATGAACTCGGCGCCGCTCGGCTCGACCGCGGCCGCGATGCGCTCGCGCTCCTCGGGCGCCGCGATCACGACGATGCGAACGCCAGTCAACGTCTTCGGACCGGCCAGCTTGAAAGCCTCCACGATCACATCGCCGACTGCCTTCGAATCCGGGCCGGCGAAGGACAGCATCGTGCCGGCCTGGATGCCGCGGCCGATCGCGTTCTCGACGTTCTGTTTCTGCGCATCGAACTGGCGCTTGAGCTCGGCCGCGTCCTCGGCCGCCGGGTCGACCGCCGGGATGAAGTAGCTGAAGGGTCTGCGGAAGCGGCGCGGATCCATGTGCGGCGCCAACTCCTGACGCATATAGGCCTTCCAGGCCTCGGTGTCGTTGCCGACTGGCACCGGGACCCGCTCGGCGGGCGCCGCGACCTGCTCGGGCGGGGCCGCTTGACCGGACTCCTTCTGGCAGGCGCTGAGGGCGAGGACTGCCGCGACCGCGGCGGCGAGGACGACGAGTCGCATGGTGACGCTCCTTGAGGCGCGGATGCGCCGGCGACCGGTGATGTTAGCGGCAGTCTTCGCGCCTTTGCCGTGGTGTCGTCGCACCGCCGAACCAAGCGCGGGCCGGAGCTGGCCGGACCCGTCCACGGCCACCCGGAGCGCCTCAGCCCGCGCCGCCGCCGTAGCGGCGCCGCAAGGCCGCGGCGACCGCGGGATGGACGAAGCCGCTCACGTCGCCGCCGAGCCTTGCGACCTCGCGCACCAGGGTCGAGGAGATGAAGCTGTATTGCTCGGCCGGGGTCAGGAACAGCGTCTCGACCTCTGGAATCAGGTGCCGGTTCATGCTCGCGAGCTGGAACTCGTACTCGAAGTCCGAGACCGCGCGCAGGCCGCGCAGCAGGACGCCGGCGCCAACAGAGCGGACGAAGGTCGCAAGCAGCGTGTCGAAGCCGCGCACCTCGACGTTCGGGATGCCGTCGAGCGCGGTGCGCGCC
Source organism: uncultured Lysobacterales bacterium (assembly GCA_937924195.1). Taxonomy (GTDB): domain Bacteria; phylum Pseudomonadota; class Gammaproteobacteria; order Xanthomonadales; family Ahniellaceae; genus UDEA-SF1. The sequence continues at coordinate 5,411 of CALDVP010000213.1, forward strand.
AGCTCGATGCGCTGGTCCAGCGGCACCGCCGGCCCCTTCGACGGACTCTCCGCGATCGCGACGATCAGCCTCTCGAACAGCGGCGCCGCGCGGGCCGCGAGATCGACGTGTCCGTTCGTGATCGGGTCGAAGGTCCCGGGATAGATCGCGATGCGCGGATTCGGGACCGATCGGGTCTCGCTCATTCGAGGCCTCCCTCCGGTGGGAGCCGGAGCATAGCGATCTGTTCGCCCTGCACCACGGCCCGGCTGGCCCACAGCCGCGACCGGACCCTCGCCACGGGACTATCCCGCCTCGGCGTCATCGACCCTTCGGACCGCGTGGAACGCGGCCACATAATCCTCGAGCGCGTCCGCCTCGATCGCCGCACGCAGTTCACGCATCAGCTGCTGGTAGTGGTGGAGGTTGTGGATCGTGCCGAGCACGCTGGCCAGGATTTCGTTGCAGCGGTCGAGGTGACGCAGGTAGGCGCGGCTGTAGCCGCTGGCGCAGGTGTAGCAGGCGCAGCCTTCCTCGATCGGTCGGGTGTCGGCGGCGTAGCGCGCATTGCGCACGCGCAGCACCCCGCCACGCACGAAGTAGTGACCGTTGCGCGCGTTGCGGGTCGGCATCACGCAGTCGAACAGGTCGATGCCGCGGCGCACGGCCTCGACGAGGTCCGCCGGCCTGCCGACGCCCATCAGGTAGCGCGGACGGTCCGCCGGCAGCATCGGCACGGTGTCATCGAGCGTCGCCTCGCGCTCGGCTGCCGGCTCGCCGACGGCGAGCCCGCCGACCGCGTAACCGTCGAAGCCGATCTCGAGGAGGCCGCGCGCCGAGCGCTCGCGGAGCGCTGGGTAGACGCCGCCCTGGACGATACCGAACAGCGCGTTCGGATTGCCCTCGTGCGCGCGCTTGGAGCGCTCGGCCCAGCGCAGCGAGAGCGCCATCGACGCCGCTGCCTCGCGCTCGGTCGCCGGATACGGCGTGCACTCATCGAAGATCATCACCACGTCGGAGCCGAGCACGCGCTGGATCCGCATCGACTCCTCGGGCGACAGGAACACCTTCGAGCCGTCGACCGGCGACGCGAAGGTCACGCCGGCCTCGGTGATCTTGCGCCGGTGCGCGAGGCTGAAGACCTGGAAGCCGCCCGAGTCGGTCAGGATCGGCCCGCTCCAGCGCATGAAGCCGTGCAGCCCGCGGTGCGCCTCGATCACTTCGAGACCGGGCCGCAGATACAGGTGGAAGGTGTTGCCGAGGATCATCTCGGCGCCGATCGCACGCAGTGTCTCGGGCGTCATCGCCTTGACCGAGCCGTAGGTGCCGACCGGCATGAAGGCCGGGGTCTCGACCGTGCCGTGGGGCAGCGTCAGCCGGCCGCGCCGCGCGCGGCCGGAGGTCGCAACGAGGTCAAACTGCATCCGGTGCACCCTCGGGCGTCGGCGGCACCAGCAGCATCGCATCGCCATACGAGAAGAAGCGATAGCGCGCGGCGACCGCGTGGCGATAGGCCGACAGCACGAACTCGCGCCCGGCGTAGGCCGACACCAGCATCAGCAGCGTCGATTCGGGGAGATGGAAGTTGGTGACCAGCGCGTCGACCATCCTGAAGCGGTGGCCCGGGTAGATGAAGATCTGCGTGTCACCGCGGTACGCGCGTGGCTCGCCCGATGCGGCGCAGGTCTCCAGCGCCCGAACGACCGTGGTGCCAACCGCGATCACGCGCCGACCTGCGGCGCGGGTCGCCGCGATCCGGTCGATGAGGCACTGATCGACCTCGATCCACTCGCGATGCATCTGGTGACGGGTCGGATCGTCGACGCGCACCGGCTGGAAGGTGCCGGCGCCGACGTGCAGCGTGACGAAGGCGCGCCCGACCCCCATCGCGTCGAGCCTTTCGAGCAGCGGCGCGTCGAAGTGCAGGCCCGCGGTCGGCGCCGCGACCGCGCCGGGCTTCTCGGCGTAGATCGTCTGGTAGCGCTCGCGGTCGGCCTCGGTGTCGGGGCGATCGATGTACGGCGGCAACGGCATGTGGCCGACCCGCGCCAGCACCGCCGCGAGCGGTTCGTCGGTTTCGAAGGCGACCCGCCAGAAGCCCGCCGCGCGCGCAAGGATCCGCACCCGGGTGCCGTCGGCGAGGTCGATGTACCGGCCTTCCTTCGGGGTCTTGGACGCGCGCAGCTGCGCCAGCGCCTCGTGTGCGCCGAGCACACGCTCGATCAGGATCTCGACCTCGCCGCCGGAATCCTTGCGGCCGAAGAGCCGCGCCGGGATCACCCGGGTGTCGTTGAAGACCATAAGGTCGCCCGGCGCGAGCAGATCGGGCAGCTCGCGGAAGATGCGGTCCTCGAGCACGCCACGGCGGGCGTCCGCGACCAGGAGGCGGCTCGCGCTGCGCTCGGGCAGCGGCGCCTGTGCGATCAGTCCGGGCGGGAGTTCGTAGCCGAAATCGGAAAGCTGCATCGTGCGATTGTAGGTGCCCCGCGACGATCCAGACGCGCCGCCACCGAAGCATCAGGGGCCGGGCCGGAACACCACGACTTCGAACGCATCGACCGTGCGTCCCGAGAGACGCAGCAGGTATCGGCTCGATCGACCGGGCGCCGGGTGCCACACGCTCGACCACTCACTGCGCCAGGCCGGATCGATCTCGCCGCCATCAGCCTCGAGCCGCGCCGGCGCGTTGCCCCCGAAGGCATGCGCGAGGCTGGTCACGACCATGATCTCGCCGGGGCCGATCTCGACCTCGATGGTGATGTCGCGCGCGTCACCGGACGGCCAGGGCCGCGGGGGATAGTCCCTTGACGAGCGGTAATCGGCCCAATCGACGCGACCCCGACGGGTCACGGCGACCACGTCCGCGAGTCCCCACTGTCCGAAGGATTCGTCCGGCGCACGATCGGTCGCGGACCAGGCAGCCGCGGGCAGGCCCACGACGCCAGGGTGCTCGGGCGAGTCGAGCGCCGCGAGATCGGAGAGCGCAAGCCCGCAGCGCATCCGCAACGCGATTCCGTACGCGAGGTCCATCGCCACCGCCAGCGGGCCATGGAGCGCCTGCGGCTCGGCGCACAGGCGCCGCGCGAGCCGGTCCGCCGCGAGCGGAGACAGCTGCTCGGCGCCGGGACCACCGGTGCCGGGCACGGGTGAAGCGATGTCGACCAGCGGTGCCGGA
>CALDVP010000214.1 GCA_937924195.1 uncultured Lysobacterales bacterium
CGCGGGCGACCGATCTTGGCGTCCGGCGTGACGTGCTGCTCCAGCCAGTGCGCGATCCAGCCGGGGGTGCGGCCGAGCGCGAACATCACGGTGAACATCTCGGTCGGGATCTTGAGCGCCTTGTAGATCAGGCCCGAATAGAAGTCGACGTTCGGATAGAGCTTGCGCTCGACGAAGTACGGGTCCTTGAGCGCCGCCTCCTCGAGCTTCATCGCGACGTCGAGCAGCGGGTCGGACACCCCGAGATCGGCGAGTACCTTGTGCGTCATCTCCCGGATGATCGCGGCGCGCGGATCGTAGTTCTTGTAGACACGGTGGCCAAATCCCATCAGGCGGAAGCCCGAGTTCTTGTCCTTGGCCTTGTCGATCGCGCGACTCACCTGATCCGGCGTGCCGATCTCCTCGAGCATCTTCAGCACTGCCTCGTTGGCGCCACCGTGCGCTGGCCCCCACAGCGCGGCAATACCGGCCGCGATGCAGGCGTAGGGGTTGGCGCCGGTCGAGCCGACCAGGCGCACGGTCGAGGTCGAGGCGTTCTGCTCGTGGTCGGCGTGCAGGATGAACAGCAGGTCCAGCGCCTTCGCCGCAACCTCCGGCAGTTCGAGGCGCTCGGACGGCACCTCGAACATCATGTGCAGGAAGCGCGTGCAGTAGTCGAGGTTGTTGCGCGGAAAGCGGATCGGCCAGCCGATCGAGTAGCGGTACGCGGCCGCGGCCATCGTCGGCATCTTCGCGATCAGGCGGATCGCGGCGAGGTAGCGCTGCTTCGGATCGTCGATGTCGGTCGAATCATGATAGAAGGCCGCGAGTGAGCCGACCATCGCGCACAGCATGGCCATCGGGTGCGCGTCGTAGTGGAAGCCATTCAAGAAGCTCCGCATCGACTCGCGCATCATCGTGTGGTGCGTGACCTCGTGGTCGAAAGCGGCGAATTCGGCCTTCGAAGGCAGGTTGCCGTGGATCAGCAGGTAGGCGACCTCGAGGAAGTTCGAGTGCTTTGCCAGCTGCTCGATCGGATAGCCGCGGTACATGAGCACGCCCGCGTCGCCGTCGATGTAGGTGATCGCACTGCGGCAGCTCGCCGTCGACATGAAGCCCGGGTCGTAGGTGAAGAGACCGGTTTCCTTGTGCAACTTGCCGATGTCGACCGCCTTGGGACCGATCGTGCCGGACACGAGCGGCAGGGAAACGGTGTGGTTGGCGGCATCGGTCAGGGAGACGCTCTCGGTCACGGCGGATCCTCGTTCGCTTCGGTGGGCCCGGGGCGGATGGGCCGCGGAGGTCCCGGCAGCGGGAGCCGCAGTCTCTAACGCCCGTTCTGCAACCGCGGGATTATCGCACGCGACGATGTCATCCCGCCGTCAGCGAAAGGTCGAAGGGCGCGACGCTCGGTGCGCGCTCGACGTGGCAAGCCGTCCAAATGCGCGAGGGCTGCCGTCCAACGACGGCAGCCCCCGGATCTGCGTGCAGGAACCGCGCCAAAGGCGCTGCGCGCTTACTTGGCGTAGCGCTTGCGGAACTTGTCGACGCGGCCCGCGGTGTCGACGATCTTGTGCTTGCCCGTGTAGAACGGGTGCGACGCGCTCGAAATCTCGACCTTGACCACTGGGTACTCGTTGCCGTCTTCCCAGGTGATCTTTTCCTTGCTGGTCATCGTCGACCGGGTCAGGAACTTGAAGTCCCCGGTGACGTCGTGAAACACGACCGGCTGGTACTTCGGATGGATGTCGGCCTTCATGACAGGGGCCTCGCGTAAAAGTCGAGCATCATAGCCCCGCGCGGCGGGCCATACAAGCCGCTCACGGCCGCTCGTCCCGGCTGCCTTCAACCGGCCCGCAGCGCGCCCTCGACCCGACGCTCGAAACCGGCCTGGTCGATGCGGCGCGCAATCCGGACGTTGGCGGCAAGGCCCGTCCGACACGTCCAGTCGACCACGGTCATCCCGCGGGTGTGCTCGCCGACCAGCGACACGCTGACGTGGCGCTCCTCGGCCTCCGCGACCAGTGCAGGCTCGAGCACCACGGCCATGGCCAGAGCATCGGCCAGGTGCGAATGCGTCGCCGAGCGGTGGGCGCGGACCCACGCATGACGCTTTTCGGCGATCGCGCGCATCAGCCGCGCGCCTGGTGTCTCGGCCGTGAGCCAGTCATCGAGCCGGTCGAACGGGATGCCGTGTGCGAGCGTCGCCTCCCAGTCGACCAGTTCGAAGTGCGGCCAGCGCCGAAACACGATGTCGGCGGCCTCCGGGTCGAAGCCGATGTTGAACTCGGCCTTGATTCGCTCGGTGTTGCCGCGGCCGTCGACCGCGCCGCCCATCACGACCAAGCGCGGCACCCGGCTCGGGAGCGTCGGATCGATCATCAGCGCGACCGCTAGATTCGTCAGCGGTCCGAGGCAGACCAGCGTCAGTTCCCCGGCATGGCGTCGCGCGGCCTCGAGGATCGCGTCGACCGCGTGCACGGAGGAGGCCCTCCGTGCCGGCTCGGGCAGCCCGGCGTCGCCGAAGCCATCCTCGCCGTGCACGAAGGCCGCGCTCGGGGGCGGCGGCAGGATCGGCGCCGGGCAGCCCGGATGCACCGGCAGGTCGAGGCCCGCGGTCTCGACCAGGCGCAGCGCGTTGCGGACGGTGTGGTGGAGGCCGACGTTGCCAGCCGCGACGGTGAGGCCCACGACCTCGACCGCGGGGTCGGCGAAGGCCATCAGGATCGCGAGCGCGTCGTCGACGCCCGGGTCGGTGTCGATCAGGAGCTTGGTCATCACGGGATGATAGGAGCCGAGGCCGTGTCATCGGAGCCGCGGACCGCAAACCGGCGCGTCGTCTTGAAGCAATCGGCTCGCAAGCCGCTCAGCCCCTGCCTCAGCGCTCCGCGCCCACGGGCCAGCACCCTTCCAGCCATATCCTCGAGTAGCGGCATTCGACGCCGGGAGCACCGTCGACCGACGCTGGCGTTCGGGGACCCTCGACACCCTCCTCGGTCGGAGGTACCTCGGACACGCGGACACCGTCGCACGACAGGGCGGCGAGGAACCGGTCGCGCTCGCGGAGCGTGGCGAAGTGCCAGCGCATGGGCGGTGGCGACTCGGCGACCGCGACGCGCGGCGGAATCGCCTGGCCCCCGAAGGCACGGACGCCCTCGATGATCGGGTCCGGTGCGCGCGTCGGCCGATCGAAACGCACCCGGACATGGAAGCCTTCCTCGTCGTGGAAGTCGATCACCACCGCCTCCAGCGGCTCGAAGCGCTTGGCGAACACCCACGGGCCCAGCCGGAGCGTGATCGACTCGAGTCGCTCGGTCCATCGGCTGCGCGGCGTGAACTCCGGGCCGAAGCGGGTCGGATCGACCGTCAGCCAGTGGTTCAGCGCGGCGATGAAGCCGATGGATGCGGCACCCTGGTAAAAAGGTCCCGATCGGTCGAGACCGATGGCCGTGTCCCCGGACGTGGTGTAACAGCCCCGCTCTGAGCCCCTTGATCGGCATGGGCTTGGGGTAAGTGGAGAGGTCGTCGTGGCGCCTTGGGTATGTTGGGTTTGCGGACTCAGCCAACCAAGGGACACCACGATGACCCAGATGAGCATGAACCTTGCCGAGCTGCTCGAAAAGGGCCCGGACAGCGACCTGCTGCGCGACATTATCCAGTGCGTATGCCAGCGGATGATGGAGTTCGACGTCGAGGGCCGCCGCGGACGCGGGCGCGGAGTAGGCCTGACCAAGCAGCACGGCCAGGCCGATGAAGAACGAACGGACGGCGTGCATGGCATTCATCATGAACCCTCTCCCGATATCCCTCGATTCGCTGAAAATCCTGAGCTCCAGCCCGGCGGCTGGATTCGCAACCCCCCCCTTCCCATCGTTGGTCAAGCCACCTCAGGCATCCACATAGCGCACGCCCTGCCCGATCCAGCGCACGATCAGGCGGTCGGCGGCGGCGGGGTCGATCGCCAGCAGGGTTTCGGCGGTTTCGGAAACCGTCGGCAGCAGCGCAGCGTCGCGCGACAGGTCGGCGACGCGGAATCCGGCGATGCCGGTCTGGCGGGTCCCGAGCACTTCGCCGGGGCCGCGCAATTCGAGGTCCTTTTCGGCGATGCGGAAACCGTCATTGGTTTCGCGCATCACGTCGAGCCGCTCGCGCGCGGCCTGCGACAACGGCGGCTGGTAGAGCAGCACGCAGGTCGCGGCCGCCGCGCCGCGTCCGACCCGGCCGCGCAACTGGTGCAACTGCGACAAGCCCAGCCGCTCGGCGTTCTCGATCACCATCAGGCTGGCATTCGGCACGTCGACGCCGACCTCGATCACCGTGGTCGCGACCAGCACCGCCAGCCCGCCCGCCTTGAATTCGGCCATCACCCGGGCCTTGTCGGCCGGACGCATGCGGCCGTGGACGAAGCCGATGCCAAGGTCGGGCAGCGCGGCGACGAGCGCCGCGTGCACGGCCTCGGCGGCCTGGGCCTCGAGCTGCTCGGACTCCTCGATCAGCGTGCAGACCCAGTAAACCTGTCGCCCCACGGCGCAATAGGCGCGGATGCGCTCGACCACCTCGTCGCGGCGACCCGCATTCATCACCACGGTCGTCACCGGCGTGCGCCCGGGCGGCAGTTCGTCGATCACCGAGACGTCGAGATCGGCGTAGGCGGTCATCGCCAGCGTGCGCGGGATCGGCGTCGCCGTCATCACCAGCTGGTGCGGCGTCGCGCCGTCCGCGCCCTTTTCGCGCAGGGCGAGTCGCTGGTGGACGCCGAAGCGGTGCTGCTCGTCGACGATCGCGAGCCCGAGGCGCCGGAAGCGCACGTCGTCCTGGATCAGCGCGTGGGTGCCGACGACCACGTCGGCCTCGCCAGCGACGGTCTCGAGCGCCAGCCGGCGCTGCTTCGGCGTCAGGCTGCCGGCGAGCCACGCGACGCGCACGCCCAGCGGCGCCAGCCAGCGCTCGAAGCTCGCGCGGTGCTGGCTCGCCAGCACCTCGGTCGGCGCCAGCACCGCGGCCTGCCAGCCGGCATCGACGGCAGCGAGCGCCGCGAGCGCCGCGACCGCGGTCTTGCCGGAACCGACGTCGCCCTGCACCAGGCGCAGCATCGGCCGGCCGCGCGCGAGGTCGGCCTCGATCTCGCCGAGCACGCGGCGCTGGGCGCCGGTGAGCGCGAAGCCGAAGCCCTCGAGCAGGCCGTCCCGCCGCGCGCCGGGCCCTGCGATCACCGGGCCCGGCCGTGCGTGCACGTCGCGGCGCAGGCGCCGCAGGCTCAGGCGATGGGCGAGCAGCTCGTCGAAGGCGAGCCGCGCCTGTGCCGGGTGACGTCCGGCGAGGAGCGCCGCGACGTCGGCATCCGGCGGTGGACGGTGCACAAAGCGCAGCGCGTCGCGCAGTGAGCCCAGGCCAAGCTTGCGCCGCCACGCCGCCGGCACGCATTCGAGCGCGGCGTCCTCGGGCAGACACGCCAGCGCCTGATGGACGAGGGCGGCGATCCGCTTCGGATGGACGCCGTCGGTGCTCGGATAGACCGGCGTCAGCGCGGCGTCGAGCGGCGCGCCCGGCTCGACCGCCCGGCAGGTGGGATGGACCATCTCGAGGCCGTGCGCGCCCGCGCGGACCTCGCCGTGCACGCGCCAGCGGCTGCCGGGCGCGAAGCGCTCGGCCTGCGCGCGGTTGAAGTGGAAGAAGCGCAGGGTCAGGGTGGAGCGGCTGCCATCGCCCAGCGCGACGCGCAGTTGCGGCCGGAAGCGGAAGCCACGCTCGACCGCCTCGACCACGCCCTCCACCTGCGCCGGCGCGCCGGGCACGAGGTCCGCGATCGGCGCGATCCGGGTCAGGTCCTCGTAGCGCAGCGGCAGGTGGAACCACAGGTCGCGCACCCGCGCGAGCCCGATCCCGGCGAGCTTCGCGGCCAGCGCCGGGCCGACGCCGCGCAGTCCGGGCCGCGGCGCATCGCCCGGGTCGGCGACGGACGCGGGGCTGGACGGCACCGCGCTCAGTCGTCGAGCACCATGATCATGTCCATCTCGACCGGCGCGCCGCGCGGCAGGCCCTTGACCTCGATGGTCGAGCGCGCCGGATACGGCGGCTCGAAGTATTCCTTCATCACCTCGGAGAGCCGGGTGAAGTTCGACAGGTCGGTCAGGAACACGTGCAGCTTGACGACCTTCGTGAAGTCGCCGCCGGCGGCCTCGGCCACCGCCTTGAGATTGTCGAAGACGCGCCGGATGTGGACCTCGATCGGACCCTCGACCAGTTCGCCGGTCGCGGGATCGAGCGGGGTCTGGCCCGACAGGTAGACCGTGCTGCCGACGCGGATGGCCTGCGAGTAGGTACCAATCGCCGCCGGCGCGCGGTCGGTGTGGATGTACTGCCTCGGCATTACGGGGTCCTCATCAGCCGTGGTGCGCCGATGATACGAGCGCCCGGCAGGCGCGCGGTGCCAGCACCTCAGACGGGATGGCGTTGTGCGGTGTGCACGACCTCGGCGCGACGCATGCGCCGCATCACATCGGCGAGATGCTTTCGATCCCGGACCTCGAGCGTGAACAGCAGCGCGGCCGTGGTGACGTCGCGGTCCTGGTACTCGACATTCTCGATGTTGGCCTCGGCCTCGGCGATCGCGGCCGCCACGGTCGCGAGCACTCCGGGGCGGTTGTCGACCACCGCCCGCAGTTGCACCCGGTACTCGCCCTCGACGTGGCGATCCCAGTCGACCGGGACGAGACGCTCGGGCGTCTTGCGGAACTCCGGCACGTTCGGGCAATCGGCGCGGTGCACGACGACGCCCTTGCCCGACGACAGGTAACCGATGATCGGATCGCCGGGAATCGGGTGGCAGCAGACGCCGAAACTCAGCACCCCGCGCTCGGCGCCCGAGATCAGGATCTTCTCGCCGTCCGGGCCGGCCGCTGTCGGCGCCGCGTCCCCGGCGCGACGAGTCAGCGCCTGCGCGACCTGTTGCGGCATGCGGTTGCCGAGCGCGATTTCCGAGAGCAGGTCCTCGAGCCGTCGCAGGCGGTGCTCGGCTAGATAGCTGTCGAGCACGTCGGGCGACACCGAATCGAGCGAACTCGATTGCGCGGCCAGCGCACGATCCAGCATCCGATGGCCGAGGTCGATCGCGTCCTCGTGCTGCATCCGCTTCAGGTGCTGGCGGATCGCGGTGCGGGCCTTGCTCGAGACGACGAAGGACAGCCAGTCCGGCGAGGGCTGGGCCGACGGCGCGGTGATGATCTCGACGCGCTGCCCGCTCTGGAGCCGCGAGCGCAACGGCGCCAGCCGCCCGTCCACGCGAGCTGCGACCGCATGAGCGCCAACACTGGTATGCACCGCGTAGGCGAAGTCGAGCGCGGTGGCATTGCGCGGCAGCGCCAGGATGTCGCCGGCCGGCGTGAACACGTACACGTCGTCGGGAAACAGGTCGACACGCACGTTCTCGACGAACTCGAGCGAGGAGCTTTCGGCCGATTGCTGCGACAGGAGGTTCGTCAGCCACTCGCGCGCACGGACCTGCGCGGCGTTCGCGGGCTGCGCGTCGGTCTTGTAGGCCCAGTGGGCGGCGATGCCGCGCTCGGCCAGCACGTCCATGTCCTCGGTCCGGATCTGGACCTCGATCGGCGCCCCGTGCGGCCCGAACAGCACGGTGTGCAGGCTCTGGTAGCCGTTGGCCTTCGGAATCGCGATGAAGTCCTTGAAGCGCCCCTCGAGCGGCTTGTACAGCGCGTGGACTACGCCGAGCGCCATGTAGCAGTGCATCACGTCGGCCACGATCACGCGCACGCCGAGCACGTCGAGCACCTCGTCGAAGCTCTTGTGCTCGTCGCGCATCTTCCGGTAGACGCTATAGGGCGACTTGATCCGGTTGACCAGTCGAGCCGCGATGCCCATCTGCCGCAGCCGCTCGCCGAGCGCAGCCTCGAGCCGCTCCATCGCCTCGCGCTTTGCGCGATAGTTCTGCCCAAGACGTTCGGCCAGGATCCGATGGCGCAGCGGATGCAGCGCGCGGAAGCCCAGGTCCTGCAGTTCCGCCTTGATCCGGTTCATGCCCAGCCGCTGGGCGATTGGCGCGTAGATCTCGAGCGTCTCGCGCGCGATGCGGCGACGCGAATCGTCGCCCATCGCGTCGAGCGTGCGCATGTTGTGGAGCCGGTCGGCGAGCTTGATCAGGATGACGCGGAGATCCCGCGACATCGCCAGCATCATCTTGCGAAAGCTCTCGGCCTGGGCTTCCTGGCGGGTCTGGAACTGAATCTTGTCGAGCTTGGTGACGCCCTCGACCAGGTCTGCGACGTCGGCGCCGAAGTAGCGCTCGAGATCGGCGCGGGTCAGGTCCGTGTCCTCGATCGTGTCGTGCAGGATCGCTGCGGCGAGCGCCTCGGCATCGAGCCGCATATCGGCGAGCAGGCCGGCGACCGCGACCGGATGAGTGATGTAGGGTTCGCCGCTCTTGCGGGTCTGCAGACCGTGTGCTGCGGCGCCGACGAGGTAGGCACGGCGCACGCGCAGGCGCGCCTCCGGCGTCAGGTAGCCGAGCTTGTCCTCGAGTTGCTGGACGAACGGCGGCAACTCCGACGCCACCGCCTCGGCCAGCGCAGTGGCTGGGCCTTGCGTCATCTCGTCGCGGACGCGCGGCGACCGGTCTCGGCGAGCCGCGTGGGACTCGAGCCGGGCATCCTGGCGCCCGGCCGGGCGACGATCAGAGGTCGTCGCCGCCCTTCGAGAGATCGTCGTCGACGACCTCGGCTGCGGCCCACTCGAGGGCCTCGCGCTCCGCCTTTTCCTTCTCGATGCGGTCGATCTCCGCAATCATGTCCGCAGTGACCAGCCGATCGGCGATCTCGCGCAGCGCGAGCACCGTCGGCTTGTCCCGCTCGTGCGCGGTCAGCGCGGTCTCGGCGCCTTTGGCGAGCTGGCGCGCGCGCTTGGACGCCATCAGCACGAGCTCGAAGCGGTTGTCGACCACCTCGAGGCAGTCTTCCACGGTGATCCGGGCCATCTAATATCCTTGTGAATCAGGGGTTTCGCGCCGTGATCCAGCGCAACGTCGGACTAGCATAGGCGGTCCGCCTCGGGCCGACAAGGCGCCTCGCTCGATCGCGGGTGTTGCGCGGCGTCATCCCGACCGGGTCCCCGGGTGTCGTTTAGTTCTCGCCGAGTTCCGCGAGGAGCCCGCCAAGTCGCTGGCGCTGGATCGGCATGCGCAGCCGCTCTGCGCGCACGATCGCGACCAGGTCCGCCAACGCCGTCTCGAAATCCTGATTGACGACGAGATAGTCGAATTCGCCCGCGTGGGCGATGTCTACCCGGGAATCGGCCAGCCGCCGCTGGATCGTGGCCTCGGAATCCTGGGCGCGATGCCGCAGCCGGCGCTCGAGCTCGGCTCGCGACGGCGGCACGATGAAGATACTTCGCGCTTCGGGCACCTGCTCGCGCACCTTGCGCGCGCCCTGCCAATCGATCTCGAGCAGCACGTCGCGGCCGGACTCGAGCAGCGGCAGAACCGCTCGCTTCGCTGTCCCCTTGAGGTCGCCGTGGACGACGAAGTGCTCGAAGAACTCCCCGGCCTCGACCATGGCCTCGAACTCGGCACGCGAAACGAAGTGATAGTGGACGCCGTCGACCTCGCCGGGACGCGCCGCGCGCGAGGTGTACGACACCGACAGCGCGATGCCCGGCTCCCGCTCAAGCAGGGCCCGGACCAGCGAGGTCTTCCCGGCACCGGAGGGGGCGGCGACAATAAGCAGGATGCCGCGCACGCTCATTCGAGGTTCTGCACCTGCTCGCGAACCTGCTCGATCAGCACCTTGAGCTCGACCGCGGCATTGGTGGTGCGCTGGTCGACCGACTTCGAGCCCAGGGTATTGGCCTCGCGGTTGAACTCCTGCAGCAGGAAATCGAGCCGGCGTCCAGCGGGCTCGGGGCGCGTCAGCACACGCCGCACCTCGCCGACGTGCGCGGCTAGCCGATCGAGTTCTTCGTCGACGTCGAGCTTGGCGAGCTGTAGCACCAGTTCCTGCTCGACGCGGCCAGGTTCCAGCGTCTGGCCGAGGTCGGCGATGCGCCACTCGAGCCGCGTCCTCGCGGCGGTGCGGATCTCGGGCAACCAATTGCGCACCTGCGCGACCACGCGCTCGATGCCGTCGAGGCGCTCGCGTATGGCCGCGGCGAGCTTTGCGCCCTCGCGACCGCGAGCGGCGACGAAGTCGTCGAGCGTCGCATCGACGAGGCCCGCGATGGCCTCGCCTACGGCCGCGGCGTCGACGTCGGCGCGCCGCAGCACACCTGGGTACTCGAGCACGCGCACCAGATCGACCCCGAGCGTCGGGAACTCGCGCGCGACGATCCGCGCCGCCGCCCCGAGCTGCGCGAGCATCGCCTCGTCGAGCGCCAGTTCGGGCGCGATCGAGGCACCGCGTAGTCGAATCGAGAGTTCGACCTTGCCGCGCGTCACGCGCGCGACGACGGCCTCGCGGATCGTCGGCTCGAAGCTCCGCAGCTCCTCGGGCAACCGCAGCGAGAGTTCGAGAAAGCGGTGGTTCACCGACCGCATCTCGCACGCCAGCGTGCCGAGGGGCGAGCCGGCCTCGCGCGCGGCGAAGGCTGTCATGCTGCGAATCATGCGGGCGATGCGTCCGGAAGAAGCAGAACCCGAATGGTACCCTCGGCGCCCGTTCCGCCGACCGGCCTCCCCGATGACCTCGCCGATCCGCCCCAGCGGCCGCGCGCCCGACGCCCTGCGTCCGGTCACGATCCAGCGCCGCTACACGCGCCATGCCGAAGGCTCGGTGCTGGTCGCCTTCGGCGAGACCCGGGTGCTCTGCACCGCCAGCGTCGAGGAGCGCGTGCCGCCCTTTCTGCGCGGCAAGGGGGAGGGCTGGGTCACGGCTGAATACGGGATGCTGCCGCGCGCGACCCACACCCGCACCAGTCGCGAGGCCTCCGCCGGCAAGCAGGGGGGGCGGACGCTCGAAATCCAACGCCTCATCGGCCGTGCACTGCGTGCGGTCGTCGACCGCAGGGCCCTGGGCGAGCGCACGATCACGCTCGACTGCGACGTGCTCCAGGCCGACGGCGGCACCCGGACGGCCGCGATCACCGGCGCCTACGTCGCGCTGGTCGACGCGGTCCGCTGGCTTCTCGGGAAAAAGCAGGTCCCGCGCGACCCGATCCACGGGCAGGTGGCCGCGGTCTCGGTCGGGGTGTGGCGCGGCGTACCGGTGCTCGACCTGGATTACGCCGAGGACGCCGAATGCGAGACCGACATGAACGTCGTGATGAACGACGCCCTCGCCTTCGTCGAACTCCAAGGCACCGCCGAGGGTCACGCCTTCCGCCGGCACGAGCTCGACGCGATGCTGGTCCTCGCCGGCCACGGCGTCGCCCAGCTCCTCGCCGCGCAACGGGCGGCGCTCGCGGCCGACTGAGTCCGCGATGCGCGTCGTCGTCGCGACCGGCAACGCCGGCAAGCTGGCCGAGATCCGACACGCCCTCGCGGGCCAGCCGGTGGAACTGGTCGCCCAGCGCGAACTCGGCGTCGACGACGCCGACGAGACGGGCCTCACCTTCGTCGAGAACGCGATCCTGAAGGCCCGCCACGCGGCGCGCCTGACCGGACTGCCGGCGCTGTCCGATGATTCGGGGCTCGTCATCGATGCGCTCGACGGGCGCCCGGGCCTCTATTCAGCGCACTACGCCGGTCGCCATGGCGACCATGCCGCCAACATCGCGCGCGTGCTGGCCGAACTCGATGGCGTGCCGATCGCGCGCCGCCGTGCGCACTTCGTGGCCGTGGTCGTGTGGCTGCGGACGCCCGAGGACCCGGACCCGCTGATCACAGAGGGCCGCTGGTATGGCTCGATCCTCGAGGCCCCGCGCGGCGCGGGCGGCTTCGGCTACGACCCGATCTTCCTCGATCCCCGGCTCGACCGGACCGCGGCCGAACTCGACCTCGAGGCCAAGCGGCGCGTGAGCCACCGCGGCCAGGCACTGTCCGCGCTCGCCGCGCGCTGGCCGGC